>JAFQGD010000031.1 GCA_017398355.1 Akkermansia sp. | reverse complement strand
CTGCATGGATAACGCATGGCTGCGAGCAGAGGGATATATCTCGTTTTATCAACTCCTCAAACGCTGATTGGAAACCGCCGTATGCCATAAATGGCACGTACGGTGGTGTGAGAGGGGGACGAAAGTCCCCCTACTCAATTCGTCCTGTCAACATCAATATGCCAAGAGAAGAAGAACTCAATTTTTGTCCTCGTTGCGGGCTTTTGATTCCCCTAGCTGTGTCGAGTTGTCCCCATTGCGGACGAATTTTTCACCCTGAGAAGGGAGGTTGGTTGCCTCTGTGGTTGCAATGTTGGCGATTGGGTGCTACTTTTAGTGGTCGTGCGCCACTCAAAGAGTTTTATGCCTTTGCCATACCGCAATTGATTCTCTTTGTGTGGGGCCTTTTCTACATGGTTAACGGAGTTGGTGTAGACCTGAGAGAAGCTCATTTGTGTGCACACCTGCGGGATGCCATTTGCTCAGACGTGTGGCTGACTCTGTGGGGCGTTTTTTATTCATCTCCATTGTGCCTAGTATGGCACTTTGTGTGCGCCGGGCTCATGACTTTGGTATTGGTTTCTATGACCTAGCGGATGAAAGTACTCGCTATGAACTTGATGAGGATAAAACCTCATGGCTTGATTTTTGGTGGCGCGTTCGTATGGCCTTGAGCGGACCAATTGGGTGGATTATGCTGATATTTGAAAAGAAGATAGATACGTTTCTTACTTATCTTACGATGCTTGTCTGCATGCCAATCCGAGTTTGGTTTGAAGATAGCCTACCCGGTCCAAACGAATATGGCCCCGGTACACGATATTCCCGTTTCCTTGATGCCCCTGTGGATGATAAACTTTTCCGGGATTAGTTAGAACGAGCCTGTGATGGAGGGATAAATCCCACAGAGGGACGGAAAGAAAGCTTGAGCTGGGGCGGAAACGTCGTGTGCGTCCCGGTGTTGATATCGAAGCCCTGCCGAGCGGGACGGAAAATTGTTTCGAATGTGCCGAAGTGTGCAATATGCACCTTTTCCTTCTCGGCAGCTGCAAGTATGGATGCAAGCACAGCCTCTACTGTTGCAGAGGCTGTGTTGTGGGTGGTACCGGAGCCCATGTATTGACGGACTCGGTCGATGAGTTGTTTTTTATTCACTTGTTCTTGAGCGCATCGCGAATTTCGCGCAGCAGGAGGATATCCTCCGGGGTGGGCGGCGGCTCGGGAGCCGGAGCGGGTGCTGCTGCTTCTGCTTCTTGCTTCTTGAATCGAGCTCGCAACTTGCAAGCTATGCGAATGATGAAGAAGATAGAGAGCGCGATGAGCAAGAAATCAAGTACCGTTTGGCAGAAGAGGCCATACTTGATGACGGGGGCGTCCTTCGCATCACTTATACGGAAAGCCATTTCGGAGAGGCTCTTGCCACTGCCGAAAATCATGGCGAATGAGGGCATGATGATGTCGTTGACCAAGGAGGTGACAATCTTGCCGAATGCACCGCCGATGATGACACCAATGGCCATATCGATGACATTGCCCTTGAGCGCAAAGGCTTTGAATTCATCGACCCAAGCAGGTTTGAGTTTTTTTATCATAGTATTAGGTGTATTTGTGGGTTAAATGTGCTTGAAGGCTTTTACGCCCCATTCGCGGCAGGTCCAGGCGGAACCGTCCTCACTGGTAAAAATGCAGACTCCACCGGTGGCAACTTTAATGTCGTGCTCTGCGCAGAAAGCGTCATAATCTCCTGTTATGCAGGGAGCAAAGCGTATTGTCCCGTTGGAGGAGACGCAAAGGAGCGTTTCCCCGTCTTTCACTTCGGAGGCGAGGTCATGCCAATTGGTGCAGATTTGCTGTACATCCACTTTCCAACCCGGGGGAACAATGGCTTTGGCATTCCATTGGTCGATGATAGCAGCCCCCTTGGCATCCAACTCTTCAGGTGTGAGGGTGTCGGGGTCTGTACCCTCTGCCCGGGCCGCGTCTGCTCCAAGTCGCGCTTTGACTTCTTCTTCAGTCTTATTCTCATCCGGGCCGTAGTCAACTTCAATGAATCGGTGATCCGGTTCCACTGGACAGGTGCAACCCAAAGCTTCAGCTGCTAATGCAGCCGTGCCCATGGTTCGTTTCAGCGGAGCTGCCAGTATACGAGTTGGCTCTAGTCCCAGTTTCTTGAGGTAGAGGCCAATACCGCGCCCTCGCTCTTCTTCTACGAGCTCCAAGTCTGTATTGGCACCTACGCGGGTGGGAGTTTCACCTTTGCGAAAGGTGTTGCCATGGCGTGCAATGATGAGTGTTTTCATGGTGGTGTAAGGGTAAGGGGATATTAGGCCGGGTCCTCTTCCATACGGAGATTGTCTACGATGTATTGGCGGCGGGCATCGGTATTATCACCCATGTAGAAGCGGAGTATATCCTTAAGATTGTGAGTGTTTTCTAAGGAGACAGACTGGAGTCGAATGTCTTCTCCGATAAAGTTTTTGAATTCCGTGGGTGATATTTCTCCTAAGCCTTTGAAACGGGTTATTTCCGGAGATTTGCCGAGTTGCTTTACCGCTATGTCCCGCTCGCTTTCTGAGTAGCAATAGATTGTTTTTTGCTTGTTTCGCACGCGGAAAAGAGGTGTCTGTAAGATGTAAAGATGCCCCTCCCGGATAAGTTCCGGGAAATATTGAATGAAAAAGGTGAGCAGTAGAAGGCGAATGTGCATACCGTCAACATCCGCATCCGTGGCGATGATGACTTTGTTGTAGCGTAAATCATCTATGCTGCGGTCAATGTTGAGTGCAAGGTGCAGAAAATCCAGTTCTTCATTGCGCTTTTCTTCGAAGAGCGCAGCGCGGTTCATACCGAAGCTATTGGCCGGTTTGCCTCGCAGGGAGAAAACGGCCTGAGTTTCCGCATCACGTGCAGTAGTGATTGAACCGGAGGCAGAGTCGCCCTCCGTGATAAAGAGCATGGTGTCTTTTGCTCGCTTGTGCTTGCTATCGTAGTGTACGCGACAGTCTCTCAGCTTTTTGGTGTGAATTTTTGCCTTTTTGGCACGTTCCTTGGCCACCTTGCCGGTGATGCCGGCCACCTCTTTGCGGGTTTTTTCACTTTCTTTAATCTTTTCCTCAATTGCTTCTGCAATGTCGGGGTGGCGGTGCAAGAAATTGTCCAGTTCTTTCCCAAGGAAATTGAGGACGAAGGTGCGGATAGTCTCTTTGCCCGGCCCCATGGTATTGCTGCCGAGCTTGGTCTTGGTCTGAGATTCGAAAACCGGGTCTATGACTTTGATGCTGACTGCAGCTTCAATGCTGGAGCGAATGTCGGAAGCTTCGTAGCTCTTTTTGTAGAAATTTTGCAGAGTTTTGGCAATGGCTTCCTTGAATGCCGCTTGGTGGGTACCGCCCATCGTGGTATGCTGGCCGTTCACAAAGGAATAGTACTCCTCGCCGTATTGATTGGCATGGGTGATTGCTACTTCTATATCATCTCCCACAAGGTGTATGGGTTCATAGAGTGGCTCTTCTGTCATTTCTTCGCGCAGTAGGTCAAGCAGGCCGTGGCGCGAGATGATGTTCTTGCCGTTCAGGTTGATGGTGAGCCCCGTATTCAGGTAGCAATAGTAGCGGCACATGCGCCCTACAAACTCTAAATTGAACGCTGCGTTCTCTGCAAAAACCGTGCGATCTACCAAGAAGCTGACTCGTGTGCCATCCGGCTCCTCTGTGGCTTCCGTAATGTCAGAACCTTCTATCAATTCGCCCTCGCGAAAGCTCATTCGGCGGGTTTGTCCTTCGCGGTATGCCTGAATCTCAAACTCTGCTGACAGCGCGTTTACCGCTTTGATGCCTACGCCATTCAGCCCCACGGATTTTTTGAATGCCTCACCATCGTACTTACCACCTGTGTTGATTTGAGCTGCACACTCATACAGCTTGCCAAGCGGTATACCTCGGCCATAGTCGCGCACTTCGCAAGTGCCATCCGGGCGGATACTTACCAATATCTTTTTGCCCACCCCCATTACAAATTCATCAATGGAGTTGTCTATCACTTCTTTGAGTAACACATACAGGCCGTCGTCCGCCATGCTCCCGTCCCCCAACTTGCCAATATACATGCCCGGACGCATGCGGATGTGTTCACGCCAATCCAGGGTCTTAATAGCATCCTCCGTGTACTCGCCTTCCATATTTCGCTTATAATATACACAAAAATGCCCGTCTCCGCAAGAAATTTGTCGTCCTGTTTTATATTATAAAGCTCTTCATATTGTCGTTTGATGAAGGATGCTTTCATTTTCTTTACTTTTTGTCCACGAAATTCGGCAATTGACGTAATATGCACTTCCCAGAGGGGTGTTTCTATGTTAGAATGATTCTATGAAAGAAGGCGAGGAGAAGTTTATTCGTATCCGAGGAGCCCGAGAACACAATCTGAAGAATGTGGATGTAGATGTGCCCTTGGGGGGGATAACTGTGATGACGGGTCCGAGCGGGAGTGGGAAAACCTCTCTCGCAATCAGCACCTTGTATGCAGAAGGCCAGCGGCGGTATGTTGAAACATTTTCGCCCTATGTGCGGCAGTTTATGGACCGCATGGATAAACCGGATGTAGACGCTGTGGATAATGTGCCGCCGGCGATTGCATTGGGGCAGCGCAACTCGGTGAAGAATTCTCGCTCGACAGTGGGAACCATGACAGGTGTGAATGAATACCTGAAGCTCATATACTCCCGCCTAGCTACGGGACATGATGCCGCAGGGCGGGAGGTGCGCCCCGTAACGCCGGCAGAAGCTGCGGAGGTATTGATAGCAGAAAAGGCCGGTGATGTGCTGGTGTGTTTTTCGGTGCGTCCGGTAGGGCGTTTTGAAGAAATGCAGCAAGCCTTACTGGGGCAGGGATACTTACGCGTACTCAATAAGGGTGAAGTCGTGAGGCTGGAGGCCGCCACGGAAGATGATTTGGGGATGGAAAGTTGGCTGGTAGTACAGGATCGAGTGAAGGCTGTAGAAGAGAGCTATGCCCGATTGACTGAGGCGTTAGAAACAGCCATGCGCCATGGCCAAGCAGTGGCTCATGTAGCGGTTCGTACTCCTGATGGCCGTTGGCAGACTCCGCGTGAGTTCCGCAATGATTGGTATCCCTTGGAGGAGCCCCGCCCCGGATTGTTCAGCGGTAATTCGCCTTTGGGTGCGTGCCCTGCGTGCAAAGGCTACGGGCGTGCTATTTCATACGATTACAACAAAGGAATAATACCGGATAAGACGATACGAGAAGGTGCGTTGAAAATGCTTTCATCCGCAACCTTGTCGGAGTGCTTTGATAATATGCTGGTCGCGAACCGCAAGGCTCGTGCTGTGCGCTTGGATGTACCCTGGAATGAGCTCACTCAAAAAGAAAAGGATTGGGTATTCTACGGGAATTGTGGTGATTTGGACCCATGGACTGCCATTGACCACAAATTGTGGTATGGTTACAAGGGGATTTTTGATGATATGGAGAAGCATGCGCACAAAATGACTGTACGCATTTTCCTTTCTTACTATCGCGTGTACCGTGTGTGTCCGGAATGCAACGGGGGCCGCTTGCGCCCTGAGGCTCTGGCTTTCACCATTGGTGGAAAGACGGTACCACAAGTGCAGGCAATGCCAATGGATGAGATGTTGCCTTGGTTGGATGCGTACGTGGTTCCCCGCGCATCGGAGGATCGTTCATTGAAGCAAGCTGTGCAAGAGTTAAGAAGCCGTGTCGCATATCTGAGCGAGGTAGGTTTGGGGTACCTGGCAGCCAACCGCCTAACGCGCTCGCTCTCCGGCGGTGAAATTGAACGCGTAAGCCTGACCGCATGTTTGGGCGCGGCTCTTACCGAGACTCTGTTTGTATTGGATGAGCCCACGGTGGGCTTACATTCCCGCGATACAGCCCGGCTTATATCGGCCATGCGTCGCTTGGCAGACCGCGGTAATACACTGGTGGTGGTAGAGCATGAGGAGGCTGTGATGCGCGCCGCTGACCACTTGGTGGATATGGGGCCTGCGAGTGGAGCCACCGGTGGGCAGGTGGTGTACGCGGGGGCTCCCGAGGGTATTTTTCAGAATCCGAAAGCCCTCACCGGGCAGTATTTGAGCGGAAAGAAGGTAATACCTGTACCGAAAAAACGCCGAAAGCCTAAACTGTTTCTTGGTATAGAGGGGGCCGAGTGTCACAATTTGCATGATTTTAGTGTAAAGATACCGCTGGGAGTCTATACCTGTTTAACCGGTGTATCCGGTAGCGGTAAGAGTTCTTTGGCATGCCATGTTCTGCATGGGAGTGTTCACCCCGAAGCGTTAGATGATGAAGACCATGTGAAGGTGAAACGTATCACCGGTTTGGAGCAGTTGGATGACGTGGTGATGGTGGACCAAAGCCCCATCGTGCGAACGCCGCGTTCTACGCCAGCCGTCTACATGGGAGTGTTTGATGAAATTCGTGCTCTTTTCGTGGCCGAACCGGCCGCCAAAGCTCGTGGCCTCAAGCCCGGGTATTTCTCATTCAATAGTGGAGAGGGGCGTTGCCCTCGCTGTGCCGGGCTGGGGCAGGAGAAAGTAGAAATGCAGTTTCTTTCGGATATTTTTGTCCCATGCGCGCTTTGCCATGGTACCCGCTATACTCCGCAGGCGCTTTCTCTCACGTTGTTGGGGTTCAATATGGCAGAAATGCTTGCTATGGATATTAACTCTGCCATGCGTCTCTTTGCTCGTGAAAAGAATGCACGGGCAAAGCACATAGCGGAGCGTTTGCAAGTATTGGTCGATGTAGGCCTTGGGCATTTGGGGCTTGGACAAGCGCTCAACACTCTCTCCGGTGGTGAAAATCAGCGGTTGAAATTGGCCCGTATTTTGGTAGATGCTTTTGGGAATGAGACAATGGGAAAAGGAAAACTCCTGATTTTAGATGAGCCCGGTACGGGGTTGCATTTCTCTGATTTGGAGGTTTTGCTTCGTGTTTTTACACGCTTGGTAGAGCAGGGGCATTCCCTCTTAGTTATTGAGCATAATTTAGAGCTTATCAAATGTGCAGATTATATCATCGACCTAGGCCCGGAAGGCGGTGTGGGCGGTGGTCATCTTGTCGTGAATGGTACTCCTGAGCAAGTGTCTGCTTGCCCCTTCGGCCATACATCGCGCTATTTGGCCGGTGTTTTGGGCTCACCATCTCAGAGCATGTCGGAGATGGTCGTAATGGCCGCAGAGGAAGAAAATGTGCAGGATCAATATATCTCTTTGCGTGGTGCGCGTCATCATCAGCTCAAGAATATTGATGCAGATATTCCTCGTAATAAAATGACCGTGGTGACAGGGCTTTCCGGTAGTGGCAAGAGTACGTTGGCCTTTGATATTATTTTTGCCGAGGGCCAGAAGCGCTTCATGGATGTGATGAGCCCTTATGCTCGCCAATTTACGGAGCAGATGGAAACGCCTGATATTGACCGACTGACGGGGTTGCCACCAACCGTGGCGATTGAGCAGAACCGCTCGCGCGGTGGGTGCAAATCCACTGTAGGAACAATCACGGAAATATGGCAGTTCTTACGCTTGCTCTATGCTAAGCTGGGGCAGCCCCATTGCCCCACGTGTAGGGTGCCGGTTGGGCGGCGTTCCACGGAGGAAATCCAGAAACTTGTGCAGGAAAAAATTGCAGCGCGCCCGGAATGGTTGATGATTGGTGCTCCGGTAGTGCGCAACAGAAAGGGTCATTATGCGGATTTGGCCCGGTGGGCCGCTCGGCGTAAGTACCCTTTCTTGCGTGCAGATGGGGAGTTAGTTTCACCGGATGAGTTCACTCCATTGGATCGATATTCCAACCATGATATCGACATCATCCTTGCCAACGTTGTGGTATCGGGCAATCATATTCTCATGAATGGGGTGGATTGCGACTATGCCACGCTTACAGAGACGGTCAACAAGGCTTTGGAAATGGGGGATGGCTTTATTCGTATCCTCCTCCCGCAGAGGGAGGAATTAGTGGGAACGCGTCTCTCCTGCCCGGAGTGTGGAAAAACGTATGCCGACCTCGAACCATCCTCTTTTTCCTTTAACTCACCACACGGGTGGTGTCCGCGTTGTCTTGGGCATGGCGTGATAAGCTCTGTGAGTATGAAACAAGGAGAGGAGCGAATGAGTATGTTGGAACAGGAATTGCGCTTTGACCGTGATGTGGAACGCTCTGCTGATAAGGAATATTCAACATGCGTATGCCCGGAATGCCAGGGAATGCGTCTCAATCGATTTGCCCTTGGTGTTACTGTTTGTAATACAAACATCTCTGCGTTAGGTAGCATGTCTGCGGAGGAGGCTCGGTTTATCATGAATTCTATATGGCATTTTGAAGGCCGCGACAATGAAATTGCCCGCAATGTGATGGCCGAAATCCTTCCGCGCCTATTCTTCTTGGAGCGCGTGGGCTTGGGCTATCTTTCGTTGGACCGGTCTGCTACCACTCTTTCCGGTGGTGAGACACAGCGCATACGCTTGGCTGCGCAGTTGGGGTCGAATCTGCGTGGTGTACTTTATGTGTTGGATGAGCCAACGATTGGACTGCACCCCAAGGATAACGAACGGCTTCTTTCAACTCTTGAGGAATTGAAAAAGCGTGGTAATACCCTGTTAGTGGTAGAGCATGATGAGGAAACCATGCGCCGCGCGGATCATATCATCGATTTAGGCCCCGGTGCAGGAGTCCATGGCGGGCAAATCGTGGCACAGGGCACATTTGAAGAAGTGATGGACAATCCCGCTTCGGTAACCGGACACGCTATTTCTCATAAACAGAAACACCCATACTGCGGAGAGCGCCTCCCTGTCACCAACGCCAAATGGCTGACGATATGTGATTGTACATTGCACAATTTGCGCAGTGTGACACTCCGTATCCCGCGTGCGCGTTTCACCGTTATTACCGGTCCCTCCGGTGCCGGTAAAACATCTTTAATGTCGGGTACTTTAGCTCCCGCTGTTCGCTTGGCTTTGGGCGGCAAATTAGCCCCGAGTGAGCAGGTTACTTGGTCTCGCACAGCCGGGCTGGATTCTATCCGAGCCGTATACCAAGTGGATCAATCCCCCTTGGGAAAAACGCCGCGTTCTACCCCTGCTACATACATCGGCATTTTTGATGAAATACGCCGGCTGTTTGCACAGAGCGCGGATGCCCGCCGCTTGGGATTTGACGCAGGTCGGTTTTCTTTCAATACAGCAGCCGGTCATTGCGAAGCTTGTAAAGGAACCGGTTATCAGAAGCAGGAAATGGATTTTTTGCCACCCTGTGCAGTACCTTGTGAGGCTTGCCGCGGCGCGCGTTATAATTCACGCACACTACAGGTGCGTTACAAGGGAAAAACGATTGCAGATGTCTTAAATATGAACATGGAGGAGGCTGCGGAATTCTTCTCCGCTCAGCCCCGTCTGGCAGACCCTTTGCGTTTGTTGTGCGAAACAGGATTAGGCTACCTTACCTTAGGTCAGGCTAGTAATACGCTTTCCGGTGGCGAGGCCCAACGCATCAAATTAGTAGCAGAACTCATCAAGGGGCGCCGTGCGGCGCTCAATGCGGTACGGCGAGGAAAAGAACTGCCACAGGATTTGTACTTGATTGAAGAACCTACGATTGGTCTGCATCCGCATGATGTTCGCTTGTTGGTTCTGGTTTTGCGCCGCCTCGTAGAAATGGGTAATACCGTGGTGGTGATTGAGCATAACTTGGAGCTTATTTGTGAGGCTGACTATGTGATTGATATGGGGCCGGGTGCCGGCCGAGATGGTGGAACTATTGTAGCCCAAGGTTCTGTGCAACATGTCTCAAAATCAATTAATTCACCCACAGCTCCCTATCTGCGCGCCGAGCTAAGCCCCCATGTACACCATGCTCGTAAAAAATAAGATGAAGATTGCCCTAATCATTTTCGCTGCTTTGTCGCTCGTATCGTGCCGCCAGATTGTGGATGGTATGATACCCAAGCGTATCATGCCGGAGGTGGTGCAGCAGGCAAGTAAGCCGGGCAATTGGTATGCATATATTCCCGAATGCTCACCGGGGTTCTGCCTGCGTACGGATACGGATTTGGAGTGGAAAGATCCGCGCTTGCAACTGGGCTATTGGCAGGGGCTTCATCCGCATGCACCGCACCGCGTCCTTATGGAGGCTCGGGGAGATGTGCTTATCATACGCCGCAATTATGTTTGGGATGGTTGTACGGTGGGCGATACGTATTTGCGGGACTTATTGCCAACTCTCCGCCATGATGCGTTGTACCATGCACTTAAGGAAGGTGCACAATTTTCACGTCGCCAAGTTGATTTAGCTTTTCTGCGGGATCAGCGCCAATCCCAAGTTGGCATGGCGTGGTTCAATTACCTGTGCGTACGCCTATTCGGCGGATTGTACAACCGCCCCCACGAGCAAAAGACGATGCTTGTCCGCCCTATAAAGAATGAAAAAACGCCTTAAAAAAGCATCTTAATTTTTACCTCTGTCTTCCGGGAAGTTCCGGTAGCCGATGCGGAGAGGGGAGTGGCGCTCGAGTAGGGGCCTGTCATACCGGCGAGTAGGCGGATCCAAATTGCCCAATGTTGACCCGGCATTGAAGAAATACTGTAGATAATAGGTGCCCCGATAGCCCAATTGTTCGCATTCCCGAATCATTTGCAGTAAGTCTGATTCCTCCAGCAAGCCGGGATGCACAGTTGTGCGAATCTCGTATGGCAACCCGGATTCTTCCAACTTTTGTAAGCAGTCTGAAAAACGATCGAATAGTTGGGCTCCCCCGGGCAATTTCCATGTGCGCGTGCTGGGCATTTTGTTGTCCATCGCCACATAGTCTATCAGCTTACGGTCTATCAAATCTCCCAGTACATCGGGATTGCTGCCATTTGTATCTATCTTGATGAGATAACCCAAGTCTTTAATATCGGCACAAAGACCGGCTAAATCATGAATAAGTGTGGCCTCGCCGCCGGAAAGAACAACAGCATCGAGGAAACCGCGGCGCTCCCGTAGAAACGCCATCTCATCCACCCCACTATTACTACAACCCAGAACGAGTTCCGGGTTGTAGCAGTAGGGACATCTCAAGTTGCATCCTGTGTACCACAGAATGCAGGCTGCCTTTTTAGGGTAGTCCAGGAAAGTGAGGGGGGTGATGTCTGCCGGGTGGCGTCGCATCACTTGAGAATCACATCCTGGCAGCAGGCGCAGCCGGGTTCATTGAAGTGGGCGCGTTCTTCGAACTCACCTTGTTTGCCGGCGTTGAAGGTTTCAACGGGGCGATGGTAGCCCATTACACGGGTGTAGACGGTGCACTTGGTGCGTTCTGCTTCGTGTTCGGCCAAGATTTGTTCGTCAGTCTTGCGGACGGGTTTGATGGTATCTTCAATCATGGTTTGTGTATTTGGGTTGTTGGAGAATTAGAAGAGGGGGAGTTCCGGCTGTTCTTCTGTGCGAGCTTGGGCAATAAGCTCTTCGTCGCAAATGGGGCAGTAGTCATGGCGCCCCCGCAGGTAGCCGTGCTTCTCACACACAGAGAAGAGAGGTGTTACCGTGATGTAGGGCATCTTAAAGTTAGTAAGTACCTTGCGCACGATATCTCGGCATGCTTCAGGTGAGGATATGGCCTCATTCATGTACATGTGGAATACCGTGCCACCTGTGTAGCAGCACTGCAGCTTGTCCTGCATCTTGAGAGCTTGGAAGAGGTCATGCGTGTAGCTGGCCGGCAACTGGGAGCTGTTGGTGTAGTAGCGATGGCCGGGTGTACCGGACTGGATGATGTCCGGGTAGCGCTTCTGGTCTTCGCGAGCGAAGCGGTGGGTCGTACCTTCTGCGGGGGTTGCTTCCAAGTTGTAAAGGTTGCCTGTTTGTTCCTGATAACCGCGAATGCGTTCGCGCATGAAGTGAAGCACTTCTTCTGCGAAAGCAATGCCATCAGGCGTAGCGGTGTTCATGGTATCATTGGAGAAGTTGCGCAGCATTTCGTTGATGCCATTCAACCCAATGGTGGAGAAGTGGTTGCGCAGGTGGGGGAGATAGCGCTTGGTGTAGGGGTAGAGCCCGCGCTGATACAGCGTGTTGATGAACACGCGCTTCTTCTCAAGGGTATCCTTGGCCAAGTCCATGAGCTCACCCAGCTTGGTATAGAGCAGGTTCTTGTTGCCTTTGTACAGGTAACCCAAGCGTGCCATGTTGACTGTCACCACACCAATGGAACCGGTCATTTCTGCTGAGCCAAAGAGGCCACCACCACGCTTGAGCAGTTCACGCAAATCCAGCTGCAGACGGCAGCACATGGAGCGCACGGCATCCGGCTTGTAAGCCTCTTCGTCAATAATCTTGTTGCCGTTCTCATCGTACTTGTACTGGGAACCGATGAAGTTTTGGAAGTAGGAGGAACCGATCTTAGCTGCGTTTTCAAAGAGCAGGGGGACGTTCTCACCCTCCCAGTCGAAATCTTCTGTAATGTTAACAGTAGGAATGGGGAAAGTGAAAGGTTGTCCTGTGCTGTCACCCTCTGTAAGCACTTCATAGAATGCACGCTGAATGATGTTCATTTCCTTTTGGAAATGCTTGTAGGTCATAGCCGTAAGGGATTCCGCTCCACGCTCACGAGCAATGGCCGTCAACTTCTCATTGTGCAGGTTTTCAAAGATGTGGGCACCTCCGGAGAAGGGGGGCTGCTCCCGCAGGTCTCGGGGAACTGTCCAGTCAATCGTTACGTTGGTGAAGGGACTTTGACCCCAGCGGGAGGGTACGTTCAGATTGTACACGAAGCTGCGCAATGCCTTCTTAACCTCGTTGTAAGGGAGTTGATCTTTGAAGAGGTAGGGAGAAAGATAGGTGTCGAAAGAGGAGAAAGCCTGAGCTCCTGCCCATTCACTCTGCAGGATACCTAAGAAATTGGCCATTTGTCCCAGTGCTTCACGGAAGTGGCGAGGCGGACGGCTATTAACACGGCTACGCACGCCGTTGAACCCCTCATTGAGTAGATTGCGCAAGCTCCAACCGGCGCAGTAGCCGGTAAGACAGTCCAAATCGTGAATGTGGTAATCGCCGTTGCGGTGGGCTGCACCTTCTTCCGGGGTATAGACCTGATCCAGCCAATAATTGGCAATCACCTTGCCGGCAGTGTTGTTCACGAGACCGGCGTTGGAATATGTGGTGTTCGAGTTTGCTTTGATACGCCAGTCTGTGTTACCAATGTATTCCTCAATCGTCTGCTTACAATCCACCCATGTGTTGCCTTGGTAAAGGCCGGCAATCTGTTCGCGCTGCAGCTTGTGCAAGAAGCGGTATTTGATGAAGTTGCGTGCTGTTTCGTATGCCCCTGCCTTCATCAGTTCGCGCTCAATGGTGTCTTGCACCTTTTCCACCGGCAGGTAGTCATCTGCCTTGAGGGCATCAAGAACATTGGCATATACGAGGGGGTTATAATCCTCCTGCGAGGCGTGATATGCTTTTTCAATGGCCTGCTGTACTTTGTAGGCCTCGAAGCGTTCGCGCTTTCCGTTGCGCTTGATGATCTGTGGCATGGCTTTAGAGAGCTTGTAGGTTGTTGATTGTGGATTGTACGAAGACTGTAAGAGTACCCCGGTGTGTGGCTTGAAGCAAGTGTGGTAGTCTCTGCCCCTTGCTGTGCGGGATACACGCGGAACATGGGCAATTTATCACGAAAAGGCTGCCGTTTCAAGTAGAAAATTTCATGGAGCTAATCTTTTTTTTGCACAAGATATAGATGAAAAAAATATTTCATGGTGCCATATATTGTGGTGCAGGTAAAACGTGTCCTACTGACACAAATAGCCAAAAACTCCGCAATACAATGCTTCGCGCGGGGGAACACACATGCGCAAGGGAAATTTCCTTGTAGTTGAATTCCACAAGATTTAGAGTGCCCACGGTGTGTTAAACGGGAGCATCACCTGAGCCGGGACTGGCAGCTTTTTGTTCGTTGGTGGGTGTTTTTTCGTGTGCATTGATTTCGCAGGACTGGATTTTGTAGCATCTGCGCATAATCAACTTGCGCTGGTGTGGTGAATTGGCAGGAGAGAACCAGACTTCAAAAGCTGCACCGAAATAATGGTGAGATTCCCCCTGCCGGACGAAAAAGAGCGGGGTGCCCGGTGCTAAGAGGGTATTTGCGTTGCTAAATTGGGCGCTCCGCATCCATTCGGGGAGAGACCCGGGAATATCGTGACGGAAAAGTTCGTTTTCGTTGTTCGAGTAAAGCGCAGGACAATTGAGCACAAGAAGGGTTTCCCCTTTTTCAATATCTTTGACGATGAGGAGGACGGTGCCTTCTTCTCCCGGGTTCAGAAAGAGCTCCGCTTGGTATGTTCCGTATTGCCCCGGTGGTTCGCAAAGTCGTATTTCCGGGGTGCTGCCTAGGGTGGCAGGCTTGCCTTTAATCATTTTTTCTATTGTTTCTGCACTCGGGTCTTCTGCCAGAGGTTTGAAGCGAGCCTCTACTGCACTAATGGCAGCATTAATGGCCTTAAAGGCCGTTTCTCGATGTGCGGCTCCGCGCCACGCCAGTAGAAGGTAGTGGTTGCCACCCAAATCCAACGCAAAATCCGGAATTGGCGCAGCTTCTTCTGTAGCAGAAGGGAAAGGCTCTCCCGGTTTGATGACGGTATAGCCTTCCGGAATAGGTTCTCCTTCCGCAATTTTTCGAAAAGCTACATGGATGTGTCCGGGTGTGCCTTTTGCTGAGGGTGGCTCCATGACAACGTGACCGGGCTTTGTGTAGAATGTATCATCTGTACTACTGTGCGCCCAGCGGGGGGCTGAGGAGATGTATTTTTGAAGTTGTTCTTTATTTTCTTTTTCAAGCTGAGTTAGTGCAGGAGTGTGTACAATTCTATCAGCCGAGTAGTTTTCCGGAGAAATAGGGATAAGGAGAGCTTCCGGCCCCATAAGATAATCATGCGGAATATGCAAGGTGTCCGTTTGTTGGATGGGCTGTGGAAGTTCCTTCGCCATGGGTGGCGGTGGGTCGCCAATGATTGCTAACAGCATGAAGAGGGCAGCGGTGCCACTCCATAATCCTAACCAGCTTGAGAAGTGGATAATGGCTCTTGTGTTACGAAGTTTCAGCAGCAACCAAGAGGTGATAAGTACCATGAAGCCCAATGATGCCAGAAAGGCCACAGCAATGACGATGCCGGCATAATCTCCGGCTTCAAGTCGCCAAGCTCGGGGCGCGGTGCGGGGCCATATAATGAGAATACCGGATAAAGTGGCGGCAATGCAGCAGATGGCATGGATGCGCCAAGAAGAGAGGAGATATTTTTTGAAAATCCTCTTGGTCATGGTGTTTCGCCGGTGAATAAATCCGGGTGTTCAAGAATGTAGCGGGCGAGAACGATGCGAGGGGAGGTGGAGTGTTCTTCCCGGTAGTCAGAGCAGGCTTCGTTGAGTCCTTCCTCCGGGGTGATGATGCGATTTTCTCCTAAAATGGAGGAAAGAATGTTGGCGAAGCTGTTCAGTTTCATATCACTGAAATAGCCTTGAACCCGCTGCACCATTTGCGGTGTGATGCCCTCTAAATTACCGTGCCTCATGGCATCATCCACGATAGCGCATTCTAACACGCGTTTTTGTTCGTCCGGCAATGATTCGATACCACCGGAGAGGTTTAAATGCTCGCTCAGTGAGCCGGGCTCCGGCAAAGGAAGTTTCTTTTGCTGCAAAAGAATGCGGTAGGCGGTGTAGGCCATGTCCGGATCCCGAGACGTGGTGTACTTTTCAAGCAAAGCTTGGGTTCTCCCCTCATCCTTACGCGCCATCATTTCCAAGAGTTTGCCCATGGGATAGGCCGCATAGCAATCTATCATGTCTCCCTCATCGACCGGGAGCATTGACTCAAGCTTGGAAAGCGCTGCTCGCAGATTCTCTTCTTTTACGTCCCAATTTAACTCACAAAGCGCTACCAGCAAACGCTCCGGTATTTCCTCTAAGAAATGTTCTCCGTGTTCCCAGAGGGTGAGTTTGTTGATGTAGTCCGTTACTGCTTGTTCATCTGCCATGCGCAGAAATGCAAGAGTATCCTGCAATGCCCCGGTAGGGATGAGACTGCTGGTTTCGGCAGCCATATAGGTCTTGAAACGCTCAAGGACTCGGGGATATGCCGGTTTGCAATATCTTCTGTTGAGGTAATCCAAGCTAAAGGGGTTGGTGCTGTAGCCGGCCTGGGCCAAACGAAGCTGCATGTGGCGGGAGAGGGCTATATCCTCATGCGGGATGCGGATAGTCAACTCCCTCGGAATGAGTTTGAGTTGATTGAGGGTTTGAATCAACTCCGGGGAGCTGTGAAGAAAGAATAGTGCATTGCAGCCTGCGTTGTTTTCGGTGAGACAATCTGCTCCATTTTGCATGAGGAGAATGATGGAGTCATGCAAAGCTTTGCGGAATGCTTCGTCTGCCTTGTAACGGGAATCGCTTTCTACAGCCATGGCAAGAAGGATTAAGGCTGTGTTTCCTTTTTTATCCGTGTTCTTCAGCGATGCTCCTAGCTGGATGGCTTTTTCTATGGCAACCGAGGTGTCTTCCCCCTGATAGTATGTGGCGAGAGCCAGCAAATCTGTGGCATCAGGGGCAGTACTCTCCGTCCCCTCCGCCACAGCCGTTGTGGAGGCTGCGAGGGGAAGAGCTGCCATGGCAAGCGCTAGTATCAGGGTAAAACGCATTCCGTTCATCAATTTAGGCGAAAATGAGCGTTTTGTCAATCAGTATTTTGCTGCGGGGTTTTGTGAAATGCTTGTTCGTTCTGCAAAATGAATTGAGCAGTGGCTATTTCCAGTTCAAATTTCCAATCATCCGGTTGGTCCATGATTTGGTCCAAAACTTCGGCATCATGTAAATTTTGAGCAATTTTTTCATACTGATTGGCAGCATTGGGTGCGCCTATTTCACGCATGGCAGCAATGAGTTGTTTTTGCTTGTTGGCGGGCATTTCTCCAGTCCACAATTCTTGTAGAGAAGTGAGGAGCAGGGCTTTTTGCAAAGCCGGGTGCGTTTTGTCTGCCTGGGGGTGCTTTTCTATCCAGTATTGGATTTCACCTGCGCGCGGAGCAGGAAGTTGCTTTTGTAAAAGAATAGCCGACCACGCCCCTGCCTGCAGAGCTGGGTGCTGGGCTTGTTTCATTTGCTCTATATAGGGTTGGGCGTGTTCATCTCTCCCCAGCCATTCAACGATTGTTGCCGCTTCATCGTTCATTTTCTTTCTTTGCAAGTCTCTGGCTGCTTGACACAAAAGTTCCGCCGGAAGTATCAAATTAGGCGCATTGCGAATGGCTGAAAGAAGGGGCGCTATGTGATGGCTTGCCTCTTTATCTGCTGCAATGCTGTGCCAAAGGGGCATATTAGCTACCAGATTCGCTGTTTTATGGGCATCTGCTTCGCAGAGCAGGGAAATGGCATTCTCTAGTGCTTCCGGGTAAATGGGGGAGTCTTGCATGTCGGCTGTTGGCCTCAGGATGGTGGCGATAGCATCATAATGTTGCAAGGTAACATCTGTTGTTTGGCCACGCTGTTTGGCTTTGCAGACATCTGATAACAGCATGAGTCCGGGGGTAAAGAGTAGTGGCGGTGCTTCTAATTTATGCCCTCGCTGTGCCAGTTCCTCGAGTGCTGTTGGGTGCATGCGCAGGAGATCGTATGCGCAGCAACCGGGGTATTCTTCATCTTGTGCGCACAAGGTAGCATCAGCTCCTTCATTCAACAGTTGTTCGATGATGGAAAGAACGTACGGCGTCTCGTTGCTTTCTGTCTGAAGAAGTGTTGTGGCTGCTGCAAAAATGGGTGTTCTGTCTGCTTCATCTCGGCTGTTGATAGGTGCCCCATGTTCCAGCAACAGACGGATACATCTGCTGTGTTTCCCTTCTATCTGAAAAGCACCGCCTGCTGCGGTAAACAACGCTTTGCCTGCTTCTTCCGGAGAGAGGGGATACGCGGTGAGTAATTGCTTCAGGACGGACTCCCACCCTTTCCAAGCGGCCATCATGTGCGCATCTGTATCTTGGCTCCGGCAGATGTCGGGCCTTTGTTGCATTAAATGCAGCACAGCTGATTCATGTTCGCACAAGGTGATGGCAGTAGCAGCCATGCTGGTCTTCATGCTGCCTTTTACTTCTGCTTTTGCGCCCCCCTGTAGTAAGGCGTCAATGGTAGCGATAATACCGTCTGCGCCTCGCGGGTTCCCCGAAATGTCTGCCAGCGCTAATTCCAACGCACTGTCTTCGCCACTGCATTCTCCCGTTTCCGGTGAAAGATAGTAAGTGGTGGCGTTGGCATCTGCTCCATCCAGCAGTAAGCATCGTACCAATTCGGCCTTGTTGAATATAGCTGCTATATGGAGTATGGTGAATTGAGATTCTTTGGAAGCATAGGCGGTATCCATGTGCTTGGCAAAGTGGTTTATCACATCTCGCCATTCTCTGTCCATGGGGTCATGCGGGTCAAGCTGCATTTGCTCAATTTCAGCAAATTCGGCAGCAGCCTGTGGCGTGGCGCTGCCTTTGCTTCCGCCATCGCAGGCCCCCAACAGCACTGCTGCCACAACACCCAGTAGAAAGCATGGTCGTTTCATGCTTCTTAATATATCGTTTCTCACCTTTGTTTCCAAGTCGCTTTTGCGTCCTGCTTCAGCAGCTTACGATGGTGTTAAGCCTGGCTATGTGTACCTCTCCATCGTGGAAGCTGGTAAGTGCTTCTTTCATGGCTGCAGAGCAGTTGCGTTCTCCGTGTACCAAGAATACTTTGGAACGCGGGCCACCTGTTCGATTGAAATAGGTGATGAGTTCATCGTGATCAGCATGGCCGGAGAAGGAATCCAAGGAGTGTACACGCGCCCGTACCGGGTATACATCTCCCAGAATACGTACCTCTAGGGAGCCGTCCATAATGCGGCGCCCCAATGTGTTAGCCGCGCAGTATCCCACGAAAAGAACGGTGTTGTTGTCTCGGCTGATGCCATTTTTGAGATGGTGCAAAATGCGCCCTGCTTCACACATGCCTGATGCTGAAATGATGATGGCTTTTTCTCTTAAATTGTTGAGGCGCTGGGATTCTGTGACTGTGCGAACCATGTGCAACTGCTCAAACTCAAATGGAGAGCGCTGCGCAAAGAGAAACTCATACACTTCCTTGTTAAAACATTCCGGGTGCAGTCGGAAAATCTCTGTTGCGCTCACAGCCATAGGACTATCGACATACACAGGGTAGTTGGGCAGGGTGCCGTCTTTGTATGCCTTGTTGAGTAGATAAAGTAGTTGTTGTGTGCGCTCTACCGCGAAGGCCGGTATATAAACATTACCACCGCGTTTCATGGCTGCGCGTATGGTGTCGCAGAAGGTCTTATCATCTCTGCTGGGGGATTCGTGAATGCGCCCCCCGTATGTGCATTCCATGAGCATGATATCGACATTCGGTACGGCTACCGGGTCTCGCAGTAATTCATTGTCGCCGCGCCCTACGTCTCCGGAGAACAGCAACCTCTTGTGCTTTCCGTCATCCTGATCATCAATATCCAGTACAATTTGAGAGGCACCCAAAATATGCCCTGCATCATAGAATGTAAGGGTGATACCGGGAGCAATGGGGAAGGGCATCTCATAGCCGATGTTGATGAACCTGCGCAGACAGGCCTCGGCATCTTGTTCTGTGTAGATAATTTCTGCAACTTCGCCCTCGCCACCCTTGCGCTTGTGCATTTTGTTGAGGAACTTGCAGTCGCTCGCCTGTATGCGGGCTGCATCTGCCAGCATTATTTGGCACAAATCGCGCGTGGCATACGTGGTGTAAATAAACCCCTTAAATCCCTTTTTGACGAGGTTCGGCAGGTTGCCTGAGTGGTCAATATGGGCGTGGGAAAGAATCACATAATCAATGCTGGCCGGGTCAAAATAGGGGAAGTCACGGTTGATTCGGAGCTGGTCTTCACGATGCCCTTGGTACATGCCACAATCCAGCAGGATGCGGATGCCGTTTATTTCCAGCAGGTGCTGGGAACCGGTCGTTGTCTCGGCTGCGCCACAAAAATGAATTTTCATTACTGCCATTCTAGTGACAGATTATGAATAATTCAAGCTAAAAGAAGGCCAATTTGAAAAATAACACGTTACAAAGATGAGCGGGACAGAGTCTCCTCTGTCCCGCTGAAAGAATAATCGGAGTATATGGGGTATACTTTATTGGGGTTGCACTTGCTGCAAGCCCTGTTCCTGGAGCTGCTGAAGCATTTCAGGCGTCAGTTCGATGGGGTTGCCTTGCGTGCCACGAGCGGGCTTAATGTCAGTAAGTTTAAGCTTGAAGATGAGCGTGGAGTTGTTGCCGATGATGCCGGGGCCTTGCTCGCCATAGGCCAAGTTAGAGGGGATGACTACTTCCCATTCAGAGCCAACGGGCATGAGTTTGAGTGCCTCGGAAAAACCGGGAACAACACGATCGATGGGCATCTCGATGGGAGTTTCTGTCTTGTCAAAGATGGTGCCGTCAAGCAAACGCCCTTCGTAAACAACGCTGCATACTGCGCTCTTACCGTCTGTTGCTTCATCATACTTTTTCCCCTTGCCTTCGGTGATTACCTTGTACTGCAAGCCGGATGCGGTGGTGACAACACCGGGCTTCTTAGCGTTTTCTGCAAGGTATGCATTGCCCTTGGCCAGGTTTTCTGCTCCAATTGCGGTGGCACGAGCCTGAAGTTCCGCTAAAAAGGCATTCATGCAAGCATTCACGTCCTTGCTTTCCATTTCAGGGTCTACCTTGTTGAGCATACCGTCTTGAATCGCCTTTACGAGGATGGACGTATCAATATCATCCATCTTGAGAGTAGAGGCTTGCATGGCCAAATCCTGTCCGAAGCGATACCCCATGAGGTAGGAGAAAACGGCTTTCACTTCCTCCGGTGCGGGTGCCGGCACCGCTGCCGTAGCTGCGGGTGCAGCTTGGGGAGTCTGTGCGAATGTAAGAGGTGCTAAGGCTGCAATAGCCAAGCCTGTCAGGATGTGTTTTGTGTTTTTCATGATTGTGAAAAGAAAGAGTTAATCGATGTTGTCGATGATTTCTGTGGATTGTGGACAGTGCCACACTTTTTTGATGGAGTTGAAGACTTTAACCACTTTGTCTACAGAGCTCAGTTGGTATTCTACATTGTGGCTGTATGCCCCGTCAGGAAATTTACGGGCGGGAAAGTTAGTTTTATCACCACTCAGTTTTTTTGCTTCTCCCAAAGCCGTGCGCGAGGCTCTGCCTTGGATGCTGCTTTCCTTATCGGCCATGGCATAGAATCGGAAACTATGGCTGCCCTTGGTATCAATGGTACACTCTGTCAATTCCAAAGAACCATCGAGTTTGTATGTGTGCAGGGCAATAGCTGAGATATCGGCAAGGCGGATGATGACATCCCCTTTAGATTTATCTTGTAGCTTGGCCTCCCAGTACACGATGTTGCTCCAAGCATTGGATAACATGGCTACTAGCGCCATTGTTGCCAAGATGTGCCGAATCATCTGCATGAGGAATCTTTTACGCTAACATTCTCAATAAGTCAAGAGTAAAGCATATCATGGCAAATGCCAACTTTTACGCCACTTTGCATATTCTTGCCGCGGAAGGAGAATATAAACGGGATGACGGTGGGGATTGAGCCGGGCAATCATCGCTCGCAGGTTGCTTTCATCCATACTGGTGCAGCCGGCGGTGGGTGCGGCTCCACCGCGCCGCCAGATGTGGAAGAAGATAGATGAGCCTGCGCCGGGAATGGGTCGCCCAGCTGTTTCCCAAGTGTTGTGGCAAATGAGGAGCTTGATGCTATGGGCATAGTCCGTTTGCCGCATTTGTTCCCGGAGCTCCCATTCGGTGCGGGCAGGGTGTTTCAAGCGCACGTAGCGGTTGTATAGATGCGGGGTGTTGATATCGCTCACCCACAGATCTTTTGGCCCTACTTTGACAAGCGGTATGTTTTTGTGATGCTGTACTGCATGTTTATTGGTGACCCACAGCCCACCGAGGGCAAAGATACCGGCAGGTGAGCGCCCATCTCCCTCCTTCTTGATGGTTGCCTTGCGGGGATTTGAGTGCACCCCCAGTCCCCATACGCAACCATTGCGCCCAAGTCTCCCCGGGATGGGACCCATCACACGCGCCCATCGCCCGTCGGCTTGTTTTTCCAGTAGCGAAAGGGTAACGTGGGATGAATTCCAGCCCTCAGTGATGCCTACGATTGCCTGCGTACAGTGAGTCGGAACCATAGCTCCGGCCGAAAAAATCATTTGCACGAGGCAGAAAAGTAAAAGGAGTGTCGGGAGGCTTCTCATGTCGCCTCTTATACTAGCTTTTCCTTCTCCGTGGTGCAAGATAGCTGGATGTCATCAGCTAGGAAGAGATAAAAAATCCGATTTTTGAACAACAAAAGCTAAAAAAAGTAAAAAAAATCACGAGAGAACTTGAAAAAGAGACAATCTTGTGTTAGCATACAATCATGCAGTTGCACGCTTTGGTACAGGTGTACCCTGACGCTGTGTGCTGCATTCAGCTCAATTTATCCTCCATCTCATGTTAAGTTCTGCTCTCAATCCTGACCGCGCAACGTTGAACTTTTTGAATGCTTATTCAGAAGAAGTGCGCAATGAAGGCGAAAGACTCCAGAAAGAAGGTGCTGTGACCCAAATTTTTGGTAATCATCTCTTCATTCAGGGGCGTGTGGAAACGCGCAGCGGCGTGTTCCGTACCAGCCTGCGCTTGCAGGGAAATCGTTGGTATGGTTCGGCTACGGCGGAAGATGAGGATATAGCCGGAGCTTGCCTGATTGCCACCATGGTAGAGCGTATGTACCGTGGTGCTAATATGCCGGAAAGCCCCAATGAGCTTAATGAAATCCCTCTTTCTGATGTATTGGAAGATAAGCTGGGACGTGATTTGGACGCTCGCGAAGCTGACTTTGTGACCAAGCTGGAAAAGCGCTACCGTCGCTTTGCCATCGAACAAGAGATTCATGATCACGATTTGGTCCGTTTGAATCCCCGCTGGGAAATTACGGGGTATGATGCTCTTGATTTGTGGCCCTCTCCCCCACGCAATATCTTAGAGTTCTGGAATTATATTGCCTACGCTTTCACGAAAAAACGCATCCTTTTCCCGGACTTCATGAGTGTGGTGACGGATTTGGAAAAAGTGCAGCAGAAAATCAGCGAATGGGAACGCGAGAAGGAGATTGGCACATGGTACGATCGCATCCAGAGCGTGAATGAACGCCCGCCTCAGCCGCCCCGCCGCACCATGCATATGCGCATGGTTTCCACTATCAATGAAGCGCACTTTGATTTCCGCTACAAAGAGGATGAAGAGTGGACCTCTATCCGCGAACGTTCGCAACTGGATGACATCATGACTGAGTTCCTGAAAGGGGCTCTCAAGATGGATCCTCAATCCGACATTCTGCTCAATGTATTACAAGGCTATGCTGAGCGGGAGGATGCCGTCGTTCTTGACCTCGATCAGGAGGAGGCGTGCTGTGTAATGAATCGTCTCTTCCACCAACCGGCCCTCAAGGGCTACCTAGTCAACTTGGATGACTGTTACTTCAAGGTTGTACGCGAACCTCTCAAGTGGATTTGTATTGATGACCCCATCGTTCCGGATTGTTACGGATTGCAACTTGTGACGGCTGCCGGCGTACACGTGACACACTCCGTGCGCCAGCTGCCCGGGCTCGTGGAGTTGTACCAGTCAGACGAAACCGTTTTCCCTGGCCCTCCCCGTTGGTTGGAGAGTACAGAAGTAGAGCCCCGCTACTCGATTCCCAAGAGCGTTATTGATAGCTTGGATGGCGTGGAATTCCTCCGCAAGATTGGAGCAACCCTGCCACCGAGCATGGAAAAACGCGTTGTGGACATCGAGATGAAGCCCACATTCTCCATGAAGATTGTGCGTGGCCTCACTAGTGCTGATACAGAGCATGTTCTGCTGGAAGTATCTGCTCAGGATGACCCCGGCCGCCGCAAGGAACGCTTGGGCAAGGATGATTGGGAAGTGGTGGAGCAAGTGCAGGTCAAAGACCGCACGCTGCTACGCTTCATCCGTGATTACCTCTATCCCATACCCGGATTGCTGGAGGAAATGAACTTTACCTATGATGTGCCTCTTGCTGCATTTAAGAGTCGCATCACCAAGCAATTCCCGGAGAAGTTTGCAGAGTGGGCAAAGTCCATCCCCGAGAGTATTAAGATTGAGATGGATGATAACCTCAAGTCTCTGCTGGATGACCCCGTTGCGGCGGCTATTCGTTTCGAGGTCGTCAATCAGGAAATTGACTGGTTTGACCTTCGCGTTGTGATTGATGTAGAGGGTGTTACTCTTACAAAGGAACAGATTCGCTCGCTTGTGTCGGCTCGTGGCGGTTATGTCCGTATGGATGATGGTAGATGGATGCGCTTGGAAATCAAGCTGGATGACGCTCAGCGCGATGCTGTCACAAAACTTGGCTTGGATCCCTTCGACCTTTCCGGAGAAACCCACCGCATGCATGCTTTGCAACTTGCAGATCCACGTGCTGCGGAGGTCTTTGACCCGAAGGCATGGCAGAAGATTAAGGAACGCACGGCGGAAATTAAGATTGACGTCAAGCCGGACGTGCCCACCACATTGCAGGCGACTCTGCGTCCGTACCAGATAGAAGGCTTCCATTTCTTGGCATATCTGGCAGTTAATGGTTTTGGTGGTATCTTGGCTGACGATATGGGCTTGGGTAAGACTATTCAGTCAATTACTTACGTATTGTGGTTGCGCGAGGAGTTCATGCGTCGCAATAAACAAGGTCGCAAGAAAGTTGTTGTGCCTCCGGTACTGATTGTATGCCCCAAATCGGTGTTGGATGTGTGGGCCAGCGAAACAGAAAAGTTCGCCCCCGGCGTGCGAGTATTGGTCATTCGCAACAAGGAGCAGGCTGTGGTGGATGACATCTTGGCGAATTACGACATGGTAGTTATCAACTACGCCCAGCTGCGTGTTTGCGGGGAGCAAATCAATGCCATTAAGTGGCTCACCGTTATTCTGGACGAAGGTCAGCAAATCAAGAACCCGGACTCCAAAGCGGCTAAGGCTGCCCGCGATATCACGGCTCACAACCGTTTGGTGCTCTCCGGTACGCCTATTGAAAACCGTTTGTTGGATATGTGGTCGCTTATGGCCTTTGCTATGCCCGGTGTGCTTGGAAGCCGTGCTTACTTCAAGAAGCGGTTTGATAAGCGCAAGGATTCGCAAAGCCAAAACCGCTTGGCTGCCCGCCTCAAGCCTTTCTTGCTGCGCCGCACCAAACAACAGGTGGCTAAGGACTTGCCCCCGCGTACAGAAGAGGAGGTGTATGCCAAGATGGAAGGCATTCAGCGCCAGCTTTACAAAGCCGAGTTGCGCCGTATCCAAAAGGCTTTGTTAGGTGTCGATTCTGACGAGTCTGTTAAGAAAAATTCCTTCGCTATTTTGCAGGGGCTCATGCGCTTGCGCCAGATATGCTGCCACCCCGGTCTGGTGGATGCAAAATACGCCAAGGAAGACAGTGCCAAGCTCAATGCGCTCTTCTATCTGCTAGACCAACTGCGCGAAGAAGGACACAAAGTGCTGGTGTTCTCCCAGTTCGTTTCCATGTTGGAAATTATCAAGGCTCGTTTGGAAGCAGAAAGCCGTCCGTTTAATTACCTCACCGGTCAGACAAAAGACCGAAAAGCGGAAATTGAACGCTTCCAGACAACGAAAGAACCGAGTGTCTTCCTCCTTTCACTCAAGGCCGGTGGCGCTGGTTTGAACCTCACCTCGGCTTCATACGTCATCCTGTATGATCCATGGTGGAACCCTGCCGTGGAAAGTCAGGCTATCGACCGTACGCACCGAATTGGTCAGAAGAACAAGGTGATTGCCTATCGCTTGCTTACTCGTGATTCCGTAGAAGAAAAAATCCGCGTGTTACAACACCAGAAGAATCAGCTTGTCACCAACGTTTTGGGTGATGAAGGATTTGCCTCCAGTCTCGACCTCAATGACCTTCAATTCATTCTTGCCCATGGCGGGGATGATATGGATGGCGAGGATAACGTGCTGGATGTTTGATACTCTTATTCATCAAGTTAGGAGTGCGCATGGTTGTTCGACTATGCGCACTCATTATTTTTCTTTTAATGAATTGTTACAATGTGTATTAAACGTGATTCTATGCTTGCTATCCCAGGGCTAATCTGGTATAAGATTGTGTGTGGAGTCAGAATGTTCTAAGTGTGGTTCTAAGTTTCACAGTTCATCAGAGTCGATGACTGTGTGTCCTAAGTGTTTGAATGCAGAATTTTCGTCTGCACCTCAGGCGCAAATCGGAGTGGATGATGGGGGCGTAGATTACAAAGCACTTCTTCGCGCAGGGAAGAGACAAAGAAAAAGAGCCATAAGCATGCAACGCGATTTGCAAGAGAATGCTATCTTTAGTGTCTCCGGCAAGCTTCGTTGTGGGTTGGGTGTGTCCATTTTCCTGATATGTATGTTCCTCTTCATGCTGGGGGATAGTCCTACTTACTCAACGGTTATCAGCCGTTTGGATATGGATTCCCAGCGTTTTATTTCTGTTGGTATATGCTGGATAGCTGCTGCGTTGGTGTTCGTATCATTTCGTCGGCACAAGTTGCTAGTTAGCATTGTGGGGCTTAGCATGATGGTCACCGGGTGGTTTGCTCCGGAAATATGGGAATATAAGAGTGTAGATCCGCTGCCGGATGAAACAAAGGAAGTTGTGAAGGATCCCGCAACGCAGCCGGAAGAGCCTGTTCGCAAGCCCGGCTCGGTCATGACCCCGTCCGATTTGGCTGTGTTTTATGAAACGCGCTCTAAAACACCGCACATGGCTCATTACGCCATCTATATGGATCAGCAGAATTCTGCCACTCGCAGTATTATCAGAGATGCGCTTACGCGAATTTTGGAAGCGGAGTATACCCGTGCATACACGCGAGCTCAAGGTGCACTCTTTGTGGTGACAAATGCGCGTGGTGAACTTAAGAACATATCACGCATGCTGGCACGCTTTGGCCGTGTGTCCTATACAAAGCCGGAAGAAGGCTTGTATGAAGTTCGCTTTATGCCGGATCACGCCAATATGGTCTGCCGTTACTCTGCCGATGTGTTGGGGAATCCTCATAACCCGGCATTTGTGCAGGCCAATTTGAGTGAGATAACCTGCTTGGATCCGCTCCGCGTTCGTACCTCTGCTCAGGTCCTCAAGAATTCAAATGTAGCAGCACTGCGCAGAGACATACATGCTACATTATTGCGAGTTCTTCAGGAGCCTTGGCAAAGTGAACCGGATACACACCGAGCACTCATTGAGGCATTAATCGTGTATACTCCGGCCGGAGAGAAGAGAACGATAGATTTCTGCCGCAACTATTTCCAGAATTGCCGCGCCCGCCGAGAATCGGCATCAGCTGCTGTGATACAATTTTTGATACGAGAAGTGCCAGATGAGATGATAGCACCGGTCGTGGAGATGTGGGCTGTTAATCCCGTGGCATGGAATGGAATCCTCACCTCATTGGGAGGAAGCGCTGAAGATGAAATCCTCAAGTTGCTTGCCGATACGGATAAATTGCAGCTCATCAACACCATCCTCAACTATGTGGGTGAATACGGTACGGAAAAATCCGTACCGGCAGTTGAAAAGTTGCTTAATCATCCGGATTCCATTATTAGCCATTCTGCAAAAAATACGCTGGATATTTTGCGCCAGCGCCAATAATTTTTTATTAATCAATCTTACTAACATAACTTTATGAGTTCAAAGCTAGTTAATCTTTTGCTGGGCGTGGTGGCTGCAATTGTGTGTGGCTTCTTTTCCGGCATGTACGTACCTCTTATCGTTGCCAAAATTTCCCCGCCGGAAAAGGAGAATAAGCCTGTGGCTGCCAGCACAGAATCCGATGTCTTTGAAGGTGTGGTGATTGAAGAAGAAGGATATACGGATGAAGAGCCAATTGAGGATGAGGAAGATGATAGCACAGATGCTGTCGCAACCACAACAACGCCTGGACCTTCCGGAGATGATGAGGATGGCTCTGTGGCTGCCGGCGATAATGCCAATGCTTCGTACACCGTAGAGGATGAAAAGCTGACCTTGGAAGATATTATTGAAGAAGATATCCCCGTCATCCCTGCGCAGCAAAAAGTACCCAAGCCCCGCGACAAGAGCTATAATTCCAATATCGAGCGTTTTGCCAAAAATCTCATTCAAAAGTACGACCGTGAGCTGGCTGCGCGAAAGGGAAAGACCACGAACGGCTACACAAATGAAGATATTTTCCCGGATCAATGGAAAAAACCGGCGGATATCCAGAAAATGCTCACTGAGCGCATCATGTCCAAGCTGGGCAAGGCAGATGAAGAAGCCGTGTGGAAGTTCTTGGAATCTCCTGAAAATCGCTTAGATTTGGCTCGTCTTACGTTGATGCGTAAGGTAGGACCGGAAAAGATGAAGGAGATAGCCGGCATGAAGATGGGCACCAATCTTCTGTTCACCCTTACTAGTGATTTGGATTGGATGACGGGTCTCATGTACTCCGGCCCCACAGAAAAGATGGACGTGGCACTTTCATACATGGTAGAATTATACCGCAGCTATATGGAAGACATGGGAGACCCCGTTGTGCGACGCATCGCCGCCACTACAGCCATGGAATTTGCGCGCTGCAACTGGGGCGCAAGTCGCATGCGCAAGCGGTTTGCATACTACTTTAGCAGTTATCAAGCAGGTAAACTCAATAAGCTTTTTGATGAATTGCAGTACTGGGATACCCGTATTGTAACCGGGCATACCTATGAATTTGGTGATGAACGTTCTCTGATATGGCAGCGCGATAATGTAAACTTGCCGGTGGAAGGGTATATCGGCGCGAGTGGGCAGCTCACTTACCGCTTGCTGAATGTGGCCGGTGACTCTGTTTTCTCAGCAGAGTACTTGGCACCGTTGATGAAATATACCGGGAATGCCATTGCCTGGGCTCACCGTGAAATTGGTGGTGTGTGCGGCGCTTGCTCCAAGTACGGCGCATACGCTGCATTGGCACACGGTATTCCCGCCATGACAATGGGCGAGCCGGGGCACTGTGCCTTTACCGTGCGTGTAGGGAAGGAATGGCAGAAAGGCTATTCCATCTACTGGCAGCACTCACCGGCAAAGCTCTTCTGGGGTGTTCACGCATGGGATTTCCTGATTCTTCAACAAGATTTGTACACGGATGCACACCGCACACTGGTGTCGGACCAGTTGGTTGCGTTGGGTGATTTGTTGGCTGCTCGTAAGATGATGAAATCAGCATTTGATTGCTATGAAGCCGCCGCCATTACCCAGCCTCTCAACTGGCCGGCTCTAGTCGCTTATGCATCCTATTTGCGCCAGAAAGACCCCACGAACAAGGGTAAATGGAATGAATTGCATGAACGCATCGTAGAAGGCATGGCAGTCAAGTATCACCATGCTGCGGCTACGTTGCTGAGCCGTCTCGTTTATCCGGAGTTCTTGAAAGTGGTACCCGACCGCCGCGAACGCAATAAGCTCTTTGCCTCATTCTTCAAGAAATGCGAGACGTTTGGTACCAATCGCTGGGATATCAATGAACTTCTCAATTCCCAAATGGCCGGTTGTACCAACAATGATGACAAACAGAATTACATGAAGGAAGCTCTTGCTATCCTGATGCGTAAAGCTGACTATGCTCCGGCTGTATTGGCTTGGGGCTTGGATGTCATCGCCGCTTTGCCAGAGGATGATCCCTCTACGGAAAAGCTGCAAGAAGAGTTCTTGGAGCTGATTATCAGCGCTATGAACCGTACGCGAACGACCAAGAAAGACCAAGATGCAACTTGGGCAACTTTGGGCGAAGCCATCTACACAGCGGCCAAGAATGATGATGCACGCACCTTCAGTGCCATTGGTAAGATGGCATATCGCAAGTGCAAGAAGAAGTTCCCCAAGAATAAATTTAAGTTCCGCCGCTTCTCCGGCTCCATTGTGTCTGAGCGTGGCTTGCTGAAGACCTTGGTCACACTGTCGCCAAACCAAATGCCCCATTGCTGCCTCCACTGGGGTGTGCTGCAGCGCCATGGTGGTAGTGTCCCTGTCAAGATGAATTCAGGCGCCGGCATGAAAATCAAGCTGGAGCAGTTGAGTACCGTCAATGGTGTAGTCGTACTCTTTAACAAGGCATGGAATGGTGTAGATCCTCTTTTCATTGCCGTGTCAAGCGATGGCCGAAACTGGTCTCGCCCCAAGTGCAAGGCTCAGGTTGCCGGTTCTATCGCCCGCTTTGACTTCAAGGAATCCAAACCGGAAGCGCGTTACGTGGAGCTGCGCGTAGAGGGTGCTTATCAGCCGGAACTTGGACCCACTGTTGATATGGTAGGTTTCTATGTATACGGTAAACCCATAAAAACTCCCAAAGATAGTGGTTCTGCGTCCAAAGATGAAAAGAAATAACCCATGATCCTTTTTTCTGAGATGATAAAGAAGTTTATATATCTGTTGAGTGCACTCTTCCTTGTGGCGCAGCCGCTACTGGGCATCAATGCTCGCACCTATGATGATGCTCTCAAGAAGGGAAAGAACCGGCCTGTGGTGTTCTTCTGCTATGGGGCCAATATAGATAGAGCAAATGAACGCGCATATGATGAGTTCATCAAGCAGCGAAAATTGCAACCTTTTGTGCGAGATTGCGTTTTCTTACAGGTCCCTGTTTACCAACTGCCGGATGAAAAGCAGAAAAAGGAGATTGAACGCCTGATGGGCAAAAACCGCAACATGCCGGGAGGAATCCGCAGTTTGCCCTGTCTCCTCCTGTTGGATGGAGATGGAAACCTGCGCGGCTCTGTGCAGGACCATGTAGAAATGAAAGACCCCGAAACAGCCGGCAAGCGTCTTCGCGAGCTTCTTGATTTGTATGATGAGCAGGAAAAACTGCTCAAAAAAGCTCTCCGTGCCGGCTCCGGCCGCCAAGCCAAACTTTTGGCGCAAGCCTTGGATGTGCAGTTAGATGTGCCTTCCAGTCGCTACATGAGTGGTAATGGCCTGAATCTCAAGAAAGATAAAATTGGTCTTTCAGAGCGATTTAAACATGACCCGCTGAAGCTCGTGCAGCTGTTGCAGGATATGTCGCAAACACAAGCTAATGCGTTCATCCGCAATATGATAGCGAATGGTTGCTATTCACGGCGCCAGCGCCAGGAGCTGCTGGCTGCGCTTTCCGGGCATGCTCGTCGCAATGGACAATCTGCAAACCGTCTTCGCGCACTTTATTATGAAATGCGCAACATTGACCCCAAATCTATCTACGCTCGCTACGCAGAAGGTGCCATTGATATCTGGGTGCTTCCCAAAGAAAAACTAGAGAAGGAAGGCGGAGCAACCAAGTGATTCTCTCCAGAAAACAAAAAACAGGCAGCTTAGTATGGGCTGCCTGTTTTTTATAAAGGAGGGGAAGCGCAGAAATTATTGCACTTGATAGCCTGCTTCCGTGATAGCCGCTTTAATGGCTGCCATGTCAGCCGCTTGCGCGTTCATTGTAATCGTGACGGCGTTGTCCTTATGGCTGGCAATGCAAGAAGCCACGCCATCGAGAGCAAGTAATGCTTTGGTGACGTGTTGCTCACAGTGGGGGCACATCATACCGGTGACGGTGAGTGTAATAGTATTCATGTTTTCTTGTTTGGGTTGAGAGAAAGAAAGATGGCGCAAACGCAAAGCGTTTGAAACAACGCAGAGACTGCTCATGCCCATGGCCGCCGCCGCGACTGCCGGGTGCAATAACCAACCGAAAAGCGGATAAAATACCCCGGCAGCAAGCGGAATAGCAAGGGTGTTGTAGGCAAAAGCCCAGAAAAGATTCTGGCGGATATTGCAGATGACGGCACGGCTTAAACGAATGGCGTTCACTGCGTCATGCAAGTTATCATGAGCTAAAACAATATCGGCACTTTCTTTCGCAATATCCGTACCGGTAGCAAGGGAAATGCCCACATCTGCGCGCAAGAGAGCAGGGGCATCGTTGATGCCATCTCCCACCATGCCAACGATTTCTCCTTCCTCCCGGAGCTGAGAGAGCCGCTTCTCTTTATCTCCCGGCATGCATTCCGCCCAAAAATCCTGAATCCCCAGTTGGGTGGCAACGGCTGCAGCGGTGCGGGCATTGTCTCCCGTCATCATGCAGATTCGTATGCCCATGCTCTGCAAGGTTTCTATGGTGGCCTTGGCGCAGAGCCTTATAGGATCTCGCACCGCAATGATGCCATAAAGTTCACCGTTTTTTGCAAACAAAAGTGGGGTTTTTCCTTCTTGCGCAAGATGAAGCAAGGTGCTTGCATCATACTGAATATCGTGCTCTTGCATCAACTGTGAATTGCCCGCCAAAATTGTTTCTCCGTTCACTCGTGCGACCATGCCTCTACCGGCATGATAAAGGCATTCATCCGGCGTGCGCGGAGATAATGTCGAGCATGCTTGCCGTATGGCTTCTGCCAGGGGATGTGTGCTGCCACTTTCTGCTGTTGCTGCCAGAAACAATAGCTCTTCGCGGCTGTGTCCGTTTGCTGGTATGACATCGCATACTGCGGGCGAACCTTGAGTGATGGTGCCGGTCTTGTCCAGTGCTATACATGTGATGTTGCGGGCATGCTCCAAAGCTTCCCCATTTCTGTATAGTATGCCGCATTCTGCACCTTTTCCCACACCTGCCATGATGGCCACTGGTGTGGCCAAGCCCAACGCGCAGGGACAGGAAATGACGAGCACTGCTATGCCACAACTTATTGCAAAGGAGGCGCTGCTCCCGGCAAGAAGCCAGATGATGGTGGTGAGCATTGCGATTCCTATAACGAGCGGTACGAAGACACCCGCTACGCGGTCTGCTATGCGCGCAATAGGTGCTTTTGTGGCTGCCGCCTCGCCAACCAAACGGATGATATCCGCCATGGCGCTGTTTTCTCGTGTTTTGTTGCAGATAATTTGAAGTAAACCGTTACCGTTGGTCGTTGCCGCATATACCATATCTCCCAATGTCTTTTCAACGGGTAAGCTTTCACCGGTCAAGGATGATTCATTGACCGTGGATTGGCCTTGTGTTACCGTGCCGTCCACCGGAATACTTTCCCCGGGAGCAATAAGGACGATATCTCCTTCTAGAACGGCATCAGCAGGGATTGTTTGAACTTCGTTATCTCGCAACACCGTAGCAGTTGCTGGTAAAAGAGCTGATAGTTTTTCCACTGCGGAACTTGTTTTCCTCGTTGCTCCGGCTTCCAGCCATTTCCCGAGGGAAATGAGCGTGAGAATCATTGCTGCTGACTCAAAGTAAAGCTCACCGCGGTGGTGAATCAACATTTCACATATTCCATCGGCAACAGAGGCTATCGCTCCGATGGAAACGAGCGTATCCATATTGGGAGACTTTTGCATGAGTGCCCCCAGACCTCTTTTAAAGAAAATGCGGTTAAAATAAAGAATTGGACAAAGGAGTGCTAATTGAAGCCATGCCCCCCACGCAGATTCCCCAAAATGGTGCAAAAACATCATGGGTATTAGCAAAGCGCCTGAATAAATGAGCCTTCGGCGTATCGGGGCTGTGGAATCATCGTACGGTTTCGCTTCCTGCGATTCCAGGGGGGTGGTGGCGTAGCCCAACTTGCATACCGTACTCGCTATCTCTTCAGGATTCGTTTGATGGGGGGCGTAGTGAACGAGCATGGTGCCCGCCAGTAAACTCACTTGTACACTCGTGACTCCCGGTATACGGCTTGCCGCGCGCTCTACCCTTGCAGAGCAGGCGGCACAGCTCATTCCTCTTACCCTAAATGCCTGCTTTTGAGAATCAGTCTTCATAGCGGTCAAAAATCTTCATCAGCTCTTCTATTTTAGACTCTGTTTCTGTCCCGTCTCTCAACGCTTGGGCAACACAGTGCTCCATGTGTTTTTGCAATATCCCGGATTCTATCCGGCGTATGGCTGCTCGTATCGCTCGCAACTGCATCAGTATTTCCGGGCAGTAACGCCCATCTTCTATCATCCTTTTTACCCCTGCTAATTGCCCGCTTACGCGGTTCAATCGCGTTAATTCCCCTCGGTGGCAAGGATGCGTATTCATATCTGTATAAATATACCCCTAGGGGGTATTTGTCAAGTCTAATATCAAATGAGAATCAGTTGAGGTGGTAACAGGATTTGGTCTTGCGGAGCAGGGGGGGATGTGGTATACTCCGCGCCATGCCTGTTTCTGAATTTCAAATGGCTGTGGATATGGTATCCCAGAACTGGGGCGGTTTTATATCAGCCAGCCTCATGGTGATTGCCAGTTTGGTGTTGATAGAAGGTTTGCTTTCAGTAGATAATGCCTTGGGCATAGCTGCCATGGCATCTCATTTGCCCAAGCATCAGCAAAAAGCAGCGTTGCGGTGGGGGCTTATAGGTGCGTATTTGTTTCGTGGTATTGCTCTTGCCTTAGTGGCATGGCTTATGCACAACGCGTGGGTTAAATGGTTTGGGGCTTTATACCTCATATACTTAGCCTGCGACCACCTGAAATTCTCATATGTAGAAGCGCAAGAAAGTGCTGGTTCGGCGACACTCAAAACGGCAGGCAAGGGCTTTTTAGCGACCATTTGCAGCATTGAGCTGATGGATCTTTCCCTTTCTCTGGACAACGTGGTGGCTGCTGTTGGTGTGGTGCAAGGCTCCAAGGACATTCCCGAGTATTTCCACATCTGGGTCGTTTGCTTGGGCGTATTCATTGGTATTGCAGCATTGCGAATTGTGGCCGGCTGGTGCATCGATATCATTGCCCGACATCCCATTTTGGGCTATACGGCATTCATTCTCGTGGGCTTTGTTGGGTTGGTCATGACAGTATCGAATGCTTTGGATACCTTCTGGGGAATTCACTACCACATGGAGGTGCTGCCGAAATTCTGCATCATCATATTCATCGTAGCTCTGAGCATCTGCTATGAAAAATACAGTGGCTTGCACCGTTTCCTGCAGCCTGCCGTTTATGTGTTCCGCCTGTTGTGCTCCGGTTTTGCTTGGTTGGTCGAAACCATCTGCATGCCTTGGCGCCGTTTTAGCAAAAATTAACTTAACTTTGAACTTATGTCTGAAACTCATATTAATCTCACTCCTGAGCTCATTCGCGCAGCTCTCACAACAGTTAAGTATCCCGGCTTCAGCCGCGATATTGTTTCGTTCGGCCTTGTTAAAAACATCGAAGTAAACGAGGGCGGCGCCGTGGTGGTAGACCTGATTGTAGAAAGTAAAAACGCAGATGTACCCCGCTACATCTACGAAAACGTGATGGGGGTAGTCAAGGAACTTCCCGGCGTGAAAAAATTGGATGTCAATATCGAACACCATGCGCCTAAATCCAAAAAAGCATCTGCCAATGATGACCCCGCCGATTGGAAATCCAGCGTGCCCGGCGTGAAACATGTGATTGCCGTGGCTTCCGGTAAAGGCGGCGTGGGCAAGAGTACCGTCTCTGCAAACTTGGCCGTAGCTCTTTCTAAGCTGGGGTACCGCACCGGTCTGCTGGATTTGGATATCTATGGCCCCTCCATGGCGCTTATGTTTGGCACCAAGGAGCGCCCCGGCTGCTCCGAAAAAGAGCAATTCCTGCCGGTGGAGGTTCATGGCATCAAGCTGCTCTCTATGGGCCTGATGGTGGATGAAGCCGCCCCTGTGGCGGTGCGTGGCCCGCTGGCAACCCGCTACGTTCAGCAGTTCTTGCGCGATGTTGATTGGGGTGGTTTGGATTTCTTGGTGCTTGATATGCCTCCCGGCACGGGCGATATTCAGCTCACCATCGTGCAGACGGTGGATTTGGCCGGCGCTGTCATTGTGACGACTCCGCAGGAGGTGGCTCTTATCGATGCTCGCAAGGCTGTGGGGCTTTTCCAACGTGTGAATACCCCTATCCTTGGTATCATCGAAAACATGAGCTACTTTGTGTGCCCGAGCGATGGCTTGGTGTACAACATCTTCGGCGAAGGTGGCGGCGAGCGCGAAGCTCAGAAGCTTGGCGTACCCCTGCTGGGTCGCATCCCGTTGGATATTCGCACCCGCACCTGTGGCGACGAGGGGCATCCCGTTGCGCTGGAAGACCCGGGCCAAAGCATGGTAGCTGCCGCATTCGAGGGGGTGGCCAGCATGCTCTCCAGTGTCTTGGGTGAGTGATAATAAAGCTTTTCCACAACAAACCTGATGCTGACAGATGGGTAGCATCGTCCTCAACTCCTTTCTAGCGACGATTCCGGTCTACGTTTTCTTTGCGATAGGCTTTTGGTTGCGCCGCAAGAAGGCGATTGAGGCGCATCACGATGCACCCATCATGCAGCTGGCTATGGATGTGGGCTATCCCTGCCTCATTTTTCATAGCATCATGAAATACATGGTGATGGAGGCGCATCCCGCCATCTCCACCGTGGCTTTCTCGTTGCAAGCGATTGCTTGCGGCTTCTTGGAACTGCTTGTCGGAGTGGTGGCGGCGTGGCTTGTTGCGCGCATGCTGCGCCTGCGCATCGGTACGGGCTTGCGCACCTTTACCCTCACTGCCGGCGTGCAAAACTACGCCTTTTTTGTCATTCCCATCATCCAGATGTTATTCTCCGCTCAAGGGGATCCCACGATGGGTGTGTTGTTTATTCACAACATGGGATGCGAGATTTTCGTTTGGAGTTTGGGTGTCATCCTCATGTGTGGCGGGGCAAAAGATTTGCGTCTTGGCATGCTGCTGCGCGGGCCTCTGCTGGCGGTGTGTCTTTCGCTTGCCATTGCATGGTCAGGCCTAGGCGAATATGTGGCGCTGCCACCCATCATGAAAACCGCAGAGATGATTGGCTCCGTGGCCACTCCCATTTGCCTCATCCTCTTTGGCTGCTCCATGTATGACCTTACCCGCAACTTTACATGGCAGCCAAAAATGCTCTCCGCCGGGATCATTGCCCGCTTGGTGCTGGCACCGGCTTTCATTATCTTTTTGGCTTGGGCCTTACCGGTTGACCCGCTCATCAAACGCATCATGGTCATCCAAAGTGCTATTCCTAGTGCGGTTATTCCCGTCATCCTTGCCAAACGCTTCGGTGGTATACCGGAGTTGGGCACTCAAATCCTTCTTTCCACCACCGTGTGCTCCTTCCTCACGCTGCCTGTTTGGTTGGCCATAGGCAATGCCTTTGTGTTGCCCCTTTTGCCCAATCCTTGATTAAAGTATAGCTGCGGCTTGCGCTTTATCGTGTCGCACGATTTTTTTTATAATTTAGACTTGACTCTAGCTTTTCTTTTGTATAACGTAAGGTTGAGCTGACTCTAGCATATAGGATGTGGCGAGAGTTCAGACACAACCCCTGATACAAAGTAACGCAAATGAAGAAGATAATCATGACGGCAGTAATGGCCATGAGCACTCTGGTAGCGCAGGCCGGCAGCGATGTGGTGGGTCTTTGGACAACCATAGATGATGAGACGAAGGAAGCCAAGAGCGTGGTGCAGATATACGAGTACCAGGGCAAGGTGTATGGCCGCGTGGTAGAGCTTCTGAAGGATAAATCAGCCAAAGCCAAGATAAAGGGTAGTCCGGCAGTTCTGGGGATGGATATCATCTGGGACTTGGAAAAGGACGGCAAGAGCTACAGCGGTGGTGAAGTCCTAGACCCCACAAAGGGCAAGGTATACGGCTGCGAAATCTGGCGAGATGGCAAGAATCTGATTGTGCGTGGCAAGATAGCATTCTTGGGGCGCAATCAGACATGGTTGCCCAACACCACGAGCAAGGCCAAGGTGGCCAATCCTGTGCCCAAGAAGCCGGCGCTGTGATAAGATAAAGTTTTCTCTCTGCTATTGTGTTTCAGGGGTGGTTTGCCGGTTGCAGGCCACCCCTGTTTTTTTGGGGCGAAAAGTATTGACAAAACAGGCGCTGCGGGTGTACATTTTTCCGCGTTATGAACAGACAACCACATGTACTTCCGACGTATGGGCAATCTCCCATAGCCGCAGCCAAGGGCGAAGGTTCTTACCTGTATGATACGGAGGGGCGACGATATGTGGATTTTTGTGCAGGTATTGCTACCTGTAGTTTAGGTCATTGCAACCCGATTGTGGTGGAGGCTGTGTGCAAGCAGGCGCAGCAGTTGATGCATTGCTCCAACTTGTACACCATACCCCAACAAGAAGAGCTGGCCGCTCTCATTGTCGATAAAATTGTGGGGATTCCCGGGCGTGTGTTCTTCTGCAATTCCGGGGCAGAAGCCAATGATGGTATCATTAAAGTAGCTCGCCGTTTTGGGCACCGCCGCCCGGCGGCAGATGGCACCCCTCGCTACGAGGTTATTACCTTCAATAAGAGCTTCCACGGGCGCACGCTGGGTTCCATGGCTGCTACGGGGCAGCAGAAGATTCAGCTGGAGTTTGACCCCTTGCTTGTGGGTTTCAAATATGTGGATTTCAACGATGCCGAAGCTTTGCGCGCAGCCATTTCTAAAGAAACCTGTGGTATCATGCTGGAGGCTATTCAGGGTGAAGGTGGTGTAAACCCCGCTACACCCGAGTTTATGCAGACGGTGGCAGCCCTTTGCCGGGAGCATGATTTGCTCTTCATGGTAGATGAAGTTCAGTGTGGCTATGGTCGCTGCGGTGCGCCGATGGGCTGGCAGGCCGTTTGCCCCACGGTGAAGCCCGATCTCATCTCCTGTGCCAAGGGGATAGGCGGTGGTTTCCCCATGGGCTGCTTCTGGGTAAGCAACCGCGCTATTGATGCGCAGGGCACGGAGCTTTCCTCCATTATGAGCCCGGGTTCGCACGGTTCTACCTTTGGCGGTACCCCGCTTGCCTGTTCCGCAGCTTTGGCTGTGGTGAAAGAGATTGTGGAGTCAAACTTGTCTGCCCGAGCCGCTGAGTTGGGCGAGAAAATCAAGGCCGAAATTGAGTCTTGGGAGCTTCCCGTTGTAGAATGTGTGCGCGGTTATGGTTTGCTGCGCGGCATCGGCTTGCGCAAGGGAGCGTTCACCCTCCCGGAAGGCGCTACTACCCCCGCTGCTTATGTGAACGGGCTTTGCCTCAAAGCCGGCTTGCTGGCATGCCCCGCCGGACCGGATACATTGAGGCTCATCCCCGCCCTTACTGTGCCGGAAGATGTGATAGCAGAAGGTTTGGCGATTCTGAAAGATGTGCTCGCCAAGCTTGCGTAACGCTACCGGCATCACTCAATCTTAAAACGCACGCCAAGGACTATACCAAGTTCTTGGCGTGCGTTCTTATCTTTCTGTAAACAAGACTGTGTTTAACAATCAAAAATCTTCTACTTCTCGTACGACGTCTTCGGTGATTGTCTCGTCCGGGTTGGTGGCGGATTGCAATGCGTCCAACTTACCCTCGAGTTCAGCAATCTGTGCTTTTATGTTATTGATTGTGTTTTCAAGCGCTTCATTCCGCGTCTCTAGCACGCTGATTGCCTGGTCGATACCGGCATAACGCTGGTTCCCGTCCGGCAGTTGGTGGCATATGCGAACGCGCTTCCCTCTGAAAGTTCCTGCACTCCAGTGCTTACAACCGCGTTTCCCGTTAAAACTATTCTCGGTCGTTTTAAATTGAGCCTTACAGTTGGCACTGCAGCTCCTGCAATCGTTGTGAAGCTCTATTTTCAGCTTGTTTAATTCTATCTGCGACTCATAGTTTTTTATTTTCTTTTCTGAACGGCTAATTTTTCGCTCTATAGTTTCAATTTGTTTTTTCGTGTCTTTGGCAGAGGGTGCAGCTTCGCAAACTGAGGAATTCAGGAGACCGATTCCCAATAGCAGGTATAGGGCTGTGTAAAATAGTCCCCTCGTTTTTGCCACCTTGCGCTTCTCTTGGTGTTTGTAATGGTGTTTCATGGTGTTGCTATATTGTGATAAAAACTGTAACAGATACATTATAAAGTAGCAGAAAAGACACAAAAGTCAATGGCGTTTTTTGTGTGAAAAAGAAATAAAAAGAAAATAATTACAAAAATTAAACAAAATATGATTCATGGTGCGCTTATACAAGTGAACGGGCGCAGATGCCCGAAAAAACAAGCAATATGAAAAAACATCTCGCTAAATTAGCCGTCGTAGCAGTTGCTCTAGTAGGCCTGCTTTCCGCTCAGTCCGAAGCCGCCGTAGCAGTAGCACATGTTCATCATGGCAGTGTTCATGCGCATTGTGTCGTGAAGGGCAAACACCATCATCACAAGAAAATGAAAGAGCGCAAAGATAAATGTATGTGCCACCACAAAGTACGCCACCACCATGGGAAACACTGTGTGTTGCATGTGTGTAAAGCGGAGCGCCGCCGCCATCGTCACTAAAAAGTAGACAATTAATCACCATTTAACCAATATACAAGCAATATGAAAAAGCATCTCGCCAAATTAGCCGTCGTTGCAGTAGCCCTAGTGGGGGTACTTTCCGCCCAATCAGAAGCTGCAGTATCTGTAGCCCATGCTCATCATGGTGGTGCAAAGGTACACCGTGTAGTGAAGGGGAAGCATCACAATCAGCATGCCAAGGGTCATAAGGACAGACGTGTTGTACATGTTCGCCGCCACAGTCATGGTATCTTTTGCTGGTTATTCGGTTGCAATTAACACGGCCTATGGAATCAGACATTGACACAGAACCGGACACAAAAAGGCGCAAAGCTCAACCACCCAACGGCGCTCTCTGTTGCAAGTAATGATGCACAGAGAGCGTTTTTTCTTTCAAATGTTAGCATGTCATACGACAGAATGAGCCTTACGGAGAAAAATGAACCGTGATAGAATTGGTGGCATGAATGCAGACGAATTGAAGTATCCCGGCTCGCATCGCATCTACATACAAGGGAAAATGCACCCACAGGTGCAAGTTTCCATGCGTGAGATTGTGCAGGAAGACACCGTTTTCCCGGATGGGAAAACGGAGCCGAATGCACCGGTGAGGGTATATGATTGTTCCGGGCCATGGGGCGACTCTGCATACCACGGAGATGAAGAGCGCGGCTTACCGCATCTGCGAGCGGATTGGATTCGAGAAAGAGGGGATATTGAGGTGGAAGACGGCGGAGGCTTGAAGGCCGCAAACGTAACAACGCCTCCCACGCAACGCTATTATGCAACGCAAGGTATTATAACCCCTGAAATGGAGTATGTGGCTATTCGTGAGAATTTGGGGCGAGAATCAGTTTACCGCGCTGTGTACGACCGCTTTCCCAGCGACAAGTCGCGCCCGGAAGCGGCGCAAATGCTGCTGGATGAATTAGGAACCGGTATGCCACGCCCCAGTGAATTGGAAGCGCAGCCCGGATTCGGGCCAACAAGTCTGTGCAGCCGCGCTGATTTAGCCTACCAGCACCCGGCCGTATTGCAACAGGGTAGCCACATGCCTGCATTCTATACGCCCGAATTTGTGCGAGATGAAATTGCGGCGGGGCGCGCACTTATTCCGGTCAATATCAATCATCCGGAGTGTGAGCCCATGATTATTGGGCGCAACTTTTTATGCAAGGTGAACGCCAATATAGGCAATTCGGCGCTCGCTTCTGATATTGTGAAGGAAGTGGAGAAGCTCCGCTGGGCTATTCATTGGGGTGCCGACACGGTGATGGATTTATCTACCGGTAAGGATATTCACCGCACTCGCGAATGGATTTTGCGAAACAGCCCGGTTCCCATTGGTACTGTCCCCATGTACCAGAGCCTAGAGAAATGCAGCGGAGCCGTGGCTCATCTCTCCTGGCCTGTTTTTCGGGATACTCTCATTGAGCAAGCCAGGCAAGGTGTTGACTATGTAACGGTACATGCCGCTTTGCTGCGACGCTTTGTACCACATACGGCCCGTCGCGCTGCCGGTATTGTGTCGCGCGGAGGCTCTATCATAGCCAAGTGGATGATGATACACCAACAAGAAAATTTCTTATATACACATTGGGATGAGATATGTGATATATTGGCCACCTATGATGTGGCCATCTCCATAGGAGATGGCTTGCGGCCCGGAGCTATTGCAGATGCGAATGATTTTGCTCAATTAGCAGAGCTGGAGGTGCAGGGGGAATTGACCCGCCGCGCCTGGAACAAGGGAGTGCAGGTGATGAACGAGGGCCCCGGCCATGTCCCAATGCACCTCGTGCCGGAGAATATGCGCAAGCAATTAGAATGGTGCTACGAAGCGCCCTTTTATACCCTCGGCCCGCTTGCTACGGACATTGCTCCGGGGTATGATCACATCACCGGAGCAATCGGTGGTGCCTTGATTGCCCGGAGAGGATGCGCCATGCTTTGTTATGTTACCCGCAAAGAACACCTCGGCTTGCCGGATAAAGAAGATGTGAGGGAAGGTGTAGTCACCTATAAGCTGGCTGCGCATGCTGCGGATTTGGCCAAGGGGCATCCCGGTGCGCAGTTGCGTGATAATGCTCTAGCCAAAGCGCGTTTTGAATTCCGCTGGGAAGATCAATTCAATCTTTCTCTCGATCCGCACCGCGCCAGAGAGTATCATGACTTAACACTACCCCATGCAAATGCCAAAAAAGCCCATTTCTGCTCCATGTGCGGCCCGGATTTTTGTGCTATGAAGCTAAGTCAAGAAATCAAAAACCTGGACATGTAAGCCCTTGGTTCAAGGCAAAAGGCGCAGCATCCGCTTGCTTGCGCCTTTTACCTTAATTTTCTTCTCCTGCCAGAATGCCTTGCAATTGGCGGTGCGCATAGAAAAGGCGGGATCGGAGCGTTCCTTCGGATATATTGAGCATTTTGGAGATTTCCGGGGAGGACATGCCCATAATATCACAGAGTGTCACAATCTCTCGGTGTGCAGGGGAAAGCTGCGCCATGGCGGCTTGCAAACGTGCCTTCAAATCTTTGACGTGAGCTCCGCGCACGGGGTCGGAGGCAAGGCTCGTATCCGCCAACTCAGCATTCTTTTCCAGCGGGTCTCCGTTCTCTGTATTATCTATACTATAGGCGGGGTATGATTTGCGCTTCCGTTTGCGCAGGTGGTTGCGTGCCTGATTGGCTGCAATCGTATACAGCCATGTGTAGAATGCGCTGGCTCCGTTAAAGTAGCGCAGAGAACGGTACGCTTTCATGAATGCCTCTTGTGCTACATCATACGCATCTGCTTCTGAACCAAGCATTTGTAATAACATGGCGTGTAGCTTGCGACTGTGGCGGCGTATCAATTCATCAAAAGCCTTGGTCTGCCCATCAAGCGTCAGCTTGATAAGCTCTTCATCCGGAAGCTCCGGGAAGTTTGCTGTGGGCGAGGGAGCCATTGTTGAAAAGGATAAGGGGTGGGTTAGGAAAGAGAAGAGGGGCAAGGTGTTTGCCCCTCTTCTGAAAAAAGGGGGGATTTATAGGTTGAGGCCGCTCAGACAACCGTCTTTGCCCTCAAACCAATTGATATAGGCTTTGCACACCGTGGTGAAACCTCCGGGGGTGGGGTAATCGCCGCTGAAGTACCAATCACCACAGGGGCCTTCGATGGCATCGTGAAGGCCTTGCATGCTCTGGTAAATCACTTGAATCTCGCTCGGGCAATTATCCGGCGTGACCATGCGGGAGATTTCCTCCGTAATTTCATCTTCGGTGAATGTATCGTATATCTGCTTAACCGGGTTGGTTCGCTGTTCCCGTGGCAGTGTGAGCTGTCGATTGCATTCTACATATACATCTCCCAAACGGTAGGCCATACCGCGGCGCTTGAGTAGGGCAACAGCCGCCTGGAATGCAATAAACTTGCCCATTTCGCTCATGTCAATGCCATAGCAGTCCGGGTAGCGCACTTGCGGTGCAGATGAAACAATGACAATCTTGCGTGCTTGTGTGCGAGAGAGCAAGCGCAGCAAGCTCATTTTGAGGGTGGTGCCGCGTACGATGGAGTCATCAATAGCCACCAGAACCTCATCGCTGCTGACGGCTCCATAGGTGAGGTCGTACACCTGAGAAGCCATTTGCTTGCGGCTGCTTTCCTCCGAAATGAAAGTACGCAATTTGATGTCTTTGTGGGCAATCTTCTCTGCACGGGGCCAGCGGCGCAGGATGAGTTCGTTGATAAGTTCTTCACTCATCGTACCATCGCGGAATGCTTTTATCATGGCATTGCTCACCTTGTTGCGACGGTATGCGCGGAGGCCTTCCAACAAGCCGTAGTATGATACTTCCGCCGTGTTGGGGATGAATGTAATGGCTGCTTTGGAGAAGTTTTCATCCAAACTGGACACAACCTTCTCCGTCAGGTTTGCACCGAGAGCTTTGCGTTCACGGTAGATGATGGGGTCGTTTCCGCGGGATGTATAAATATCCTCGAAACAGCAGGGCGTGGGGGCTGCCGGCTTGGTGTACTCCTTGACTGTTACCTTGCCGTCATACTTCACAGCAATCATGTGACCACCGGGAAGCTCTTTCACGCTATCACTATCCACTTCCATGACACTCATGAGAGGTACTCGCTCGCTGGCAATAGCCACATACTCATCTGTGTGAATGTAGTAGCAGTGGCGGATGCTGTGGGGGTCTCGCAAGCAGAAGAAGTCTCCGTTGCCGATGGCTCCCATTACGGTGTAGCCACCATCCCAGCTACGGGATGCTTTGCTGATGATATCGAAGATGTTGAGGTTCTCCGAAATAATATTGGGGATTTCCTTGCCGTCTACCTTGGCATCTCGCAGCTGCCGGTACAAGTCGGTGTGTGCTTCGTCCAGATAGTAGCCTACTTCTTCCAGTAGCGTCTGGATATCAGAGCCGAATACAGGGTGTTGACCACGGGAAATCAGCTTTTCGTGCAGCTCAGAGATGTTGGTGATGCCGAAATCTCCTTGCAACATGAGTGTGCGCGTTGTCCAATTGGTACGGCGCATAAAGGGATGGCAACTGCCCTCATCATATTGCACTCCGCTCGTTCCGTAGAGCATGTGCCCCATGAGTACCTCGCCACCAAAGTTAAAGTGGCGCTTGTAGGATGCTGCATCGTGCCCACGGATAGTACCGTTTTCGCGCATGTTGCGCAGGTTGCGCTGCTGGGCGGAGAAGATGCTGGTGATGGCTGAGCTGGAGGCATCTCTTGCGCGGAAGATGTAGGGCTCACCCATCGGCATGTCAAGTTTGATACAACCGATACCGGCACCGTCTTGGCCTCGGTTGTGCTGCTTTTCCATGAGCAGGAATAGCTTGTTGAAGGCCCAATCAGGCGCGCCGTACTTCTCTGCGAAATAGGAGAGCGGCTTGAGTAATCGAATTGCTGCGGACATATGATTTTTTAGTTAGGTTCTTACTTGCGTACGCTCACCTTGATGCCCTTGCCGTCTCTCAATGTGCCAATGATGGTGCCGCCGGGTCCGGCCGTCATGGCTTTCTCTACATCTTCAGGTTTCACGATGGCGACCCAACCGATACCCATATTGAAAGTGTGGAATTTGTCTTCTGCATCTACAAATTGCAAGACTTTTTGCACGGGCTCGTTGTCCCAGTAGGGGATTTCAAGGTCGGCGCCCTTGTTGCCGAGGAATCGCTCCAAGTTCTCAGGAAGGCCACCACCGGTGATGTGGGCGTAGGCCTTGGGTGTGATGCCCAGTTTGCGCATATCGTACACCACATCGTGGTAGAGACGGGTAGGTGCCAGCAAGCTCCGCAGCTCATCTTCTGTCAGCAAATCAGGGTTTTGTTTGAGGATGCGGCGCACCAAGCTCCAACCATTGGCATGGAAGCCATCACTGGGGTAGCCGATAAATACATCTCCATCCTCCACCTTGGAGGGATCAATCATTTGACTCTTTTCTACGCAGCCAATGCTGAATCCGGCCATTTCTACCAGATTTTCAGGGACAACGCCGGGCATCTCAGCGGTTTCACCACCGGCCAAGATGCAGTTGCAGCTTTCCAAATAATCGCACATGCCTGCTACCAAGCGGGTGATGCGGGGGCGCTCAATTTCAAGATTAGAGATGCCGAGGTAATCCAAGAATACGAGAGGATCGCCACCGGTGGTCAGAATATCGTTGACATTCATGGCCACCAAGTCCTTGCCTGCTGTCTCCAACATATCCATGTCGAAGAGAATCTCTGTCTTAGTGCCTACTCCATCAGTGCCGGTGACAATGACGGGTTCCTTGTAGGAGGAAAGATCGTAGGCTGCGGCGAAAAGACCGAAAGCATTGCAGAGCTGGCGGTTCTTTTGGGTGCGCTTAACGTGGTAGCTAATGTCGTGAACAAAGGATTGTGCCTCGATAGTATCGACGCCGGATTGCTTATAGGTGAGGTTGCCGGACATAAGGAATGAGTAATCGCGTAATGCGGACGTATTATAGCGCAAAAACGCGCATTTGGCAAGCCGTATTTTCTGGGCAGAATCTATTTGTTGTAGAGTAGTAAAGGTATGAGTTTTATGAGCTGTCGTTTACTTCTCTATTTTGTTGTTTTGTTGTGTCAGTAACGGTGTGTCTAACGGTGAAAAACCTTGAGTTTGCGAGAAAACGGGTGTAGAGTTGGGGAGCAATTTTACAACAATGGGTTTACTGCTTTTCTTTATCTGCGCATTGGTTCTTATTATGGGGTATGTAGTATACGGTCGCATAGCGGAGCGTATATACGGGGTGGATTTTAAGATGCTGATGCCATGTAAGCTCAAGGCGGATGGGGTTGATTACGTCGAAATGCCGACATGGAAGATATTTTTGATACAGCTCCTCAATATTGCCGGCCTAGGGCCTGTTTTTGGCGCATTAGCCGGGTGTCTATTTGGGCCGGTTGCATTGTTGTGGATTGTGCTGGGCTGCGTGTTTGCCGGTGCCGTGCATGATTTTTTGGCCGCTTTAATGTCGGCCGGAGAGGGTGGGGCAAATTTGCCGGAATTGGTGCAGCGCAACTTGGGGAAAGGTGCAGGGTATATTATGCGTGGGCTCTGCGTGCTGTTAATGTTGCTGGTGGGTGTGGTGTTTACGAGTGGGCCTGCGGGCATGTTGCATGCGTTGGTGAGCTCCCTGTCCGTCACGACATGGTGTGTCATCATCCTGCTGTATTATTTTTTTGCGACAGTGCTGCCTATTGATGTCATCATCGGGCGTTTATATCCTATTTTCGGCGCATTGTTCATATTCATGGCGGTCGGCTTGGCTGTGGCCTTGCCTTTCAGTGAACATGAAGTGCTGCCTGTTGTGAACTTTACTTCTCATTTTCACCCCCAGAATTTGAGCGTATGGCCGATGATTTTTGTGACCATAGCCTGCGGTGCCATATCCGGCTTTCACGCCACGCAGAGTCCGATGATGGTGCGCTGCTTGCCGGATGTTCGCCGGGCTCGCCCTGTGTTTTATGGCGCAATGATAGCTGAAGGACTTGTGGCTCTCATCTGGGCTACAGTGGGGCTTACTCTGCGAGATGTTCTAACTGATTATACCATGGTGAGCAATGAAGCCGGAAAACTTGTGCCCCAGTTGGCGGAATCAGGGCAACCCCTTGCAACTTTTGCCCAGCTTACTCTCAGCAGCCCGGCCACGGCAGTGAGCCATGCCTGCACGGAATTATTGGGGCCAATTGGTGCTGCACTGGCTGTATTAGGGGTGGTTGTGTTGCCTATTACGAGTGGTGATACGGCCATGCGCTGTTGTCGTTTGATGCTTGCGGATGCGTTGCACATTGAGCAGAAGAATTCGTTGCGTCGTTTGCTTATTGCGGTGCCCCTCTTCGCTTGTGTGATTATCATTTCGCAGGTTGATTTCAGCATCATATGGCGCTATTTTGGCTGGGCAAATCAAACCTTGGCTTGCTTTACCTTGTGGAGTATCGTCGTTTATCTCCGGCACCGACACCGTTTCCATTGGATTGTAACCATTCCTGCGCTTTTCATGACAACTGTTTGTACCAGCTTCTTGCTGTATGCGCCGGAATGCATCATTGCCTTGCCTATGCAGGTAGCTACATGGTCCGGATTATGTGTGTCTGCCCTTTGTTTGTTGCTCTTCCTGTGGCGAGCTCGCTCATGACCACATTTGTCCCTTGCTTTTTTGCGGAAATTCTGCTAATCTTTTCGCACAACAATGGACGACCTTGATGAATACCAGAATAAACGCAAGGCGGCAGAAAAGCGCCGCCGGCGACGCGATGCCCGCAAGGAGTCCAAGAATCGCACCATGGGACCATGGAAGCGATTCTTCCTCAAGCTCTTTATAGTTGGCTTTATTTTGCTGGCGCTAGGGATAGCGGCCGGCTACGGAGGCTTTGTTGTTTTGACTTCCAAATACCAAAAATGGGCAAACGAGTTTAATTTGGAAGATATCAACAACCTAGACCATCCCTGCATCATCTATGACCGCAACGGGGAGGAAATTGGCCGTATATATGATGAAAACAGAAGTTATGTAACGTACGACAAGATCTCGAAGAGCATGATAGATGCTCTCGTTGCCCAAGAAGACAAAACATTCTGGACTCATAAAGGATTTGACCCTTGGGGTATCTTGCGTGCAGCCAAGGAAGCCGCTGCAGCGAAGGGTAAGGCAAATCAGGGTGCATCCACTATCACCCAGCAGCTTGCTCGCAACGCTTACGACCTAGAGCAGCGTACCCACGCCCGAGGCGGAAGCCGCTACGAACGCAAAGTTGTGGAAATCTTTTTGGCTCAGCGTATCGAAGAACGATACTCTAAACGCCAAATAATGGAGTTTTATCTCAACCGAATCTATTTTGGAAGGGGGTATTATGGTATACGCTCCGCATCGTTGGGCTACTACGGTAAAGAACCTGCGGATTTGACGGTGCGTGAGGCAGCGAGTATTGCAGCCCTCATCAAAAACCCGGAGAACTACAACCCTATTCGCAATGCCGATTTGAACTGGCGCTGGCGGAACGACGTGATAGACCGCATGCAGCGTCTGCAATATTTGTCGCTTGAAGAGGCCGAGCGAGTAAAAAAACTGCCACTGGGATTGAATCCGAAACCCTTGCGTCGTCAGACATCACATCTTCACGCTTTGGTGCAGCAGCATGCCATCAGTGTATTCCCCAATTATGAACGAGGCGAAGAAATTGTGAAGAGCGCCGGGCTCAAGGTGTACACTACTATTGATAAAAGCATGCAGGATGCGGCCCAGCAGGCGATGAACCAACAGCTTGAGGCCATTGAAAGCAGACCGGATTATAATCACGTCCGCTTTGCAGATAAAAATGACCCCCGCGCAGCACGACACCGCTATTTGGATAGTGCTGTCTTTGCCGTGAACAATGCTACCGGTGAAACTTTGGTTTATCTTGGTGGGCGCAGTTTTGACCGCGATAATTTCGATATTATTGAGAACGGCCGTCGCTCTGTTGGCACAGCTTTCCTGCCGTTCCTCTACATGTGTGCTTTTGAAAACGGATATACCCCGTGCACGCGTCTGCTCGATGATGCTATGGACAATCGCTTGGCCGGTATCGGTGGTTCTGAGGGCGTATTGGGTGAGTGGGGCATGGAAGTTGATAAAGGGCGTTATCTGGATTCCGTAACAGTGCGCCAAGCCTTGGAATGGTCTAAAATTGCGGCTTCTGCTCGCTTGGGTATTGCCTTGGGTTCCAAATCCAATCAAGGCTGCAAAGCTTTCATCAATACTCTGACTAAAGTGGGGATAACCCCACCGGAACGCATCCCCGGAAGCACCGAAGCTCATCCGCAGTACTATCCGCGCGTGTACTTGGGTACAGAGCCCGTTTCCCTGCGAGAAATGGTGATGGCTTATACCGTTTTCCCCAACATGGGTACCCGCCCGCTGGCTCCCTACATCATCAAAAAAGTGACTGATAGTAACGGGAATGTCCTCTGGGAAAATCCGCTGGCCGTTGCACCCAAGCAGGTCAATAGCGTGACTCCTTGCACGGCATACCGCTTGCACTCTATCATGAAAGGCTCCATGGAACGGGGCTCTGCGGTACGCGTGCGTCCCTATTTGCCTGCCGACTTCAAGGGCGCCGTTAAGAGTGGCACGAACTACGATTTCTCGGACAATGCGTTGTTTGGCTACGATGGGGCTATAACCTGTGGTGTTTGGATGGGCTTTCTCAACGATCATACGCCCATTTATCCCCAAGCGTTTGCGTCTGATACGTGCTCTCCCATTTTGGGTGCTGTTTTTGCTGCGGCTGAGGGGAAATTTGAAAATACAGACATCAAACAGCCGTCTGATACCGAAGAGGTGGAAATTTGCACATCCTCCGGGCAGATTGCCACAAATTTCTGTTTCGAGACCCAAATGAAAGACGGAAAACCAACCTACACGCGCCCCACATACAGGGAGTACTTCCCCAAGGGCGATGTGACGTTGGGCCTTTGTGCTGTCCATGGGGATGGCAGTATGTCGTTGGGGGATTTCCTTGGTTCCAGCCCCAATCACATGAACTCGTCTCGCGTACTGCCGGTGCTTTCTATCTTGCCCAAGGGTACGCCGCTCATCGGCGATGACCCGTATGGCTGCGATTTTTCTCTGAATCCCAAGTACAAAACCCCGGAAGAAATACAACTGGCGACAGCCGGTATGGCTGAAGATGTGGGCGCCGCCACTACTGAGGATACACCGGAAGAGGTGGATTTGCCTGCGGTAGATAGCGTGATTGAGCTTTCTGCCCCTCGCCCCTTGCGTACAGTGCCGGTGGCGCCTCTTCCTCTTTCCCTTTAAATCTCTTTTATTCTTTCTAAAACCATGTCTACAGAAACACAGACATTAGCGGCAACGCAGGAAAAAGCTTTCCAAATCAACATGGATAAGAGTCTCTACGGCTCATTTGCAGAAATTGGAGCAGGTCAAGAGACAGCCAACTGGTTCTTCCGATCTTCCGGTGCTGCAGGTACCGTGGCTAAGACGATATCGGCATATGATATGACGGTGAGTGATACACTCTATGGCCCGGTGCGTCGCTATGTGTCGGAAGAACGCCTCAAGCAGATGATGGATTATGAGTACACGCAGCTCATCAATCGGCTGGGGGAAAAGAGAGGCAAGGATACGTGCTTCTTTGCGTTCTGCAACACGGTCAAATGCAAAGGATACCGGGACAACGGCCCTTGGTCTGCGTGGATTGGGGTGCGCTTCCAGCTCAAGCCGGAAGCTCCGCCTAGTGATTTGGTGATGCACGTGCGCTTACTTGTGCCGGATCACGATATGCAGATGCGTGTGCTGGGTATTCTTGGCGTGAATCTTTTGTATGCTCTTTTCTATAAGAGGGAACGCATGGAAGAATTTGTGCAAAGCGTGGGTGATAACTTAGACCGCAGCATGTACGAAATTGATTTCATGCGTTTCTCCGGCAATGGATTCAGCATGTTTGATAACCGAATCCTTGCTTTGCAATTGGTGCGCTTGGGGTTGTCAGAGGCAACCTTATTCTGCCCGGATGGTTCTGTGGCACAGCCGGCAGACTTGCTTTACAAACGCCCGATTGTGCTGATGCGTGGTAGTTTCCTCCCCCTGTGCAATATCCATTTGGAAATGATGGATAGTGTGCGCAACAAGTTCCGGGAAACTCTGACAGAAGAATCTCGTAACCGCGAGATTGATATCTGCGAAATTTCACTCTCCAACCTACTTCGTGGCAACGATGTAGACCTGCTGGATTTCATTGACCGAGCGGATGCTCTAGCCTCACTCGGTAAGACGGTGATGGTGACGAATATCACGCACTTCCACCGCATTTCAACTCTCCTGAACCAGTTTACCAAAGAACCTATTGCCATTGCGCTTTCGATAGGTTTGCTCAACGAGCTGTTTAAGGACAAGTGGGCCGATACACCCGGTGGCATCTTGGCCAGCATGGGGCATATCTTTGTCAATAAGACTCGTTTCTATGTGACCCCGTGGATTAACCGAACGACGGGCGAATTCGTGACGGCCGGAACCTACCGCGCCCCCGAGAAGTATGAATACCTCTACAAGCACCTGCGAGAAAATGGGGATATTGTAGAGGTGCCGTACTTCAACCAAAAGTTACTGTTCCGCACACCTCGCGACATCATGCGCATGATTCGTGACAATGATGAGGAATGGAAAGAGTATGTGCCGGAGGTGGCGTTCCGCATGGCTGAGCACTTGAAGGAGGGCAACATCTGATGGACTTGCGAACGGAATTCCCCATTCTGGACACCCGCGTAGGCAAGCGCCCTTTGGTGTATTTGGACAATGCTGCCACTACACAAAAACCACTTTCTGTACTCCAGGCAGAACAGAATTATTACCAGAGGCTCAATTCAAATATCCACCGTGGGGCGCATTATCTGAGCCGCTTGGCAACAGAAGCGCATGAGCAAGCCCGCTCTTCGGTTGCTCAATTCCTGCATGCCGCATCCGATAAGGAAATTGTTTTCACCTCCGGTTGTACTGCTTCTATCAACTTGGTGGCGCAAACATTGGCCCTGTCCGGCATGGTGTGTGCTGGGGACGAAATCGTCGTGACGACTGATGCTCACCACTCCAACATCGTGCCGTGGCAAATGCTCTGCCAGCGTTCGGGCGCTATATTGCGTCCTGTACCGCTTACTGTCGAGCTTACTTTCGATATGGAGGCGTATGAGGCGCTGCTCTCGCCACGCACTCGCATCGTTGCATTCCCGTATATATCAAATGCGTTGGGGGTCGTAAATCCTGTAGAGAAAATCATAACAGCAGCCCGCAGGAACCGCCCTGATACCATCGTGTTGGTAGATGGTGCCCAGAGCACCGGGCACCAGCTTGTCGATGTCCAACGCTTGGGTGCGGATTTTTACGCTTTTTCCGGGCACAAAGTATACGGCCCCACCGGCACCGGTATTCTTTGGGGCCGCGAAAGTATATTGGAGACATTGCCGCCGTGGCTCGGTGGTGGCGAGATGATTCGAGAGGTGTCTTTCAATGGTACAACGTACAACGACTTACCATTTAAGTACGAGGCTGGTACTCCCAATATTTGTGGGAACATCGTCTTGGCCGAAGCTCTCAAATTTACCCAAGCGGTAGGCATCCCTGCCATTGAGGAACACGAACAACAGATGACAAAGGCGTTGTGTGATGGCTTGGAAAAATTACCGGGAGTCCGCATCCTGGGGCCCAAAACGGGTAGGGGAGCTCTCGTTTCCATCGTTGTTCCCGGAGTACACCATTACGACTTAGGAACCCTGCTTGACCAAATGGGGATTGCCGTCCGCACGGGGCACCATTGCTGCCAACCCCTCATGCAAGCTTTGGGTATCACAGGTACTACGCGCTATTCTTTCTCCCTCTGCAATACCATGGAGGATGTGCAGCTCGCTCTGGAGGCCACGGAAAGAGCGCTCGCTATGCTGCAGTAATTTCCCTTCTTGATTAAGGATATTATAAAGTGAGCCGGAGGCCAATTGTTGCTTGCCGGCTTACTTGTTTTATACTGATGGTAGCTACCCTTGTTGTGAGAGGTGAATTGGGATGACCTCGGACTGAATTGCCTTAGAACGCCGGGAATAAGTGCGTAATTAGTGTGCTGCCAAGCACGGCGGGAGTGACGGGCGATTTCGCTGGTGAAGCAGGGGCGCAAGTTGAGCGGTAAGAAGCGAGAGGAGGCGGAGCGGCTGGGGATTGCTACGCAGATGGAGGGTGGCGAGGATTTGTTGGCCGATTTGGAGGGGCTGCGCGCTAAGTTTGAGATGGTGGGCAGTTACCCGGATTTGGTGGCGCAGGCGCAGCTTTATGATGGCAAGACGGAGGTGGACCCTGTGGGGCAGTTGCTGGAGCAGCAGCGCGCCCAGCGTGAGCGCGAGCAGGGGCTTAAGGAGTTGGATGCTGAGGCGTATTTGCGCGCTAAGCAGGCAGAGGCTGTGCCGGAGCTGAGCTTTAGTGTGACGCAGGAGATGGAGGATATCGAGGCTGCGGCTGAAAAGGATGGTACGTTTATGACGGCGCCGAACGGGAAGCCTACGAACTTGACGGAGCGCCAGTGGTTGCAGGTGCGCACCAAGGCGTTTAAGGAGTGGTTTGGTGATTGGGAGAAGGTGGCGCGATTCCGTTCCGCCATAGATAAGTTGCGAAGCATGGATGATGTCTGTGCCATAACTGGAGATGAGTTTGCCCCAGATGGTAGAAAGCTCACGGACAAGGTAACAGAATTTTGGAGCAAAGAATATGGTGGCGTGGCAAAGAACCCGATATTAGGGGAGGTGATACTGGATACTCGCTCTGTTAAAGCGTCGATTGCTCATGGTGTTGGACGTTTGAAGTCAGCCGCTTTTGCTGTGGTGCATGATGTGATTGAGCAAGGTGTGCTGGTAGAGATTGCCCCTAACTGGAAAGGTCGCGGTGATGATAGTTATGTGATTGCGGCGCCTGTGCAAATAGGTGGTGTGAGCTATGTGTGCGAAGTTGTCGTAATGAAGGGGGAGACGCGCACCGGTTTTTATTTACATGAAGTTCAAATAAAGGAGAAGCTCCTCGACGTGTTCAAGACCGGGGTGGTTACCGGCACGTCAGGAGCTCCCCAGAGCATACTACTTGATGTATGGAACAGAGTCAAGGAAATTGAAGAAAATTGTTCCAAGGTAGTAGACGAGAACGGCGAGCCGCTGGTGGTGTACCATGGGAGTCCAACAGGTGGTTTTACCATATTCCGCAATGAGTCTTATTTCTCTCCGTTCATGTGGTATGCTGAAAAATATAAGCATCCGTCAGCAAGTTCTAACCGTAGCAGCAGAGATGTTGGAACACCTATGCTTTATGAGGTATTCTTGAATATCCGCAAGCCGTTTGATACGCGCAATGCTGCTGAGAAGAAGATATTTGAGACAGACTTTTTCCGTAAGTGGGGCAACGGTGCACCGCTGAGCGAAAGAGGGTTGCCGGATTGGACTGATGCCTCCGACTTGCTGGAGTTTATTGAAGAGAATGAATTGGATTACGATGGCTTAATCCTAGATGAGGGGGGATACCCTGATGGGAATGGTAGTGTTATTTTACGCGGTCATTCATTTGTGCCAGTAACTCCTAATCAAATCCGCCACCGATAACCAGGGGACGTTTGATGGGAGCAGCGGCGATATTACGATGAGCGTGGAGTATGAGCCGCGCAACTTGGCGGCGGTGCATAGTTTGAGTGCGGAGAAGTTTTTGGCGGCGCTGGAGTTGGGGGGCATGCCGATGCCGAGTGTGGCGGTGACGCGCCTGGATAGGCCGTATGAATGGGGAGGAGCCGGGGCAATCAATTTGATTGGTAAGCCGGAGATGGTGGACCCGCGGAAGGGAACTGAGGTGTGGAGCCGAGATGCTTGGACGGGCAATATACCAAGAGTGGTGCATAAGCCTATAGGAAGAAAGAACCGCGAGGAGGCAAGCGGGGATGTACCTCACCCATTTTTTTGCGCGACAGCGCCACTTTTTTCAATGTGAAATTTGAAATGTGAAATTTGCAATTGCTTTCAAGCACTTGCAGCTATTTAAGCCACATCTCGCCTAATGCGTTTTCTCTGTTGAAAGCGATTTGTAGCCTTGACATATCGAGTCGTATTTGCTAATAGATAGAGACAAATGAAACTGAGTCACATATTATTGATTGCCTTAGTGCTTGGTGTCGTGGTTGGCTACTATGCAGAACCGGGCGTGGCTCCTATCCTTCAGGCGTTGGTAAAGACGGAAAAGCAGACGGCCCCCACGCGTGATGAGTGGGATGATTTGGCAGATCAAAACCGTCCTGATACAAGCATAGAAGAGCCTAAGCCGGAAGAACCAAAACCGGAGGAGCCCAAACCCGAACCGGAACCCACACCGGAAGATGGTTTTGTGGATGGAGAGGAAGAAGGGGAGGATGATGACCCTGAGGGCACCACCCCGCGCAAGATGATGCGCTTTGTGGGCGAGGATGACGGCATGAGTCCCGTTTCTGAAGAGAAGTTTATCGGCAAGCTCACCGGTTCCAACTGGCGCCAACCTGCCATGCTGGAACGCCGACTGGCAGGCCAGCTGCGCCAGGCTCTCAAGAAGATTGACCAAAAGGGCGTGATGGAGTTCCTGAAAAAGCCGGAAAACCGCCTCATGCTGGCACAGTGGGAGCTGCTCCACCTTGCGGATATGGATTCTCTTTCCAAGTTGATGAAAGACCGAGAGACCGCAGAAGATTTGGCTTTGCTACTCAATGATTTGCCTTGGGTCTCTTCTTTCGTGTACGATGGGCAGCTGGAAAAACCGGAAATAGCATTGGCCATGGTGCGCCACTTCCGCCAGAATGACCCCAATATGGATAAGGACGTGCTCTACGAAGGTGGTACAGAAAACGCCGGTAATACCAAACCCGGTCTCAAGCGTCGCATTGCAGCCGCCGTAGCAGTCCAGTTCACCCGCAACGGGTGGTATGGCGATGGCCGCGAGTTAACACCGGAAGAAATAGAAGAACTCAAAATCCTCGGCAATATGGGTGAGCCGCGTCGCCGTGGCAAAAAGGAGAAGAATGATATCTTCAAGAGTGCTCGCGAACGCTATGAATTCTTTGCGGAAAGTGCAGATAAGGAACTGCTGCATAGCGGATTTGCAACATTGCCGGATTGGTTGATGCATATTGTGTGCGGCTGGAAAGGAAACAACCACTTTGGTACGGCTACGACAATGCGTTGGTTGCGGGATAACTGCTCGGCACCTGCCATGCGTTACACCGGCATGGCATTCCAAGTACCCTATCTCCCGCTCAACGTGACGGGTGATGTTATTTTCTCGAACTTCTACTACGAGCCGTTTCAGTCCCTATATCCGGACAACTTTGCGAAGATGACACGCGATGTCGGTGCCGTATGTGGTGGTTTGTCGCACTTCGGTACTTCATCTGCGTGTGCCAATGGTGTGCCGGCTGTTACCATGGGGGAACCGGGTCACTGCGCGTATGCTGTATATGTGGATGGCAAGTGGCATCCCTCCAATACGGTGTCAGAAGATCGCCATCCTCACTGGAGCTGCTGGGGTGAGTACTCATGGAGTGCCTTCGAGATGATGACGAGCATGTTCCAGAATGGAGCGCGCACGCGTGATGCTCAGATGGTGGCAACGATGGCATCCGTGCTTGCAGCCCACAAGAATCCGGTGAATGCCCTCAAGTTGTATGAACTTTCTGCTACCATGCAGCCCCTCAATCAACCCATTTGGGGCATGTATATGGAAACAGCGGCCAAGTCACTCAAACGCCAACCGAGAAAATGGCTTGGCGTGAATGAGTTCATTTGCTCTTCCGTAGCTCCGCAGCACCCTGCCATGTGTGCCTCATTCCTTACGGAAAATATCTACCCGAGCATGCTGGCCACTCTTCGCAGCCCCAAACAGAAGATAGTTGCCTTTGAAACGTTGTTCAACAACTTCAACGTGAACGAAAAAGCTGAATGGGATATCGATAAACTGCTGGATATGCAGTATGCTTCCTTGGGGAAGAGTCGCTCTCTCAAGAAAGAGTTCTTCGCCAAGCTTTTCGATAGTGTCTCCAAGCATCCCTCTTTCTCCTTGGCTATAGCTTGGGCTATTCGCACAGCTTATGCAGAGCACAAGACCTTCGGTAAAGATGTGTTGGAAATGGTGGAAAAAGCCATGGAAACATGCACCGAGAAAGATGCTATGGTGGCGGGCATTATCCGCGGTGCTGAAGCGGTCGGCAATATAGAACTGGCCACTCAGTATAGCGAGCCTTACATCAAGAAAAAGGAAGCAGAGATGAAGCCCCTTCCCAAGTTTGAACCGGTAGGCGGCAACCTCATTTCCGAAGGTGGCTTGATTACGCTTAGCAAGTATCATCCGAATTTCCGCTCTGCCATCTACCATGGAGCCGCATTAACGACGGCTGGTGGCCTTATCCAGTCTGATGGTGGTAAACACCAGAAAGTTACCTTGGAGCTTAAAAAAGCAGCTCAGATTGGTGGCATCGTTATCATTCCCTCCGGGGGTAGTGCTGCCGGGTACTATGAATGGAATCTCGAGGTTTCCAAAGATGGTAAAGAATGGACTCACTTGGCCAAGCTGCCCAACAACGTGAAGGATCCTTGTGTCCGTGTTCACATCAAGAAAAACAATCCTACCGTGAAGTTCATCCGCATCGATTCCGGTGAAGGTCAGCTGATTGGTATTAACTTCCGCGCTCTTCTCGTATATGATAATAAGAAAGTTCACTAAAACTTTTACGGCGGGTCTTCTGCTTGCCTCGCTGTCTCTTGCGTCCGCATGGTCTGCTCAACGTGTTGCCAGCTACAGTGAGGCGCTGGAGAAAGCAGGGGACGATGGTATCGTTGTCTATTGCTATGGCCCGGATTGGAACAGGCGCAGCCTCCGCATGCTCAATAGCTTCTGGAAAAATCCGGAGACGGAAGCCGCCGCAGGCAATGCAGTGATGGTGGCCATACCGTTTTATGAAGATTCCGGCCATCCCAAGGCCGGCGAAGCTGCAGATATACGCGGTGGCTTCCCTGACCCCCCATTTGGGGTTTGTCCCTTAGTCGTCATGTTGGATAAAAACGGCAAAGCATATGCTCATTTACCCGGTGCTGATTACTTGGGCGATGAGGAAGGTGAAAAAGGCCGTGAAAACATGCGCAACTACTTGGCCAAATTCCGCAAGTACCAGGAAATTATGAAAAAGGTGGGGCTGGATGGCGAATCAGCCTCCGCCAGTAGTGTACAAGGGGTGGAGAGAGCCAAACTCATCGCAGAAGCCATGGATTTGCAATTGTATATCCCCGGCGGTAGCATAGCCAGTATGCCTCCCTATACGGACCCGAACTTGTTGCATGAACTCGAGCTTTCCGACCCGTCTGATAAGACCGGTCTTGTGCGCCGTTACAAGCATGTCGAGCTGCAATTCCGCTACAAGCTCTTTGATACGTCTGATGGCTTCCTTAAACCCGATTTTGTGCCGGATTATGATATGATCAAGGAAGAATGCTTCAAAATTATCAAAGACCCGGCATACCGCACATACGACCGCCAAGCAGCCTACCTCACTTTCATTGGGCAATCACGCCGCGAGGCCATACAACCCAATCAGCTCAAGGGTCACATTAAAAAGATGGGCGAAATTGACCCGAACACAGTGTTTGGGCGTGGCGCAGCCGCTTTGCATGATCTGTGGGGTAGCATAAAAACAAAACGCTCTCCCGAGCAACGGAAAGCTGACCGCGAAAAGCGCAAGCAAGACGCGAAGAAGAAGAAGGATAAGAAAATCAGAGATCGCAAGCAAGAAGATTCTATTGAGTTTTGATGCCTACCGCCTCATGATTGTTACTTCCGCCCCCTCCGCACGAGGGGGCTTTTTTTTGCTCACATGCTTGGAATAAACACTAAATGTGGTCAGAAAAAAAAGAGAATGAAATCACCTACACGCAGATGGTGTCTGTTTCTTGCCTGTTTATAGTGTTCATCGCATTTAGAATGCGATTGTCAAGTCAAATTACTAGAAGCGTTGAAAATAAACGCTATGCGAAAATTAAAAATTATCAATTTAGAAAAAAATGAAAGTTTGAATTCAACCTGACTCGCTGGAGAATAATATGTTACGGCGCAATCGCATTCTAAATGCTATGCTCGCTTAAGCTGCTTTATCATAATAAGTAGCGAGTAAAAGAATGCAACATAAATCGTGATTATGAACCAGAAACATATTTTTGCATTTTGGGAACCTCGGGAAAACCTTCCGGCTTACCTTGAACTTTGCATGAAAACATGGAAAAAATTCCTGCCGGAGTACGAGATACACCTTCTCGATTATAAATCGATTATACAGTGGCTTTCTCCTTCAGAAATAAAACAGTTTCAATGCCCTTCTAGGTGTTCTTTAGCAATGCAGGCAGATATTTACAGGGCCTTGCTCTTGTCTAAACATGGTGGATTATGGTTGGATTGTGACACAATTATCACATCACGGAAAGCTGCCGATTTTCTTGATTCTACACCAACTGATTTTTCTTTATTCGGAACGCCTGATCGTCGCATTACCCATGCAGCGTGTTTATATGCAAAAAAACCGCACTTGTCCATTATTGAGGAGTGGGTAAATGAATTAAACGAAACTATGCCACTTATAAGAATGCGATATGGAAATAGATTTTATTACATCATTTACCGAATTTTGAATATTCTTAAAATAGTCAAGAAAATATATTGGGGCTCTGCTTTTAATGCCATTATGGACAAGTTAGTGTACAAATCTGATGAGAACGAGGTAACTGTATGGTCCAGAGAGGATCCTAAATATGGCGTTTTTCCTGAATTGCGGACATCGTACACATTCGCAGATCAATCCGTTATAGATAACTATGTAAAGTTTTGGTTTTCCGAGTGCTCATCAACGAATGATTTTATGAATGAAAGTGGGATTATTATGTTACATAATGGCTGGACACCCTCTAAATACCGTAAAATGAAAGAGGAAGAATTTCTCTCTCAAAATATACGTTTGTCACTATTTATTAAAAATTTATTAAGTTTGGATTCGTAATGTACAATTTTGTTGAAAAGTTATTTAGAATTATGAATGAGTGACGATTAAAGGTGTCTTCTCGCGTTGCGTTTTTCAGGAAAGAGGTAGGAGGATCTACGCAGGGTGCAGCATAGCTATTTAGAACGGCTATGCTGTTATCCTTATGTTTAAGCAAAGAGTCCGATAAATAAACGCACGCCTTCTTGAGCCTATCACCCCGCCGGTGGGCGGGGTTCCGGTCTTACTACCATGCCAGCCCCGGGACTGACGCGGAAGTTTCGCCCGACCTGTGGCTGGCTCAAAATGTGGCTCGCCTCCGGCACGCAAACAAATCTACAATGATATTTCAATTTATTGTGATGAGGGGGGGTAAAAACGTTGTTTATGTTTCTATTGCTTGCAAAATTTTGGAGACACATTTTGTTTGGAGTGAACCTTTTCACATCCTGCTTGACTTGAGAACACGCCCGTGCTAACTTTTTGTGCAGATATGAATAAGATACTTAGCCTTGTACTGATGGTTCTGCTGGTGTCTGTGCCCGGCAATGGGCAGGAAGAAAAGTTGAGTCCGGCCCAGCAGCGCCAAGAACAGAAATATGCCCGACAGGAGGCTGAGACTTGGGTAAAGGATGAAATTAATTTACGTAAAAAAGTCATTGCGCAGCTACGCAAGATAAAAGATGAGCGCAGCGCAGAGAAGGCCTGCAAGGTGCTATGTGATATGCTGGAAAGCGGAAGCGGGGAACAAACCGCCTTGGGCGAAGTGGGAGCCGCGACGCGCCCCACCGGTGAAGCGATGGAGGCCGAGGATAAAAAACGGGAAGCGCTTGTAGCAAAACAAAAGAAGCAAATAAAAGCAGAATTGAAGCGCATTGATGCACTGGAACTTGCTACTCCGGAATGGATAACGGCTCAGATGCTGGTGGAGAAAATGCCATGATATACTGGGATAATAACGCTACGACACCGGTGGCACCCGAGGTATTGGAGGAGATGCTTCCATACTTGCAGGGGCAGTATTTTAATCCCTCTGCTTCATATCACGCTGCAAAGGATGTACGGCGTGCGGTTGAGATAGCTCGTGAACAAGTTGCGGCATTAGTTGGGGCGCACCCCGATGAAATCTTTTTTACCAGTGGAGGGACAGAAGCTACTAATACGGCATTGGCTCAGTTCCGCTCGGCATTGACCCTTGCTACGGAGCATCCTGCAACACTGCGTACCATATCCGGTGAGGCCTGCGCTGTGCTTTCCAATGGGGTGGTTGATTTGCCGGAGTGGAAAGAATTGCTGAAGGGTCGAGATGGGGCCAGCTTTGCTTGGGCGAACCATGAAACAGGTGTTATTCAGCCTATCAAATCCATGTGCTCCGCAGCAGTGGAGGCCGGGGCTCGGGTGCATGTAGATATTGTGCAGGCGGCCGGGAAAGTGCCGATTTGTTTACGGGATTATCCCATCGATTTCGCCTCATTATCTGCTCATAAACTGCATGGGCCCAAAGGGGTAGGGGCTTTGTATGCTCGCCGTGGAACAGAATGGCATCCCTTGCTGACCGGTGGCTCGCAGGAAGATTATCGCCGCGCTGGAACAGAGAACGTACCGGGAATTGTCGGCTTTGGGAAGGCTGCCGAATTGGCTATGACTGCGGCAGCAACGTATGAACGTATAGCGCAGATGAGAGAACTTTTCCTAGAGCAAATAAGCGCTGCCGGTATTGATTATGTGCAAAATGGAGCGAGTGCTAAGCGTTTACCGCATGTTCTCAACATGCGGGTACCGGGCTGTGCCGCCGAGTCTCTGTTCCTATTGTTGGAGCCCATGGGGCTACTCTGTTCGGCCGGGTCTGCGTGTACGAGTGCAGAGCCACATCCCAGCCATGTGCTGAAGGCAATGGGGCTGGCAGATAAAGAAATACGGGAATCCATCCGTTTTTCAATGTCTCGCTATACGACAACAGAAGAGGTTGGAAAGGCGGCAGAGATATTTATTAAAGCCGTGCGGAAGCTACGTTCTGTGCAATCTGTCAACACCGGGCCGGTAATGGTTTATCGGTAAGTAATGGAACCTGGGCTAAAAGACGCGAGCTCGGAAAGAGCAGGTGTATTGTATACAGTGCTGCGGCGTATACTGCTTAGCGCTCCTCTGTTTTTGCCCTTAGTTGCAGTAGTAGGTGGAGTGCTAGGCGGTTGGTTTTGGTGCTTAGCCGCATTCTCCTTGCTGCTTGTGGCAGTTCTAAAATTGTGGCGCATAGGGATAGCTGCCCTCCTGTGTGTATTAGTGGCATGTTTGCAACAAGAACGCCAACAACACGCAGTTGAAACCTTGCAAGAGTATCTCTCTGTTCATGACGTAGTAGAATTGCAAGGTACAGTGGTGCGCAAATTGACATCCGGTTGTGTACTTAGTTCGCACCGGGACGGCGCAAAACTTGTTGTACGAGGAGAGCAGATACCGTGGCAATTAGGGGATGTAGTAAAGGTGAAAGCAGAAAAGGGGCATGTGCAGCACCCTCTCGTGCAGGGAATGTTTGATTCTACACGCTGGATGCAACAACAAGGCATTGCTGCAAGTTTACACCTTGTGCAGGGGGAATACCTGGGGCATCCTTTCTCGTGGGCGGCATTTTGCGGAGCCGCACTAGCGGTGCGTGAAGCTCTTTCCTTGCGCTTGATGCCCCCAGGTACTGAGAATGATGCGCGTCGGCAAGTTCTGTGCGCTCTTGTATTGGGGGATAAAACCAGAGCTGAGGATGAGACGATGCTGGATTTTCGCAAAGGTGGCTGTTTGCATGCTTTTGCGGTGAGTGGCCTGCACGTTGGGTTGTTGGGTGGCATATTGTGGGGAATGCTGAGGCTCTGCCGTGTGAGAGTGGCCCTATCGCGTATTGTAATCTTGCTGGTATGCGGTTTATACGTCGTTATGACCGGTTTTGCCGTGCCGGCAGTACGCGCGTATATGATGGCTGCCGTCGTGCTTGGAGGGGCTATTTTGCATAAGCGTGTCAGTTTGCTCAATACATGGAGCTTTGTGGCGCTTCTCGTTCTGCTTCCCCAACCCTACCAAATTTATAACGCCGGGTTCCAGTTATCATTTATCGTGTATGCGGCCATCTGTGTAGGTATGCGACTTTCACTACGCGAAAGTCCGTGGTTCGGCCCCAATGATTATATCCCCTATCGGATTAGAACCAACGCAGAACGCCGATTGTCATCTTTTGAATTGGGTGTGCGTGGTGTGGTCATCATTTCCCTCTGGGCTTGGTTGGTGTCATTGCCTATAACGATAGCTCAATTTCATACACTCAATACACATAGTTTCCTTACCAACATCCTCATCTCTCCCATTTTGCCGGTTGTCATGGCTACCGGATTGGCGGCAATGATTTTGGGTGCCGTCCCATTCATTGGTTCGGTGGTGACAACTCTCGCCTTGCAAAGTGCTCAAGGACTCATAACCGTCGTGGCTATGTGCGGAGCTCTCCCCGCCGCTTACTTACCGGCGCAGCTTCCGCAGCCTCCGGAAAGCATGATGCTTATATCCACTGGATACGGTGAAAGTGCATGCATGTTGGGTAATGGCGGGCTATTGATTGCTACCGGTAATGCCCCAACAGCTCGTTTTAACATTGAACCGGCAGTTTTTCATTCGGGGTTTACACCAGCCGGCATCCTCTTGCCCAAGCCGTCTGCCAAACGAGCTGAAATGTCCGCTGTCCTTACCGCAACTTGGCCGCATGCTCGCTTATTGGATGCTGATACATTAAAGGGGAAAACCGATTTAGCAACAAAAGCCGGTGTTTTTAGAATCTATGCAGCGCCTGCTACCATCCCCCGCAAACCAATGGACAATGTGACACCCATTGTCATGTGGCAAAGAGAAAAAGACCGTGTGCTATATGTAGGTGATGCCTCATTGTTGACTTTTGAGAGCATACCCGAGGAGGAAAGAAAAGCAGATATTCTCATACTCGGGCGCAATCAACGCATGCCGTTGGCAGATGCAGATACAATCCGCTCCATAGGTGCCTCTACTATCATTTTACTGCCTTCCGTAAAAGATTTGCCACAATTCTCCCAGGACTCAGCCTCGGTTGAAATCGTGCGTATGGATGCAGCTCCTGCAGTGTATTTTTGTGATAAGCCCTAGGGCAAATCAATGAGGTGAAGCTGTAGTACCACGCAAAATCCGCAGCATGTGGTCTTCCGTATCTCTAAATTGCAGGAATGTCTTTAAGCGTTCGTTCTCCAACAGTGTTACAAAACGCTTTTCTGCAACAAGTGTGCGCAACCCTTTGTCTCGGAATAAGTCCAGAAAGCGCGTTGGTTGCGGTATACCACAATTTGCTAAGCGTTCGTTATAAAACGCTGTATATTGAGTCTCATCTAAGGAGCATCCGAAAGCCACCAAACAAGCCAAATATGCTTGTGCCGGGTCGTCCATGGGGTCTATTTTTTCCAGCCACCCCGTGCTGTCGGCTTTGCGCAGCAGGAACTTCATGCGAGTGAACCAAGGCATTTCCGGAGACGGTTTCTTGTTCATATAAGATTCTGCCAAGGATTGATAGTGGCTAATGAGGGAAATGTTGCCGTAGTATGAAATACCCAGGGTTGCAATCCAAATCATGAGGCAACTCATCAGGATATTTGTGATGATACCGCACGTGCTGGCACCGCCACGGCGCCACGAAAAAAGCTGCGAGAACCACGACATGCCATGGAAAAAGACCATGAAAACGAAAATGGAGAGTCCCCATGCCGCTGTTTGTACCATCCACGGTTGCGGATTGGCTGTCAGAAAGGATAGGAAAGTGAAGCCACTACGCTGAATGAACATCCAGACTACAATTGCGCTGATGACGGCAATGGCTAATAAAATCATGCGGATGACGCCTTTGAAAATAGAAAAGAAAATGATGGCTGCAACAATGCAGGCCAAAACAGTAAGAGCAAGATGGGTGGGTTCCATGGCTAATGAGTATAGTGTTTTTATTTGCTTGAAGGAGAATGGTAGGGGGTGAGTTGCTGTAATGCTTGTTGTGCTTCTTGGTAATCCGGGGCGATGTGGAGTGCTTTTTGCATGGCTCGAATGGCTTCCGGTATGTATCCGCATTCGGCCAATATGAGTCCAAGTCTATATTGCACCATCGGATTTTGCGGGGCTTTTTCGGCACAGGTCAGCATTTGAGCTAAAGCTTCTGCCGGGCGGTTTCTGCCGGCTAAGAAGACGGCGTAATCCATGTAGGCTACCGGGCTGGAGGCATCTAGCCTGATAGCTCGTTTGTACTGTTTTTCTGCTTCTTCTTGCTGATTGGCCGCTTGAGCAAGCATGGCTAGTTGCATAGCGCCGGTAGGTTGGTCTGCCTGATGCCGAGCTGTGTCAAGTTGTTCCCTGAATGCTTGTTTTGCCTTTGCTTGGCTTTGGATGAGGGAGAGGTTTTGCCAAGCTGCAGCGCGACGCACCAATCGGGCCTTATCCAGTAGCATAGGTGCGCTTTCTGAACCAAGAAGCTGTGCGGCTGCTGCACGCACCAATACATTGCCATCTTGTGCCGCCCTGCGAGCCGTTTGCATGATGGCTTCACTACGGGGAAGTGTTGCCAAGTGCTCTAAGATGGTTGCTTTCCAAGTGCTATTGGATTCACTCCCAAACAACTTCAGCAATTCTTCCTCATTGGCGTTCCCTTGCATTGCAGCTGCGATAGCGCGGGTCCGTTGCCTCTTGCTTTCTATATGCGTGCCACTATAGACGCGTGCAATATGTTCCTGCGCCCAGTCATTATCTTTGTCTTTATGGCACATGAGGCACGCATTGGGCACAGTGCATTCTTTGCTCATCTGCGCATCAGGCGAGTTGAAAGAATGATCTCGGCGAGGGTCTCGCGCCATGTAATTACTTTCCGGCATGTGGCATTCTACACACCTTCCTCCCGTGCTTTGCGGTGGGCAGGGGGTGTGAGTATTGATATCAATGATAGGTGCGGGGGTATTGTTCACCATCGTACCCGTTGCATGACAGCGCAAACACAGGCTATTGTCTTCTTGTGGCAGTTTTAGTTGGGCGCTATGCGGGTCATGGCAATCAATACAGCTTACACCGGCAGCGCCCATTTTGCTGAGCCGCAATCCAGTTTCACAATAATCCTCATCCCTTTGCATGCCATTGGGATGAAATATGCCTTCAATGAGTGGGACTTCAAGACGGAAATGTTCATCAAAGCTGTCGCCTGCTTGGAATTGGTCATCCAGCTCCTCTCGTCTTGCGTGGCAGGTGGCGCAATTATCATGCACTTGCCGAGAGGAAAGTTTGCGTCTGGCTGCATCTGCCATGCAGCCGTTTTCTGCATCCGGGGCAGATGCGAGCGGATGGCATTGTATACAGCTTACTCCCGGTTCTTTCCATGTGGAGTGGTATGTGTCCGTCTCCGCATGATAGTTCTTGCGAAACTCTGTCATGTGACACCAGGCACACTGAGAATTCCAATTCATACCACGCCCAAGCCAGTGCCCCCAGTCTCCGTCCCTTCGCTCAGCCAATCCCTCTCTGCTGAGGCGTTCATCCCCGGCAAAGACATCAAACCACTCTCGCTTCTCCGTATCCCACGCTGCACTCGGTGTGTGCAGCCCCCCATCTTTTCCTTTTACCAAGTATTGGATAAGCGGGCGGCGTCCCAATACGGAATTTACCTTAAATTCCTCCCTGCTGGCATGATTAATCAGCAACAACTCGCCTTGTCTGTTCGTGTGGAATGCCAGTTTTTCTCCATGAGCTTTAATTTCTTGTCCATGAAAGGGTTCGGAGTCAAGCGACATGTCTGTATTTCTCCAAGCCCATGCGTGGTCGCTTCCTGCCCATTGTTCGAATTCCTTGGTGTGGCAAGCCGCACATTTCAGTGATATGGGGACTTCTTTCTGATTCCAGTGTTTGCTTTTTCCTGTGTATACGAGTTCCCCCTCCTGGTCCTCACAGGAGCAGAATATAATACCCATACATAGAAAAATTGCACTGTATGCTCGCATGCTTCGGTCATCCTATCACATTTTTGCGGGTAACAAAAGAGCTAAGTGTGTCCCCCCTATTCTCAAGGCCATGAAGACGCGCGAAATTGTCTTGACTTTCTGGTCGTAAAACGGTAGGCTTTTGCGCGTCACAACAAGACAATTCTTATAACTATGTCCCGTACACCCATTATTGCTGCAAACTGGAAGATGAACATCGGCCCTGCAGAGGCCAAGGAGTTCCTCGCTGCATTCAAGAACGAAATCACTTGCGAATGCAAGGCTGTAGATAAGGTCATCGTACCTCCGTTTATCACCATTCCCGCTGTTATGGAAGTACTGAACGGCTGCACTTGCGTAGGCGTGGGCGCTCAGGACGTGAGCGATCGCGATAATGGCGCTTTCACCGGTGAAATCTCCACCGCCATGCTTAACGAGTTGGGCTGCAAGTATGTGGTGCTTGGCCACAGCGAGCGTCGCCAGTACCATGGCGAAACCAACGCCTACATTAATAAGAAGATTAAGAAGGCTTTGGCTGCTGGTATCATCCCCATCTACTGCATTGGTGAGACGCTGGAGCAGCGCGAAGGCGGTCAGCTTGAGACAGTGCTTAAGAGCCAAGTTGTGGAAGGCCTGGAGGGCCTTACTGCTGAAGAAGTTGCCGGTTTGGTCATTGCTTACGAACCCGTATGGGCCATTGGCACCGGTAAGACTGCTTCCGCTGCTGACGCTCAGGACGCACACGCTTTCATTCGTGGCGTGATTGCCGACACCTTCGGTCAGGATGCTGCTGACAAGGTTCGTTTGCAGTATGGTGGTTCCGTGAAGCCCGGTAATGCCGCTGAGCTGATGAGCCAGCCCGACATTGACGGTGCTTTGGTAGGTGGCGCAGCCCTCAAGGCTGATTCCTTTGCCGCCATCATCAAGGCTGCTGTGTAAGTCTACATATTCCTTTACCCTCAATCCCGCGGGAAGGCGTCTTGCTTCCCTGCGGGATTGTTTTTTTATCATAAAACACATTGGGGTTGACAGAAGAATGTGATTGACAGCAAAGTGCAGTTCTGTCATCATACCCTGTGATGAGAATAACTTTCGCTCTTTTGCTTGCAATGATGATTTCAGGGGTGCTGTGTGATGCGTATGCTGCCCCTCAAATCACGAGAATTTTGCGCAAAAATAATAAGCTGGAGGGCAGAGATTATGCTTATAGACGAGAGAGGGAACCAACCTACCGCGCACCTAAGTACTACCCGGATAATTACCCGGAATATGGGAAAGAGCGAACTTCTACCGATGCAGGGTGGCAACAAGTGCCGGACAATGATTGCGTGTATTATCCTACTCGCTCACATGGTCCGAAGGGGGCGGGGGCTCGCTCCGGAAAAAAACGGCGGTATTGAATCAATCCTCTGATTTCTGGAGGTAACGGTTGATGAGTTTTCTATCCGGGGAAGCCATAGGGATACTATCCAATAAATGCAGGGGGATATATTCCTCTCCGGGGCGTATGGTAGTGCTGGCAACATCTGCCAAGTGTAGGTAGCGAGTGACGTTATAGCGCGTCACATTGTATTGCTGTTTGCAAATCTGAGTCAAATGAGCGGCTTCTTCTGCCGGACGTTGAGGTAGGCGATATAGCCCGGCATGGCGGGAGCCTTCCGCTTGTTTTTCTAAGAGGAGCCCTTTATCTGAAAGGACCCAAATGTCATGATGAGACAAAGCAGTCGTTTCTTTGTGCGGTGTCTTGACGGGGAGGCTTGCCGGGTCTTGCGCAAGACAATAGGCTCTTACCGGGCAAATGATGCATGCCGGTGAGCTGGGGGTGCAGATGGTTTGCCCCAGTTCCATAAGAGCGGAGTTATAGGCTCTTGGGTGGGTTGGATGCACCATTTCTGCTGCCAGTTCCCATTGGGCTCGCTTTCCTGCCGGCGTGTCAATGGGGGTTGAGTCGTTGCAGAGCCGCGCAAATACGCGGGAGACGTTGGCGTCAACAAGGGGGGCCGGCCGATTCCATGCAAAACTAAGAATGGCGCCAACCGTGTAATCACCCACTCCGGGTAAAGCATGAATATCCTCAAATTTTTCCGGAAAAATGCCACCATGCTTTTCTACAATAGTTTGAGCCGCAGCTCGCAACGCTTTGACACGGCGGTAGTACCCCAACCCCTCCCATGAGCGCAGGGCTTCCTCCTCACTCGCTGATGCGAGAGCCTGCGGTGTCGGGAATTGTTGCATCCACTTATCATAGCGCCCCAATACGGTCGGGATGGTGGTTTGTTGCAACATAATTTCACTCACCAAGATAGCCCAAGGGTCTGTTGTGCGCCGCCACGGATAGTCCTTGCCACATTGGGTGAACCAATCTACGAGTGCCTGAGCTATCTCCTGAGTATGGGGATGAGTCATGTGGTTGTTTGGGTTGTGTAGATAGAAACGTCTGCCTGCTTGGTACCCATGAGCTTCTGGGCTCGCATCAGAGCACGCCGTGTGGACATGTTGGGGTTCTTTGGTTCAACCAAGAAGATGTTGCTCTCTCCTTTGCTGCAATTTTCTTGCAACACCTGGAGAACACCACTCTTTTTCAAGATGCGGAACACCTCACGGCTGGCACCTGATACGATGATATGACGTCCTTTCTCACGGGTGAACTTGATAAGCTCTTCCAAAGCACAGACAGATGTAGCGTCCAGATTACGAGCATTGCGCATGCGTAAGACAATCACAGCGAGGGTTGGATCCTCTGCAATGCGTGCAACCTGCTTGCGGAAGAGATCTGCAGCACCAAAGAAAAGGTCTCCCTCTACGTGTACGATAGAGATTTGAGGCAGGCGCTCGGCTTTGTTGTTGAGCTGGAGAAGCGTTCCTTCATTATCAAAAGTATATTCGACCAATTCCGGCTTTGCCGCTTTGCGGAGGAAGAGAGAAACTGAAATGATGACACCCACGAAAATGGCAACATGGAGCGGCAACAACAAAGCTGCTACAAAGGTAATGAACAATACCGCCGCATCCCCCGGAGTGGAACGGAAGCAGATGCGCAGTAGCTTCCGGTCGTATAGAGATACTGCATTGGCCAACACAAGAGCTGCCAGTACGCTGTGTGGAATACAGGAAATAAGCGGAAAATTTGCCAGTATGAAGGTGATTCCCAAGCAAAGGAGGCCACAGAAAACGCCGGAGAAACGAGTGGCCGCTCCGGAATTGAAGTTCAGCACAGAACGAGTAAGAGAAGCGGAGCAGGGGAGAGAGGTTGTGAAAGACGAACCTATATTGGCCATGCCTACGGCAAATGTATCCTGATTCAGATTGAGTGGCTCTCCGGTTTTAGCAGAGAGAGTCTTGCTCATGACTGTTTGCTCTAGGGTTGAAAGGAATGCGATACCCAGCACAATGGGAAAGAGCTCTGCCAAATGCCCCGGAATTTCCCAAACCGCCGGTGGAGTACACACCAAATCACTCATGGTGAAATCCTTCAGCATGCGTACATTGGTAAAAGCGGCTCCCGCCCACGGCTGGCACAATGCGTAATTAAGAACGCTCATCGTCACCAAAATGATGGCAAAGGTGGGTAAGAACTTAAAATAACGCTTCAGAGGGATGAACATGAGGAAGGAAAGTACACCCAATACAATGGGCTGCCATTGCACTTTGTCTAAGTTTGAAAGAATTGCCCCGCTCATGGAGAAGAAGGAACTCCCTGCATCAATATCATGTATCCCCATCACATAGCGTAGTTGTGATGCGATGATGAGTGTTGCCGCTCCTGTAATGTACCCCACCAACACACTCCGGCTTACAAACTGAAGCATTTCGGTGGCCTTTACAAATGCGCCAATGACGCACATAAGCCCGGCAAGAAAGACTATGAGCGGCACAAATATGTGCGGATGCGCTTGTATCCCCGGAGATGAAGCCAAAAAGAAGCTTGCCAGCATGAATGCTGTTGCATTGCTTGGCCCGCTGACGGTGAGACTACAACGCGTAAACAAAGGTGCTATAAATGTGCCCACGGTGGCCGCCATAATGCCGTATATGCTATCAAGCCCGGCCATGGCGGCAAAGGCCATACCTTGCGGCAATCCCACAAGAGCCACATCCATGGCTGCTTTCAAATCTCGCCCAGCTTTACGGGGGGTATAGCCCCTGAGAGCATGTCGCGCGGGCAGGGGGGCTATCATTCCCTGAGCCAAATATGCCTTGAGGCCTTTCCAACGGTTACGAATCCTGTGAGCGAGTACACCCATCCTGTCTGGCACTCTACCATAATCGCATCTTTTCCGCAAGTGAAGAATTGAAAAAAAACACGGCAAAACGTGACGATGAACATTTATTCTTGCAAAATGCCGCAGATACGGCATAATATGCACAGCTTGCAGCCTGAATGGCTGCTCATGATTACTATCATCTCATCAACCCGATTATGAAAACGCTCAAGCGATTCGTACTTGTAGGCGCCCCTGCTTCCGGTAAGGGCACACAGTCCTCTTTCCTTTCCGAAACCTATGACCTGAAGCCCCTGAGCACGGGCGCTTTGTTGCGTGCCGAAATTGCTGCAGGTTCTCAGCTGGGCTTGGAAGCCAAAAAGTACATGGATGCCGCCATGTTTGTACCCGATGAAGTGGTGAACGGTATCGTTGCCAAGTGGCTGGGCGAGAACAAGGATTGCGGTTGCCTCCTTGACGGCTATCCCCGCACCGTTTCTCAGGCCGAAACTCTCGACAAGAATCTCACAGAAATGGGCTTGGAAGTTGACATCGTTGTATACCTCAACGTGTCTCTTGAGCTGATTCAGGCTCGCATGCTCAAGCGCAAGGCATGCCCCGCATGCGGTGAAACCACTCGCAACGGTGAAGAGGTGTGCCCGAAGTGCGGTGGTGCCATGATTGTGCGCTCCGATGACAACCCCGAAGCTTTCGCTAAGCGCTGGAAGGATTACGAGACACTGACTGTGCCTGTGATTGAGCATTACCGCGCACAGGGTAAGGTCGTGCAGATTGATGTGACACAGGAAGGCGAGCCGCAGGACGTATCTGCCCGCATCGCTGCTGCTGTGCGCGAGTATTGCGAGAAGTAATTTCTTCTGTAGAAGTTTATGTGATTGGCGTCTTTCGCGATGTATGCGGGAGACGCCAATTTTCGTGCCGCGTCTGCGCAAAATTTTCTGCTGGAAAAGCGATTTGGTTTCGTGTATAATACGCGCGCTATGTTATCTGACCGCACCAAGAAAGGTATAGAGCGCGCTCCGCATCGCAGTTTGATGCGCGCTACCGGTATGACGGATGAGGACATCAGAAAGCCCTTCATCGCCATTTGCAACTCATTCAACGAAGTGATTCCGGGGCATGTACACCTGAACAAAGTGGCACAGCTCATTAAGGATGAAGTTCGCAAGGCGGGTGGCACCCCCATTGAGTTCAATCTGATTGGTGTGTGTGATGGCATCGCCATGGCTCACCAGGGGATGAAGTTCTCACTGGCCAGCCGTGAGTTGATTGCTGACAGCGTGGAGACGATGCTTTCTGCGCATGCCTTCGATGCGTGCATCTGCATTCCCAACTGCGATAAGATTGTACCCGGTATGGTGATGGGGGCGCTGCGCTGCAACATACCTACTATTTTCTGCTCCGGTGGCCCTATGGCTGTAGGCAAGGGGCGCAACGGTGAAGATTTGGATCTCAACAGCGTATTCGAGGCTGTGGCCGCTTGCACGGCCGGAAAGATTTCTGAAGAAGAATTGCACTATGTGGAGTGCAATGCCTGCCCCGGCGCCGGCTCCTGCTCCGGGATGTTTACCGCAAACTCCATGAACTGCTTGTGCGAAGTACTGGGCTTAGCTCTACCCGGTAATGGCACTTTGCTTGCCCTTTCGGATGAACGCAAGGAAATGTGGCGCGCTGCTGCACGCCGAGCCGTTGAAATGGCCAAACAGGGTGGCCCCTTGCCCCGTGATTTGATAACAGAGGCTGCGATAGACAATGCTTTCACTTGCGATATGGCCATGGGCGGTTCTTCCAATACGGTGCTTCACACCCTCGCTTTTGCTGCGGAAGCCGGGTTGGATTACGATTTGCGCCGTATTGATGCCATTTCCCGCCGCACGCCCAACATCTGCAAGGTGGCACCCAGCTCACGCTTCCACATGCACGACGTGCTGCGTGCCGGTGGTATCATGACGGTACTGGCAGAAATTAACAAGATTCCCGGTGCGCTGAATACGGATGTTCCTACCGTGAGCGGCAAGACGCTGGGCGAACAGATGGAAGGGCTTTCTACACAAGACCCCGTAGTCATCCGCACGATTGATAATGCTTATTCGCAAGACGGTGGTTTGGCTGTTCTCTTTGGCAACCTTGCAGAGCAGGGTGGTATCGTGAAGAAAGCCGGTGTACTCCCCGAAATGATGGTACACCGCGGCCCTGCAGTCATTTTTGAGAGCCAAGAGGCTGCTTGTGCCGGTATTTTGGCGGATCAAGTGAAGCCCGGGGATGTGGTTGTCATTCGCAACGAAGGGCCCAAGGGCGGCCCCGGCATGCAGGAAATGCTTGCACCCACCAGCTATATCATGGGCAAGGGCTTGGGCAACTGCGTGGCTCTTATTACAGATGGTCGCTTCTCCGGTGCTACACACGGCGCTTGCATTGGACACGTGTCACCCGAAGCAGCAGAAGGTGGCCTAATTGGCTTGTTGAAAGACGGCGACATCATCTCCATTGATATTCCCAACCGCAGCTTGGTAGCCGAGCTGAGCGATGAGGAAATTGCTGCTCGCCGCGCTGAATGGAAGCCCACCATGCAGGAGATTTCCGGCAAGTGGCTCAAACGCTATCGCAAGCTTGCATCCAACGCCAGCCGCGGTGCGGTGCTGCAGTAAAGCTCTCTCCAATACACAATACATACCCATTGATGATAAAATGAGTAACACCCCCCAAAAAAGCAATCCACTCTTCAAATACTTTTCTGAGTTCGGAGTGCTGAAAGATTGCGGGAAAAACTTCTGGCTCACGAACTTCATTCAGTTCTTTGACGGGCTGTCGTACTTCACGCTCATCATCGTGTTCACCCTCTTCCTGAACAAGTACTGTGGCTTTAAGGATGCCGATGCCCCCTACTGGGTGGGCATGTACACGCTCTTTATTTCCATGTTCGTGTTTGCCGTGGGCACTATTTGCGATATTATCGGTCTGCGCCGCACCTACCTCATCGGCTTTATCCTGCTGATTGGTGGCCGTGTTATCTTGGGCATGGGCACGGACTTCGGGACTGAAATATGCGGGCTTACGCAGGAATCTTCCCGCTACTTTGTGATGGCCGGCATCACAATCATGTCCTTTGGTACTGCGTTCATGAGCCCTTGTATCAGCACTTCTATTCGTCGGTTCACAACACTGCGTTCTCGCCCCACAGGTTTCAATTTCTATTACCTGTTTATGAATATCGGCGCGCTGTTGGCCGGCTTTGCTATTGTGGATCCCTTGCTTGCGTGGCAGGGTGATGTGGATGGCTTGCTTTGGGTCATCAACTTCGGCACCTGCTGCAACGTGATTGCTTTCATCTTCACCCGTTTCATTGATGATGATTTCTACGCTGTGCCGGAAGAAAAGCTCAACAAGAAGGAAACGGCAACGCGCCGCCCCCTGCAGCTTATCTGCGAGGTGGCCCGCGAAAAAGCATTCCAGAAGCTTATAGTGTTCCTCTTGCTCACGCTGGGGGTGCGTTTGGTATTCACGCTGCAATTCCTCATTATGCCGCAGTACTACACGCGCACCATTGGTGATGACTTCCAGCTTGGGTTCATGAACTCCATCAATCCTTTCATCATCATCACAGGCCTGATTCTTATTATCCCGATTCTCAATAAGTTCTCTACGGTGAAGCTGATGATTAGCGGCATGTCTATCTCCGCGCTTTCGCTCGTACTTATGGCTGTGCCACCGGAGTGGTATTTCATTATTCCCGGCATAGAAACAATCGGGCAGGCCTATTTCGTTGCCATTTTCACACAAATTGTTGTGTTTGCCTCCGGTGAATTGTTGTTCAGCCCCCGCTTCTCGGAATATGTGGCACGCGTGGCACCCAAGGACAAAGTGGCATCCTACATGTCTCTCTCTGCACTGCCCATGTTCATTGCCAAACCAGTGAACGGCGTGGTGGGTGGTTTGCTTGTCTCTTACCTTTGCTTTGATGGTATTGCAGCCAAGATGGATACGGGCCACATTGACTTTTGGCATTCGCCCGAGTTCATGTGGACGATTTACCTCTGCATGGCTCTTATCTCCCCCATTGCTATCATACTGACGAAGGACAGCTTTGTATCCGATCACCCGGAAGAAGATGCTGAAGCCAAGGATGATAAGGCAGGTATTGCAGAAGAAAAAGCCGAACCTGAAGCTTGCTGATTAGGAACCCTTCACACATTTCATATTATGTCTGAAAACGAAACACAGATGACACAAGAGGCTCCCAAAACGCAATGGGGCCCCATCATCAAAGATATGTTCATCTTAGTTTGCATCATGGCCATGCTTGGCTATCTTTGCAAACTGGCCATGGTGCCGTTTGAACACACATCACCGACGGATTCTCTCGTTTCCATCATTCGCAAAGGTGCTGTTACCAATGGAACAGATGAAACATTCCTCAAGGAAATGGCCTTGGGAGCGGAGCAGGTAAAGGACTTTGTCAACTATGCCGACAACACGGGGCGTACGCCCCTTATGTGGGCGGCATACTGCAACTTCAATGATTCCAAGGCTTCGCTGGATAAAGATGTGGCGCGTCTTTACTATGTGCGCCAACTTTTGGCAACACCCGGTATCAATGTGAAACAGACAGACCGTGACGGTTTCACAGCCTTGCACTGGGCAGCTTGGAGCGGTATGCCCTATACCGCGGTATTGTTGTTGGAGGCCGGTATTGATATCAACGCCGAAGATAATAGCGGGTTCACCCCTCTCATGCTTGCCGCATTGCGAGGCAACGAGCAGGTGACTCGCGTTTTGCTCTCTCTTGGAGCAGATGCAACCAAGGTCAATAAAGAAGGTAAAACTGCCAGCCAACTTGCAGCTGAAAATGAAAGGGCTTATAGCAAGCGCGAAGCCCGCATTTTTGCTTGGACTCGTATCCCGGGCTTAGCTGATTTCAACCTTTTTGAGTTGATTTTTGCACCATCCCGCGAAGCTTCCTACCAGGGTACCATAAAGTTGCTGACTACGCATCCGACCGCAACTTCTATTGAAACGCTTAAGCAAGAAATGGTTGCCGCTGAGGCAAAAGCTTCTGCCGAAAAGGCAAAAGCGGAAGAGACAGGGGCCGATAAATCAAGCATCGAGGCAAATGAAGCAACAGTAGAAAAAGCTGCTGAAGCACCTGCTCAGAGTGCACCTGAGCAAGCTCCCTCCGAGCAACTTCCCTGATAAGGCTTTATTCACTCCTTTTCAACAACACCCCGCGCAGCAATGTTTGCATGTGCGGGGTGTTTTTCTGCCTTGAGTTTCACCCAGACCTATTGTATACTGACGCGCAGATATGAAGCAACGCAAGGTCGTCATACTTGGTTCAACTGGGAGCATTGGGACAAGCGCCCTAAAGGTGGCTCGAGAGCATCCTGAAAGGATGCAGGTGGTGGCGTTGGCAGCGCACAGCAGTGTTGATAAATTGGCAGAACAAGCCCGAGCATTCGGAGTGAAGCACGTCTGTTTGTTTGATGAGCACAAGATTGCGGAGTTGCGAGCCCAATTACCGGCGGATGTAACAGTATATGCAGGCGAGGAGGGCTTGTGTGAGCTGGCTCGCCTCCAAGATGCCGATATGGTGCTGGTATCCATTATTGGCACTGCGGGGCTCAAGCCAACCCTAGCGGCTATAGAAGAGGGCAAGGATTTAGCCATAGCCTCCAAAGAAATCTTGGTTATGGCCGGAGAAGTTGTAATGACTAGGGCTCGGGAAAAGGGCATTGCCGTATTGCCTGTTGATAGCGAACACAATGCAATCTTCCAATGCTTACAGGGGCACAAAGGAGGCAGTGAGCAGGTGAGCCGACTCATTCTCACTGCTAGTGGTGGGCCATTCCGCACCACCCCTGCAGAAGAACTTAAAAATGTGACCTTGGAACAAGCCTTGAAGCACCCAACGTGGAGTATGGGACAGAAGATTACCATTGACTCTGCTACCCTGTTCAATAAGGGGTTGGAAATGATTGAGGCACGCTGGTTATTCGGCATCACCATGGATAAGATTGATGTGGTGGTACACCCGCAAAGTATCGTGCATTCATTGGTGGAATATACGGATGGCTCCATTTTGGCTCAGCTGAGCGCCAGTGATATGTGTTTTCCCATCCAATATGCTGTAACGTGGCCTGAACGTGTGCAAAACACACTTCCGCACCTGAATCTGGCCCAGATTGCCAGCTTGCGTTTTGAAGAACCCCGGTGGGGGGATTTTCCGGCACTCCGCTTGGCTCGTATGGCTGGAACGGAGGGTGGCACGATGCCCGCCATGTATAATGCTGCCAACGAGGTAGCCGTGCAGGCATTTGTGGAGGGCCGCTTGAGTTTCCCCGGTATATGGGAAACGGTTGAAAAGACCTTATCAAGTCTAACCGCACGCGATTATCATGGTGAGCTCGCTATCATTTTAGAGGACGATGCGCTGGCTCGCGAAACCGCACGCAGTTTCATCCCCTGAGTAAAGCGCATGCAGCAGCAGCCCAGAATCAGCAGCATTGATGCCGTGAGAGCTTTGGCGCTCTTGGGAATTCTGTTAGTCCATAGCCACGATCAGTTCAATATCTATTTTGCCTCGTTGCCGGAAAGCTGGCTCGACCCATTTACTAATTGGGTATACAAGAATATGCTTTTGGCCAAAGCTTTTCTTGTATTCTCATTCCTTTTTGGCTTGAGCTTTGTTCTACAAATGAGCCGTGCAGCCGTACGCGGAATTGATTTTCGCCTGAGGTTTTGTTGGCGTTTAATTTTATTGGCCGTTTTTGGACTCATTCACAGTTTTTTCTACTGTGGGGATATTTTGTTGATTTTTGCAGTTACCGGTTTTGTGCCTGTCATGGTGTGGAAAGTTCGGACACGCTATATCGCAGCGGCCGCTGCGCTGTGCTTCCTGCAACCCTTTGCTTTGTACAATTACTTTGCCGGACAACCTGAGATTCTCTTTGACTGGTACGGCGAAGTATGCCGTGCCTTGGGCATGCCCGGTGCCCCCGCCAGCTCCACAGCTACCTTCGTGGAGATGGGTGCTTGGAATGTGACATGCGGAGTGGTACACAGTTTCCTCTACATGATTTATACATACCGTGTATGGGCCTTGCTTGGTTTCTTCCTGACCGGCATTGTGGCGGGGAGATTACGCTTGTTTGAAGAGAATCCCCGGCGTTTTCTCATTATTGGAGCGTGTGGAGCAGGGGCCTATGTGGCGGCATTGTGCTTCCTCCATCTGTGGGCCGAAGCACATGGTATGCAGACCGTGAGCCGCTTGTGGGTGAATGAGGCATTTGTTTTCATGTTTGTACCACTCGTGGCGTGGCTGCTGTCTCGCCCTGTATGGAGTAAGCTCAGCAGTATTCTTCTTCCTATAGGGCGTTGCACCCTAACCTGTTATATTACCCAAAGCATTATCATGCTGTGGTTAATATGCAACTACGGCATGGGCTGGGGTCCCCACTTGAGCACGAGTGCATACATGGGACTCGGAGCCGCGCTGTACATCCTACAGCTAGTGGCCTGTCACCTTTGGCTGCGCAAGTTCAAATATGGCCCGTTGGAAGGGATTTGGCGTAAGCTTACACGTATAGGCTTACAACCGCGTTAAATTAAGAGAGAATGCGCTGATAGATATTCAGCAGGTTTTCTATCATTGTACTGGCAGACAGAGCATGGCGACATTCCTGCCTACCATATTCACCCATAGCCAAGGCTGTTTCTTGGCTCTTCGTTACATGCAGCACACTCTTCTGTATAGCCTCGATATCTCCGGGTGCTACGATGTAGCCCGAATGCCCATGAGCAATGTGTTGTTTGCTGCCACAATCGCTCGTGAGAATCACAGGTAAGCCCATCACCCTAGCTTCTTTTGCAATCGTTGGTCCGGTATCAGCCAAACTGGGATGCACCAAAGCCCACGCTTTTGTTAATTGCATTTTCAATTCTTCCCGCCCTAAACGTCCAAGTATGTGGATATTGCTTGGCAAGCTCTGATACTCATCCGGGCGGATGCCTGCCAAGCCCAAATGCACTTGGGAAAGAGCAGGGGAAGAAAAAGCTTTGATGAGAGTGGGTATGTTTTTTACAGGTGCATTCGTACCGGCGTACAGACAATAGGGCGTGGGTGCAAGCTGCCTCTGTGTATTGAAAAAACGCTCTTCTACGGCGTATTCCAAGTGAAAGATGTTCGCATTCGGTACAATTTCTCTTACCCTATCAGCCGCCCAAGGTGATTCCGTTGTGACATAATCAAAACGGCGTATGGTGTAAGGTTCGTAGTGTGCCTGCCAGCGTTCAAAACGAGCTAACTTGGCACGTTGGGAGTATGCTTTGAGCAACCCTTGGATAGATAATAGTTTCTTACCTCGGTAATGGCTAGCTGCAATGGAAAAAGAATCCTCTGTACCCCAACTGTGGACAAGATCCGGGTTTATGCGCCGTAAAGTTTGGTACACCCGGTAAGAATCATATACATATCCGGTTAGTTGACCTACAGTAAGACGTGCTTTGGGAAGCAAATGAAAGGTCTGGTTTCTTGTATTGATGACTCTTGTTTCCTTTACCGATTTATTGGGAACAACCCAGTGAATATCCAAGTCTTCCATCTGCTCCAAGGCCTTGCAAAGAGCAGAAAGCCATACACAGTAATGCCATTCACCTTGCGGAGATTGCATGCGAGAGTCGGCTTCCCACAAGGGAAGGTTTGCTATGATGGCTACTTTTTTCATTTAATTTTGCGGTAAAGGGCAAGTAAAAAGGCAAAAATGGGCATAGGTAAGCAGCGCAAGGCCGCAAAGAATCCCTTGTAACCTAGCGCCTTTGCTATGCGTATACGGTTGATGGTGGAGCCTCGCCAGTAGGTGCAAAGCAAGCGGCGCTGCTTTAAATTATTTTGCAGATTGTCGATGAATCCTTGTGTGCTGGCTTGTTCACCCAAAGAGAGTGTTTCTTTCCGATATTGCGAAACCGCCTTTACTGTTTCTTCTAAAGGGCGAAGTGTTATATTTTGGTATCTATCGTTGAATCGCTCCAACCGCATGATGGAGGAATATCCCCTTGTCCCATCATCTTGGCCTCGACTCATGTTTCCACTGCCTCCTCGGATGTACATGGTAACAGCATCAATGATGATACATTTCCCAAGGATAGAAGAGCGGTAGAGTGCGACAACATCATCCACATAATTGGCATCATTTGGCAATGGCCCAAATTGGCGAAAATGCTTCATCGACCAGACCTGATGCAAGCACAAAGGTGCCGAAAAAGCACGTAATGGGTCAAAGCCGTCCCGAATATCATGAATCTGAATTTCCGGATAGGGTGTTGTTTGTTCGCCCTGTTTTGTCAAAATTTCTGATTCCTGCAAATCAGTAAACTTCTTCATTTTGGTGAACACGCAGGAGGCTTCAGGGCAAGTAGATATAGCCTTGCCTATGATGCTGCATCTATCCGGGGTTGCAATATCATCATCATCTGCGCGTACAATCCAATCTGATGTAACAAACTGTACGGCGTGGTTTGTATTCCCTGCAAGATGCAGATTTTGTGGCGTTTGTGTGATAATTACCCGCCTTGTCCCTTTATATGCAGCAACACATTCTTTGATGATTTCGAAAGTTCGGTCTGTTGAGCAGTCATCGGAAAATATGTACTCCAATTCTCCTTCATAGTCCTGGGCAAAGGCAGATTCTATGGCCGCACGCACATATTTCTCTCGATTATATGAGAGAAATACATAAGACAATTTAGGAAGAGTGGACATAAAAAGAAAAGCCGCAGCGGGAAAGGATATTCCCGATGCGGCTTTGAAAGAGCTTCTTTTATTTATTGTTTACGCGAGCAAACTGCTTGAGACGGAGCCCATTGAGGTGAATGAAGCCGCTGGCATCATCCTGGTTGTAGTCTTCATCTGTGTAGTCTGCTTCCATGGTAGCCATGGCGTAACTGTACAAGCTGTTGGGGCTGCGGCGGCCTGCATACATCACGTTGCCCTTGTAGAGCTTAAGACGTACCTCGCCATTCACCGTTTCCTGGGTCTTGGTCACAAGGGCTTGGATAGCCTCGCGCTCGGGAGCAAACCAGAAGCCGTTGTACACCATGGAGGCGTAGTCCGGGATGAGAGAATCACGCACCTTTTGAGCCTCGCGGTCCATGGTGATGGTCTCAATGTCGCGGTGGGCGGCCAGCAAGATAGTACCACCGGGGGTCTCATAGATACCACGGCTCTTCATGCCGACAAAGCGGTTTTCAATGATATCTACACGGCCGATACCGTGCTTGCCACCCAAGAAATTGAGCACAAGCATGATACCCAGCGGGTCGAGGAGGGTGTAGCCATCCTTTTCACCCTGTACATTGGCTGTAGCACCCACTTCTGCGATGATTTCGGCCAAGCCTTCTGTCTGCAAACCGATGATGTTGCCTTTTTCAAACAGGCATTGGAGGTACTGAGGTGTATCGGGGGCATCTTCGGGTGCGGTGGAGAGCACATACATGCCGCGGTCTTCTTCCTTGGTTGCATCGTACCAAGTATCCTCCAAAATACCGGCCTCGTAAGAAATGTGCAGCAGATTGCGGTCCATGGAGTAGGGCTTCTTCATGCTCTGGCGAATCGGGATGCCGTGTTCCTCTGCGTACTTAATCATCTCTGCACGGCCGGGGAACTGATCGCGCCATTCTTTCATGCGCCAAGGAGCAATTACTTGCAGTTTGGGTGCCAAGGCGTTGATGGAAAGCTCGAAACGCACCTGATCATTGCCCTTGCCGGTTGCACCGTGGGCAATCGCATCTGCCCCCTCTGCCAAAGCAACATCTACCATGGCTTTAGAAATGCAGGGACGGGCGATAGATGTGCCCAACAGATAGCGGCCCTCGTACACGGCGTTGGCCTGGAACATGGGGAAAATGTAATTGGCTGCAAAATCTGCCTTCAAATCGCCGATGATGCACTTGGTGGCACCCGTGGCAAGAGCTTTTTCGATGACACCATCAAGCTCCTCAGCCTGGCCTACATCGGCGCAGTAGGCGATGATTTCAGCATTGTACTTCTCCTTGAGCCACACCAGAAGAACGGATGTGTCAAGGCCACCGGAGTATGCAAGAACAATCTTCATGTCTACATTCAGGCGCGGGGTTCACCGCGCGTACGCGGGTAGTATACGCCAGATTCTTCTATCATGGAAGTAAAATCTGGTAAGGTGTCACACTTTTTAGATTCAACTGTGTCAGCCTCTACATATCTTTCGGAGTCTCCATCCGGCAAGAAGGATGGGGATAAGCCCCATGATAGCTAAATAGATTGCATTTCTGCCTAGTGTAGGAATGGAGCCGGCATCCGTTTCTTGGTCAAGTCCGCCGAAGGGAGGAGCTTGACGTGGTGAAAGGAAGAACCCGCGGTGTTCAGTAAGTCGGCCATCCTTACGGGCGGTCTTCACACCTTCACGCAATGCAGTAAGTTTTCGATTTGAGAAAAAGAACTCCAGGGGTTGGTCATTAAGTTCTTCCGGGCTGGATTCCAAGTCGTCTTCCAAATTGCGGAGGTATTGTTCATCGTGCATAGTTGCTGCTTTGCGAACACGGTGAAGCAATGTTCTCGCCTCATGGGAATCCGGGGCTGTGGTGTTGAGCAACAGAGCAGCCCTTTGCACAAATCGAATTTCATCACTACTTCCATGCTCTTTTACATAGTCGCGGTGTTCGTTGACGCGGGCGCTCTCTATTTCCCAAGGATTGAAAGATGTTTGCAACACAAACATCATCTCGAACGCATAGCGAAGCGGACAAAATTCAGCCAACAAAGGCACAGGTTTTGTGAGAATATTGTGCGTCGTTTCGTCTTGATAGGCTACTCGGTGTCTCAGATTAGACAAGGCGTTTTCCACCTTATCCGGAATTAAATATTCCGGCACGGTGGGACTATATTCGTTCATCTCCTCAAAACGCACCAATGCGCCTGCCAGCAATATCTGAGGGACCAAGAGAAGCGGAACGATATTCAGTGCTGTTCTATCCGATCGCACGAAGGCAGACACCATGAGAGAAAGTGCTATACCCACAAAGGCTGTCAGCACCATAATTCCCAAGTGCGGCCAAAACATATCATTTATCTCCAAAATCAAATTGCCCACCAGCAAATACAAAGCACATTGTGTACCGGCTATGGCCGTAAGCACCAGCGTTTTGGCTACGAGATATCCCGGGATGAAGAGCTTATAATTACTCTCTCTCTTAATGAGTGCTCTATCCCGCAATATTTCGCAAGCCGAGTCTGTGAGTCCAAAAAACATGGCCAACACAAGAGACAAGAAAAGATACTCATTGATGTGCAGAGCTTTGTAGTAGGTGTAGGGCGTTTCTGAGGCGGCGCGGAGAGTCCCGGCTATCAGCAGTGCAAGAACAGGGCCTTCCAGCAAAACAGCATAAAGTCCCATACGGCTTCTAATACGAGCCAAATAGGTGCGAGACGACCACAAACAGAATAATTTCCAAAGTTCAAGCGGGGTTCTGCGCGGAATGCGCGGAATCTTCCTCGCTTTATTATTAACGAGTTCTTTCTCCTTGGGTGTGCGGTGCATAGCACGCTCAAATCGGGCTTGCCAGAGCTCAGATACAGTTTGCTCAGATGTTTTAAGGCTATTGTAGGAAGCTTCCAGCACCTCAAACACATAGTCAGCACCACCTGCTGCTATTGCTTCCGGTGGAATCATAAGCCCCATATCATAAGCAGCCTTGCGGAAATAGAGAGCCATTTCCTGTGGCGTTCCCCAAAATGCCATCTGACCCTTAGAAGTAAGAACCATGACCTTCTTAAAACGATTCAGAATACTCTGAGCCGGGCGATGTAGAGTGCAAAGGACGATGCGCCCTGAAGCCATGTTTTCCAATGTTTGAATAACCTTATCGGCATCCCCGGAAGAAAGGCCACTGATGGGCTCATCAATGAGGAACACTTCCGCAGTGCCGGTCAAGTCCAAGCCCAGATTAAGACGTGTGCGTTCACCGTCTGAAATGGTGCGTTCACCGGCTCGACCGACATTTCGCTTCGTGAGGTGGGAAATACCGACGAAATTGAGGATGGCCAGCACACGCCTCATGCGGTCCGAATGATTCAACCGCGGGCGACGAGCAATGGAGGCTTGGTAAACATGTTCACCCACCGTCATCGCTTCATCGAGAATATCTTCTCGTGGGATATATGCGACGTGGCGGCGAAGCTCCGATGCTGCCGGTGACATTTTTTCATCGTTGTAGCAAATCTCGCCAAAGGTAGGGGCCAGGTGGCCGGCCAGCATACTTAAAAGTGTGCTTTTCCCTGAACCACTGGGGCCTAAGACACAAGCCATCTCGCCCCGTTTGAGTGAGAAATCTATGTTGTCCAGCACGCGTCCGGCGCGGCCGAAATCACGGGTCAAACTTTGTACATTCAGGGAGGATATGACACTTGATTCCTCATCTAATACACCGGCAGAGAAACGGCAGCGAAGGTACTGCACAGCACTCAGGCCTATCAAGTCACCATCTTTCAGAGGGGTATCACCGCGTACAGGCTCACCCTGTACTGTCAGGGAATGAGTAGAGCCTTCCAACACACGCAATTCGCCGGTATTGCTGTTGCGGGAGTAATTAACCTCAAAAATGGTGCCCGGAGCAAGCCCCGGTGTAAGCATTAGTACACCGGGGTTGTTCATGTAGGGTAGATTGGAGACGATGACTTTTCTGTTGCCCGGTGCCAGTTGGAAACTGCGCCCTGCTTCATCTTCCGGCTGGAGGTCACCGAATGAGAAAGGCCCAATACCCTGAACCGTGAACGGAGTATAGTAAGAAGTGTTGACAAATGCCCCCTCGTGTAGAGTAACCCCATCCAATACAAAATCAGCGTCATTGCTCAATAGTTGTAACTCTACGTGCAAGCCGAAATGGATGCGGGCGATACAGTTGCGTTGCCTCTGGCGGGAAATTGTCACTGTATCATCTTCACAATAAACGTAGTAGACGTAGCGAATGCCTGAATAGTGAGATTGCAAAAATGCGCGTATGGCATTATAATTGATGGAAACACGAGATAGTTTAACGGCCTGGCCGGCAGAGATAGGTAGCACATCTCCCTTGTTGAGTGCTTGACCTCGCAAAGAAATGGGTACATCCCCATCATTGATGATGAGCAAAAGGTTCACACAGCGCAACGCTCTAAAGCGCACGCCTGCATCTTCCACAGCCAATGTTACATTGCCGCGCCCTATGCAGCCGGAGAAGCTAATGGTTTCAATAATCGGGTATTTGGATGTGGCTCCCGGAGTACTAAAAAGATGCTCGAGGCTTGTGCTGGCCCATGGCAGGTTCAGCCCCAAGGTCACGCGAGCAAAAAGCTCCGGGTTGGTCAAATCGCCGCCGACACGGTGCAGCAGGGTAAGGATTTCCATAGCAAGCGCACAGCGTTCTGCTTCTGTACGTTTGGCTGCGGCTAATGCAAGTGTAGCTTCGAGTGGGTATCTGGCTTCAAAAGCCGTCATGAAACGCTCTGCCAACCACACATGTTCCACATTGGGAAAATCGTAGCGCAGGATATTCATGACGGTGTCTAAATCATCATCAATGCTCGCCCCTTTAACGCGCGCCATAATGGCAGCAAAGAGGTCTACGATGATACCGGCATGCCCACGTCGTGTTTCATCTCGCGGTGCCATTCTGTGTGGCACTTTGGAGAAAAAGGAAACGAGCAAGCTGCGCAAGTGAAACAGCTTGCGCCTCAATGAAAATAAAATTGTGTAAAGACGAGGAGTGTGTGTGGAACGTATGCGTCTCATGAGGGGCTCTCCTCTCTGCATTTAGCTCCGGGACACCGTTTCTCCCACCCCGGGAAGTTCCACTTGTAGGGAAAATCGCGGCACTGTTCCGGCTTCACTGGCTGAATACGGCAAGCATTATCTTCCGTCAACATGATGCATGCGCCCCCCGGGGCATCAATGAGAGAAAGCCCGCGCCGATTGCGTTGCAAATGACAATACTCGTTGATGAAGTCCACTTCTTTCATGCCTAAATACTCAGCAATCGCCGTTATATCAGTATCTGTAAGGCATACATCCCCCTCCCATCGGCAACAGGCTCCGCAGCGTTGACATTCATGTATAATTTCTGATTCGGCGGGATTCATGGCGCACTTTCTTATATGTCAATCTCGTATTTCCCATGGTTTGCGCTTGGCTTCTGTGATATGAGGTGGGCGCACATAGATGGGTTCTGCCGGTAGCGATGCTCGTTTTTCCTGCTCTTCTTTACTCAATGCATTCCAGGTATGGATAAGCCCTTCTGCCGTGGGAATAAGGGAGTATTTCGTAGCGCATAGAGACTCTTGCTTCATTCTTTCGGCGCACTCCGTAGTATAGAGCAGAATCCCAGTATCTGCTGCGAGCTCACGAAGTTCCTCCGGGGTGATGACTGATATGGCTCCATCGGGTTGCCGGAGGGTCCAGCCTCCGCGGCGCGCATCCGATACGATGCAAGCTTCCCCGTGAGCTAGATATTCCCATGAGCACAGTGTTACTGTGCGTGCCTCTTTTACTGTGGAAATACCAACTGCGGCAGCGAGAGCCACGCGCACCCCTCCATAGCTACCGGGGCCACTCCCTACCAAAATCCAATCCAGTTGGCGTTCACCCAAAGCGTCCATCGCGTGTTGGAGGGCAGGGAAAAGGTAGGCATCGTGGTTGCGTTCGGCTGTCCAATCGGCGCAAAAAAGAATGGTGTCATCCTCCGCCAAGCAAAGAGAAGCTTGAGGGGAGGATGTTTCTATGGCAAGAGTCATCATGCGTTTGTTAATTTTGCCGTTGTCCATTTACCACGGGTCACAACTTTGAGGGTGCGAAGCCCGGCTGCTTCTGCCGCCGCCAAAGTCTCCTCCGCTTGGGTATTCAGGATGCCGGAAATAATCAAAACACCGCCCGTTTTCATCGCAGGCAAAATGCGGGGAAATGCCTTTTGCAGAACAGTTGAAAAGAGATTCGCCAATACGATATCGGATTGCTCACCCCTTGCCGGCTTCCATTCGAAAACATCAGCTTGGAACAGTTTCAGATTATCTGCTCCACCATTTCGGATGATATTTCGTTCTGCTACTTCTACCGCTTTGGGGTCGAAATCGAAGCTAACTGCCGATTCTGCACCCAGCCGCAAACCTGCCAGAGCCAAGACTCCTGTACCACATCCTATATCCGTAAGTGTCCAAGGTGTTGTACGGTTCACGACTTCATCACAAAGCATGCGGAGGCAGGTGGAAGTTGTTGCGTGATTGCCTGTTCCAAATGCCATTTCAGCCGGGAATGTGAGGATAATGCGGCGTGGGTATTTGCGGCGCAATTCGTCCAATACATCCGGATTATCACTGGCTGAAATAACTATTTTGTCGCGAATGAGGAGGGGTGGCGTGTTTTCCGGTGCAGTTGCAGCAACCCAGTCTACATCTTTGATTTGCTGGGTGTTTCCTCCATAACACGCTTGCAGCACGAAAGCCTCTTCTGCGGTCTCCGTATACACTTCCACTCGTATTTTCTGAGCATTAAACTCTGCGGAAATGACGGCGCCGGGCATATCGGCAGTAATCTCCTGCCATTTTGATTCTTCGTGATGCGGTGCTGTTTTGTACCAAAGCCACATAGTCTCGTTATTTGACGTTAATTTCTGCCACAGAAGCACCGTTTCCCTCAATTGCTCGGGTGGGGCGGAAGCGGAAGTAACGAGCCTCTGTGGGGTGTGGTAATTCTACCGTCAGCTCAATAGGATTGGCGCGTAAGTTGGAGAATTCCCCGGACAGCGTAGTCCAATTTTTGCCATCTACACTGGTACCGATTTCATAGCTATCCGTCATGTTTTGCAAGCTTCCGTCTTGGCGGGGAAGGTAGGAGAACGAAGAAATTTTTGAAACCTTCTTCATATCGACTACGATTTCTTCGTTGATAGCACCCTGCCAGTGAGTTTCAGCCTTGTTGTCGAAGGCTGCCGCAGCCGCTGCCGGGCTTATGTGCCAATTCTGCTTTTCTGCATTGTATGCGAAAACATATTCCTGCGTTGCTTCGCTACCGGCTTGCGGCATGAGGAGCAATGACAATTCGGAAATGCAGGGGCATGCACGGGAATCTTTGATATTGAGTCGCACCCGATCGGTTGTAACCGTTTCATTGAGTTTGCGCAAGACTTGGTGGCCAATCGTTTGCCCTGCGCCATCAATTTCTTGCCATGCACCGTTGATGTATGCCTCTATGGAAAATGCCGTGACGCGTTGTCCCAATCGAATCTGTTCGCGCACTCGAACCACATCAAATGTGACAGGCGAGGGAAGCTTAATTTCAACGGATCCCGTCTTTTCTCCATCATTAGTACACCAGTAGCTTTCAATATCGCCATCTGTCAGCTTATCCGCTCCATAGGTAGCATCATTTCCCCGCACACTGCTGGCTGTGGCGACCGCTCCAAGAGCGTAGTCTTTAGCAAGCAAGCGACGACGCATTTGCCCAAAGGTCAACAATGACTCCACATCGGCCTTGTCCAAACGCCCGGTCTTATCCGGCGCAAGGTTAAGAATCAGATTGGCTCCACGTCCCACACTGTCTAGGTAGACTTGCATCAGATGCTCCGGGGATTTTACCTTAGGCGCCTGGTTCGCATGCCAGAACCACCCGGCTCGATTGATGGGCGTGTCACCTTCCAACGAAATCCAGCGTTCTTGGGGGGTGTCTTTATTGATGACATTCCAGCAGGGATATTTCACGTGGCCCTTTTCAGAACCGCCCCAGATAACATCTCCATGTCTTCCTGCTCCCCAAATAATACAATCCGGCTGCATTTTGCGGATGTTTTTGACGATTTTGGGGAAATCATAATACAAGCTGGCATCATTACCAATACTGCGGCGTTCACGTGCCCCACCGTAGTAGCCGTCTCCACCGTTGGCGCCGTCAAACCAAATTTCAAATACGGGGCCATACATGGTAAGAAGCTCTTGAATTTGCTTATAATACACGCGCAGGTAGCCTTTCTTGCCATAATCAGCGCAGTTACGATCCCAAGGGGAAATGTATACACCGAACTTGATTCCGTTGTTCTTGCAAGCTTTGGCAAATTCTTTCACAACGTCTCCTTTTCCTTTTTTCCAAGGAGATTTTTTGATGCTGTGCTTGGTGGAAGTTGTAGGCCAAGCACACCAGCCATCATGGTGTTTTGCCGTATAAATCATGCCGGACATCCCGGCTTCACGGAATGTTTTAGCGATGGCATTTGCATCAAATTCCGATGGGTTAAAAAGCTCCGGACTCTCATCTCCATAGCCCCATTCTCGTCCGGTATATGTATTAAGACCGAAGTGAACAAACGCATACCATTCCATACGCAACCAATCAACCTGCTGGGAGGTAGGAACTGCACCGCAGGGAGCAGGGGGCGGGGTTTTAGCCAGTGAGGGAAGTGCTAAAGAAGCGAGGATAAGAGGTATCAGGTGTTTTTTCATGATTGTGTTTTGGGGGGTGGGAGAGGATTACATGTCAAGGATATTTCCGGCAAGAGACTGAGCATCATCAAACAGCAGCGTGAAGAGAGCGCCAGTTTCACGAATCCGCCCATAGAAGAGGGGCTTATCGGAGCTGTTGTCGGCGGGTGCTATTTCGATAGTGATGGTTTGTTGATGTGTTTTACGTTCGGCCATAGCAATTTCTCGCAGCTTTTCTGCCGTTTCATCTTGCTCTGTCAGCATTTTTTCTGCAAGCTTGCGGCGTGAGCCATCTACATCATCCAAATCGGCTGAGTTCACATCCGTCGGGGCTTCAATTACAACGGCCTCTGCATCGGAGTAATCTGTCATTTCCAAATCCAGCTTTACGTAAAAGACCGGGTTCTGCAGTGCCTTCGTGGCGTTGGGCTCACCGTCATAGAGCCAACGGAAAGCCTTGAGCTTTTGCAATTGGCGCACATAATTTTCTGCGCGGTGAGGGTTGATTCGTGGGGTGACATCTTCCCCGTTCATGGAGCCGGCCCAGGTTTCTCCGATGTAATCATATTCCAATTCCAGCGGAGCAGAGCTAAACCCAAGCGTTAGCTTGCGTAAAGCGGAGATGGGGAAGTGCAGGATATTTCTGTGTTTCCAATTTTCGGATGTCATGGAGAAATTGCGAGTCAACTTGGTACTGAGCTGGTAGATGGAGCTAGTACCCATTTCCATACCAATCCATTGGCCACGGCCGGTTGCCGGGTCGGCGTTGCGCTTGATGAAGAATGTGCGCGGAGCTCTGTCTCGCACAATAGGTAAGTCTTGGCCAAACACGCGAGTGCGCACAGCACATGGACGCGGTAGTATAGAGAGAACATAATCCGGTGTATTGAGCCCATGCCGAGCCATGGCGGCTTCGACATCCTCACCGGGGGGGACATCTTCTACAAAACCGGCCACAGGTACACCGCTCAAACTCTTGAGCAGACGCTCCACGACTTCTTTTTCCGCTTCCTGGTAACCATGACCTGCGGCAGAGTACATCCAAGTATCTGAAACTTCGCTTTCCGCATCTCCCGGAATACGCAGAAGACGAACCGGCCACGGTGCAAAGCGGGAGCGAATGGCAACTCGCTCTACATCATCTGCCTTGATATCAGTGAACTGCATCGTGCGCAATTTTTCCATGCTGAGAGGCAGTTCTGAAGTATAAACTGTCCCGGAACCGGATAGGATTTGAGCCATTGCTTTTTCAGGCAACACGGGCAATTGGCATATGGCGTTAACAATGGCGGCATAACTTCCCTTGCGTCGCACCTTGGGTTCTGCCTGAAGGGTGAACACAACGGGACGATCCCCCACCGTGGCATAGCTAAGAAGTTGCTCGTTGGATTCCCCCGTAAACGGCGCATAAAGTTTTAGTTGCAGGGGCTTTTCTTTGCCTTCCAAGGTCAATTCAATGATAAACATCGGCTTCTCCGGCAACTGAATTTCAGCTGCTTCATCTACTCGTAATGCTTCCATGGCCGACAAATCGGCCACAAGGTTATTCACTCGATCTTGGCCGGCTCCGGTCAGATTGGGAGAGGTGATAGTCCAAGGGGATTCTGTACTGGCGCGTTGCACAACAACCGGTTTCCCTCCATCCTGTGTGGTGGATATGGTCAATTTTCTCACCTGTTCCGGGCTGTAGAGCAAGGGGTGCGAGTCGCGCAAGGCTTCAAGGCCGTTGCGGAATATGCTCAATATGTTTCCGGTAACAACGTGTATGCGCTTGTCCCGGCCATAAAAATCTGTGCGTAGGTAGGTTGTCGGTAGCAGATTTTCGCCGTCCTCAGCATCTGCAAACCAAGGCGAAACACTACCGAGTGTGTAGCGCGCTATGGTTGTGTGGTCATTCTCACCAGTTTGCACCTTGAGTGTAATCTTATGAGGGGCTGTTTCAACCCCGAATTCACGCATACTGCCACGCGTTGTTTTGTTGAGAGGCAGGGTATCCACCACCTTGGCAGATTCTGTGAAACGCAGAATCGTATGGGCTGCTTCCTGTTTCATGCGGTCATGGAAGGGGCGTGTAATCCACCAAATTCCATGCTCATCTCTGCTGCATTCAATTTTATCATGCAGGGATTCTATGCGCATCCATGATACATCTTTCAGCCGATTGGTGTTTTCTTCCGAGAAAAGGGGCATCCCCGGTTTGAAATGATACCAACCGGTCAACCGTGCAATGTTGCCGTCCACTGCCAAGAATGCGGCAGCCGTCACGCACAGCGTGGCAATCAATGTCAGGATGATGGTAGAGATAATTCTCATCTTACTGCGGGCTTATGCTCAATGACGACGAATATTCCAGATGACGAAAGCTATCAGCAATGCGAACAAAGGCATGAAAATCAGCGTCAGGTACTCTACAGCATTGCGGGAATGGCGGTTGAGGTCGATTTTCATCGTCAGGTCTTGGTTGGCACTCTTGCCGGAATATTCAGGCCGGTGGCTCATCCAAGCCCACAGTGTGCGCATGTAGTCGCGTTGCTCGGTGCGGGCATTTTCTTTAGAAAGCATTTCTGTGTTGCCCAACACGACTAAGGTAGAGAGATTGTTGGGGTCTTTCGTATTGCCGCGGGTCACAGCGGCCTCGAGGCAGAGAGGACCTTCTCTATCCTCTTGGGCGGTAAAGGAAGGTTCGAGGTCATTGCGGGTTTCACCGTAGTACTCCGCCGTAGTCATCAGAAGCGGGTAGGTGGTCAACTTGCGGATAGCCGCCATGTTTTCATCTCCATGCTCTAGCGTGAGGGACATGGATTGACCTTCCACGTGGGTAGAGCCATTCCAGAAACTGCGAGTGCAGTTTAAGCCCTTGGGGAATACGGCCGAGATGTCGTAGTAGGCACGCTTGCGGTCGCGCAGCAACACACGGTCAGCATTGGGGCGGATGCCTTGCTCCCGCAGGAAGCGGTACAACCGCGGCAGCTTCGTATTCTTGGGATCCAGCGCCACAAAGAGAGTATTGCGGCCATCCCGTTCCCAGAACTCGCGAACCACTCGCATCTCATCATCGGTAAAATCCGTCTGCGGGGAAACAATCAGTAATCCTTCCGCATTGGCCGGCAACATCTCCACCTCTGCTATGTTTACCCAAGAAAGTTGAATGTTGAGCGAGTTTGTAATCTCACCAATGCTCTCCAACAGCTCTTGGTCATCTCGGGATACACCCCCTTTGCCTTCCACCACATACATGTGGCGCATGTCGCCCTCCACCGCTTCGGTGATAGCGGAGCACACCACCTCGTCCATCATCAACGCAACAGCTCGTTTTGTTTCATCCGGCATTGTTTCATATTTGATGAAGGTGGCACCGGGGCGTATGCGTACGTGTTTGCGGTCACTCTTATCCTCCTCGAATGTTTTGAGCGAGATAGTGTGGTCCTTGCGGGCATCAATCACGCACAGGTTCTGGTTGAAATCCACACCGTATATTTGGGAGATTTCGCGCGCACGGTTTGGCTGCCGCATGGGGTCAAAACATTCCACTTGGATTTTTCCGTTCCCATAACGGGTGTACTCCTCCAGCAAGGAGAACATTCGTGCATAGTTGGGGGTAGAGCGTTTGAAGGCAAAGATAATGCGAATAGGATTCTCTCTCTTTTGAACTCGCTCACTTGAGAGCACGTTAATCGTGCGTTCCGAGATGGTGTAGCGTTGCTCTTCTGTCAGATCTTTACGAGCATATTCATTGCAGCCGATGTAATTGCAAGCAATGACAATAATGCTCAGTAGGATAAGGTTAATCCACGCCAAAGGATTACCTTTGGGGCGTTTGGCATCCGGATGCCCAGTGAATTCACTTTTGCTCATATTAGAAAAATAATTTAGGGGAAAGGTGTTAAAATCAGCGTCTCCAACGGCGGTAGTCAACGACTCTCTTCGTCAGCGCAAGGGTAAGAATCGTGAGTGTCAGGTATAAGACAACCGGGCGCGTATCTACCAACCCACGAGAGAAGGCACTTATTTGTTCTGTAATAGAAAGATAGTGGAAAGCAGGTGCGGCCGGGAACTCTCCCCACAGTTCTGTGACGCGGCCCATGAAATAGTATGTAATCATGAGACAGGTCGATAAAATCGCGGCGATGATCTGGCTTCGCGTCATAGCAGAGCAGAGGATTCCCAACGCAATAAAGAAAGCCCCGCTAAGTGCCAAAATGCTGTACGGGCCAACCCAATCAGCTAAGCGGTAGACGATACGGCCCTCCGGGTCGATACCATATCGTATGCTGGTGTACATGTTGCCCAAATCGCTCATCCAAGGATAAAGGAGCATAGGCAGCCAAAGCACCAAATAGAACGCATAGGCAGCAAAGTACTTACCAAGCACAATTTGGGCTGTAGTGACAGGAGCTGTCAGCAAACCCTCCAAGGTGCCTTGGCGTTCTTCTTCTGCCAAGCTTCTCATCGTAATGAGCGGGAAGATAAAAATGAAGTAGAACCAGAAGTTGACGTTGCTGAGCATGTAATACATCACCCCTTCACCCGTGGCCTTGCTCATGATTTGCAGCACTGCCTGCAAACAGAAGGCCTGCAACCCCATGGTACAGGCCAATACTACCCAACCGAACGGAGTGCCAAAATAGGCCTTGAGTTCTTTCGCGTAAATGGTGCGCAATGTCGCAAGATAGCTGCGTGTGCGTTTCACCGTATTGCTTGAATCGTCCATGTCTCTCTCGTAATTTTGTAAAAATCTGTTTAATTAGTCGCGGCGTGTCATTTCCACAAACACATCCTCCAAATTCGGAATGTGGCGGTAAATATGGCGCATGGGGAAGGCGTGCGAGGCAATGATGGCGGCCGCTTTCTCGCGGGTATCCGTTCCGGGTTCTGCTCGCACAATCAATCGGTGCCACCCCCCCGGGAGGGTTCCTTCATGCATCACTTTCTTGACCGGCTCAAATGCTTCCAGTTCCTTGACAACACAATCCAAATCTCCCTTAAACTCGATAGATACACGCCCCGCAGCACGCAGGCCATGCGTCAGGTTCGCCGGGGTATCTGCGGCCTTGATGTCGCCTTGGTCAATGATAATGACTTTGTTGCAAATCTGTTCGACCTCACTCAAAATATGAGTGGAAAGAATGACGGTATGTTCCTCTGCCAAAGCCCGTATCAGCTCACGGATTTGGCGAATCTGATTGGGATCCAATCCATTCGTCGGTTCGTCCAAAATAAGCAAGTCCGGATTTCCCAGCAAGGCATCTGCCAGCCCCACGCGCTGGCGGTAGCCCTTGGAAAGGGTGCTAATCATGTTTTTTCGCTTGGGTTCCAGTCCGCAGCGGTCTATCACAAACGCTATCTGCTGGCGCACAGAAGAGCCGCATATTCCTTTCAATCGGGCGCGGTATTCCAAATACTCATACACTCGCATATCATCATACAACGGCACATTTTCCGGCATATAGCCCAAATGCCGCCGGGATTCCAGCGGGTTTTTCAACACATCATACCCGGCAATACTGGCCGTGCCGGCAGTTGGGGGCAGGTATCCGGTAATCATCTTCATGGTTGTCGTCTTTCCTGCACCATTGGGCCCAAGAAAGCCAACAATTTCTCCCTTATCTATAGAAAAGCTTACATCTCTCACCGCTACAAAACGCCCGAACGCTTTGTGCAAGTGCTCTGCAGTCACCATACTCATAACGCACGTCTATTCTACCATCTTCCGTCACGCTTTCAAGTTGAATCTTCATGCTGACGAAAGAGAAAGAGGCAAACTTGGCTCACATGAATGAATAGGCATCTATATCCAGCGTGCAAACAAGGTCTTCGGCCGTTTTAAAACGTGCTATTTCGCATGAACAAGCATCTGCTATAGGGCGTGCTGCCGGTCCCCGAAGCGTACTCATAAAACGGAATTGCCCATGAGCCTTGGCGATGGGGGCAGGCATGGGGTCGCTCACTTCCACGCTGGGGGGAAGGATTTGTCGCAGCTTTTTGCAGAGAGACTGGATAGAAAACTCTGCCAGTTCCTCCTTGGGAGAACGCACCGTCAGTACCGCCATATGACTATAAGGGGGGAACCCGAATTGCCGGCGCAGTGCCAATTCTTTTTCAGCGAAACCGTCCGTATCATGACGGCGGGCAAATTGAATGGCTGCAGCCTGTGGCGTGTATGTTTGGATGATGACTTCCCCATCAATATCTCCACGTCCGGCTCGGCCCGCCACTTGGGTGAGCAATTGGAACGTGCGTTCTGCCGCACGCGGGTCGGGGATACATAACCCTAAATCGGCATTCAAAACACCCACCAACGTCACCCCCGGGAAATCCAATCCTTTGGATATCATCTGGGTACCCAGCAGAATGTCGATGCGCCGCGCCCGAAAATCATCCAAAATATCCCGCAACGCATTTTTGCGTGTGGTTACATCAGCATCCACTCGTTGTAAGCGGGCTTTGGGAAAACAGCGGCGTAGCACGGCTTCCACTTTCTGTGTGCCATACCCCTCCAGCAAAATCTTGTCAGAATCACACTCCGGACAACGCTTGGGAACCACGGCTCGGTAACCGCAAATATGACAAACCAACCTATTTTCCGGTAAATGATAGGTAAGGGGGAGGGCACAATGCTCACAATTGATGACAAGGCCACAATCCGGGCATTGTAAAGAGCGGGCAAATCCGCGCCTATTCAACAGCAAGATTACTTGTTCTCCTTTGTGCAGGCGCTCCTCTATTGCCATGCGCAGTTTCTCCGATAAGATACCCAGATAGCGCTTATCCTTTGGCTCGCTGCGCATATCCAACACGCGGGTCAGGGGCAAGCGCTGCCCATCGGCTCGCTTATCCATGCGCAGCATTGTATATTTACCCAACTCCACATTGTGGAGGGATTCCAGCGAGGGGGTGGCAGACCCCAGCAAAATGGCAGCGCCTTCCAACTTAGCGCGTAAAACCGCCAAATCTCGGCCATGGTAGCGAGGGGCACTTTCCTGCTTGTAGGAGGAGTCATGCTCCTCATCCACAATAATGAGTCCTAGGTTGCGCACCGGTGCAAAAACCGCAGAGCGTGGGCCAATCGCTATGCGAGCTCGGCCACGGTGGATGGAGTGCCACTCATCAAACCTCTCCCCATCACTCATCGCACTGTGCAAAATGGCAACCGCTCCGGGCATGTCTGCAAATCTGCTCTTAAAGCGCGCCATTGTCTGCGGAGTCAGCGATATTTCCGGCACCAAAATCAGAACACCTTTTCCCTGTGCCAATGCGTGTGCTGCAGCCTGTAGGTACACCTCCGTTTTGCCGGAGCCTGTCACTCCCTGCAAGAGCATCGGCTTGCTTTCACCTCGGTCAAATGTATCACATATCGCCACTAGGGCTTGTGCTTGCTCCTCATTCAGTTCTAGTGGCCTGCTTAGGGTAAATGTTTCACTCCCTGCCGGGTCTCTGTGAACTTGTTCTTCCTCAATTCGTACGAGTCCACGTTTTTCCAATGCTCGGCTGGGAGCTAGTGCTGCGCCCCCCCCTAAATCATTAAGTGTCGCGCGTTTGCTTTCATCTGCATGCAAATAACGTAAAATAGCAGCTTGTCGTGGTGCTCGCGCATTGATTTTGTTCATCGCCGCATCATCCGGCCAATCCTGCAACACCACCACTTTACGCGTCTTCTCCTCATGCTTCTCTCGCCGCACGGATTCCGGCACAATGCACCGCACCATCTGCTCCAGTGGCGCTGCATAGTAACGCGCAGCCCACTCGGCCAGCTCCATCAGCCGCTCAGAAATAGCTGGCTCGCTCCCCACCGGCCGCAACAGCGGCTTCAATTTGCCACCCCAACCGGCCGTCCCGGGCTTGCACCAAGCAATGACCGTTCCCGTGGCTGTTCTGTTGCGCAGCGGTACCTCCACCCGGCTTCCACGCTGCACGGTATCTGCCATCTCTGCCGGTACGGCATAATCAAACACCATATCATCCATACCATCCATCAATACCCGTACGGCTAGGCCTCCGGATGATACTGGAAACAACTCCTGCATGAGCTGGCTCTGTACAATAACAATATCCTTTCCGGGATCAGGCTGCGGCCTCTGCTTCCTCCCGCGAAAGGATATGCACCACTACTTTTACTCCGCGCTTCTCGCCTGCAGATTTTGCCAGCGAACGTATGGCCGAAGCTGTCATGCCATTGCGACCTATCACCCGCGCTACATCTGATTGCTCCAGCACCAACCGAAAGCGCACCATGTCCCCGGCAGGGGCACTTGCTACGCGCAATTCTGCCTTCTCCGGCTGGCGAATCAACGGCGTAGTCACCGCCAATAGATATTTCCCTATTGATTCTACTAATTCTTGCATACCGCCTCCTTTTCTCTCATCATAAGCCATCCATCTCACCCTGTCAAGTCTGCATCAGGACAGGAAAATACTACCAGAGGGTGATGTGGATTTGTTGGCTATATTGCCCGGATTTTGTGCCGCAAGCTGACGGAAGCAGCGCGCACCTCTCTGAATGACCATCTGGAGGCAGATGTGAGCCACCTGGATGACAAGGTGGTGGAGGCCATATGTGAGCAAATGGGTGCGCTTATGGAAGTGAGGGACGGCAAGGTTATCAGCACAGACCTGAACGGCACGCGCCCCTACACCCCGCAGGAGCTTGCGGATAACTGGGCAAAAGGGTTGTCAAAATGGGTGACAAAACCGCTACCAGGTGAAAATGGTTTCAGGAATCAACAGAAAGAAGCGCTTGAGGAATGGATTAACAATAGCAAGCAGTTTGATAACAATGGG
>JAFQGD010000030.1 GCA_017398355.1 Akkermansia sp. | reverse complement strand
TGCATGGATAACGCATGGCTGCGAGCAGAGGGATATATCTCGTTTTATCAACTCCTCAAACGCTGATTGGAAACCGCCGTATGCCATAAATGGCACGTACGGTGGTGTGAGAGGGGGACGAAAGTCCCCCTACTCAATTTGCACCCACCTCTCAAAGGCAGCTGCTAATGGAGCCGCCATTCACTTCTCAGGAACGACAGGCCGCGTATAATCACACCCCGGCGCTTTGGGCAAAATCATGCCCGGGAATTGCCATTCGGATGCCCCACCCTTTCGCAACAAAATGCCGGAAAGAGCGGGGTCCTTGCACGGCGGCGTGCTCTGATTCAAAAAATGATACCCCGGGTGGTACAAGTGCCCATTCCACTTATCTTCTACATTTTTGTTTGCATCGAACTGGGAGAAAGTATTCCACATGGCGCAAAGTGGTATCACGGCACATGAAAGCCACAACAGGCGCACCACCTTGGGCAGCTCTTTCCACGCGCGCACCAAATAATACGCCAACACTACCACGTAAGCTGATTCTCCCTTGAACCAAAGCTCATTGTACCCCCCATGTTTTAATTGCGACCCCATGTACACCCAAGGCACAAAATAAAGAAGTAGCAGCACTACCATAAACGCAGCATTTCTTCTGTACTTCCAGAACAAATGCCCCGTCAACACCAGCAAAAACACTTGTGCTGGGATGTAATACGCCATAAAAGACTCCCATTTCCAGATTCCCCATACGGGCCCTATATACGTTTCTGATTCACTGCGAGCGAAATACAAAAGCCACAATACGCTCATGAGCACAGGCAGCACACACCCTATGATTGCTTGTCGCCAGGTGAACTTCCTGTTGCACAGCCCCTGCACATACACCATCAAAGCTACAGGAAAAATGGCCACGGCACCAATGGGGGAAATGCATGCCAACATCGATACCGCCAAAGGTACCACATACGCCACATGTTGTTTATAAACAACAACCAACACACAAACCAACATGGGAACCGACGTGGCAAGCAACGCAGGTAAATTATTCCCCATACCCAGCAATCTACCACATATATACCGGGCGTTCCATTCATCCCCGAACAAATGGAAGCACGCCACGTTATAGGCCTTTGCCACCCATTCTACTGAACACTCCCTTTCAAATGGTGTCAGCAACAACAAACCTATCGCAACCAGCAGCCATGAAACCCGCCGCATCTGCACAAACATGAGAGTAAATGCCAAGACAATCGGCACCAATGCCCACACAAACAATATCCATTGCTGCACCTCTTGAGAATCACTTAAGCGCGAACACATTGCCGGCACACACAGCCCACTCACATAGTATGAAAACTCCCTGCCGTTCGGCAAAACAACCGGCCAGGGCGCATCAATCAAATTATGGTAGCAAGCATACCGAAAACTTGAATAGTCCGGATGCGTTTCCACTCCGCCACATATCCCCGTAGCATACAAACACGCACCGGCAAAAACAACAAACAGCCCCCACTGCACTACATCCTTAATACTCAACTGCCACCCTTCATCATGCACTATATCCTTCTTTCTCGCCAATTTCCAGATGCTATACCACAGACACGCCAACACCGGAAGGGATACATAACACTCAAACCACCCTATCAGGAAAGCAGACACACTCATTGCCATATACCCCAATGCCGCTAATACGCACATCTTGGGAGTACACGTAAACACACACACCTCTTTTTTCACTTCCGTATTCGTCTTCATCCTAAGTTACCACCTTTCTTCCAACATTTTGCAGCATAAGACCGCCCGTTCCATTCACCTCAGGCACGGGCGATATTCTTATATCATCCTGCATTCTCTGATGTCAATCCAATTTTTGACACACCGCTTGCCACCCCACGCAAAAAAAGCATACTCATCATGCGCAAACGCTCCAGCTTGGTGCACCGTGGCAATCGCCGGCCCCCACCGTATCTGCGCATTGAGCGGGAAGCACCAAAATTCCCTGTCATGCAGGTGCGCGAGACACTCTCCGCATCTTGACGCAACGCTCCCCACATGGTAGAATTCAAACAATCGAACGAATATGGGCAAGACACTCTACAAAAAAGTATGGGAAGCGCACACCGTCGGCATATTGCCGGATGGGCGCACACAGCTTTTCATCGCCACGCACTTCATTCATGAGGTGACATCCCCGCAGGCTTTTGCGATGCTGCGGGAGCTGGGACTACCGGTGCTACACCCCGAACGCACCTTTGCTACCGTAGACCACATCATCCCCACGGATAACCAAGCTGAACCCTTGGCAGACCCCCGCGCACAAACAATGCTGAGCGCCCTGCGTAGCAATTGCAATGCCAATGGCATTCGCCTTTTTGACCTTCCCTCCGGCAACCAAGGTATTGTACACTCCATCGGCCCGGAGCTTGGCATTACCCAACCCGGCATGACGATTGTGTGTGGCGATTCTCACACCGCCACACATGGTGCAGTGGGTAGCATCGCTATGGGCATAGGCACCACACAGGTGCGAGATGTGCTTGCCACTCAAACACTGGCCATGAGCCCCCTCAAGGTGCGCAACATCCGCGTAGAGGGTACCCTGCGCCCCGGCGTGACGGCCAAGGATGTCGCGTTGCACATCATCGGCAAACTCGGCGCTGATGGCGGCTTGGGATATGCCTATGAATTCGGCGGCTCTGCCATTGAAAAGATGGATATGGATGGCCGACTCACCCTCTGCAACTTGGCGATTGAAGGTGCGGCCCGCTGCGGTTACATCAACCCGGATGAAACAACCTTTGCCTACCTCAAAAACCGCCCCTATGCACCCAAGGGCGCAGACTGGGAGGCCGCCGTTGCACGTTGGAAGAGCTTTGCCAGTGATGCAGATGCAGAGTATGATGACGTGGTCATCATACCCGCAGATGAAATTGAACCCACCGTCACGTGGGGCATTTCCCCGGATATGAATATCGGCATTTCCGGCACAGTACCCACCCCGGAGCAAGCCAAGGATGAAGAAACACGCAAGGCTTACACTACGGCACTTGAGTACATGAAACTCACCCCCGGTGAGCCGTTGAAAGGCCTGCCCGTCAACGTCGTCTTCATCGGCTCCTGCACCAATGGGCGCATCACAGATTTCCGCACAGTGGCACCTTTGCTGCGTGGCAAAAAAGTGGCAGCGGGCATCAAAGCCTTGGCCGTACCCGGTTCACAAATGACTGCCATACAGTGCGAAAAAGAAGGCATTGCGGATATTTTCCGCGAAGCCGGCTTCGAATGGCGCTTGGCCGGGTGTTCCATGTGCTTGGCCATGAACCCGGACAAGCTGGTGGGAGACCAAATATGCGCCAGCACAAGCAACCGCAACTTCAAAGGCCGCCAAGGCAGCCCCACCGGTCGCACACTGCTGATGAGCCCCCTCATGGCCGCAGCCGCAGCCATCACCGGCGCGGTAGCCGACCCCCGCGAGGTATTCGATATCCAATAACCTGCCAACTTTCAGTTCAATATGCCTCTCAACAAAATTATCACCATTTCCGGCAAAGCCGTACCGGTACCCGGTGCGGACATGGATACCGACCGCATTATTCCGGCACGCTTTCTCAAGTGCGTCACCTTCGATGAGTTGGCCGGCACCATGTTCTACGATGAACGCTTCAACGCCGACGGCAGCTCCAAGGGCCACCCCATTGATGCCCCGCAACACGCCGGTGCAGCCATCATCATCGGGGGAGAGAACTTCGGCTGTGGCTCCTCCCGAGAGCACGCTCCCCAAGCCATCAAGCGCTCCGGCATCCGCGCCGTTGTCGCAGAATCGTTCGCAGAAATCTTCTTCGGCAACAGCTCCGGCATTGGCCTTCCTTGCGTCTGTGCTTCACAGGCAGATTTGGCTACACTCAACAAAATAACCACAGAAGTACCTGATACAGAGTGGACGCTGAACTTGGAGAAAATGACCGTCTCCTCTGCTACATGCAGCATTCCGGTGCGCATGCCGGCAGAACCGCGGGAAGCACTCATGCTTGGCCGCTGGGATGCCGTTGTAGAACTGATGAATGCACCCGAAGCCGTGGCGCAATTGGCAAACACCCTGCCCGCCCCGGCCTACACACCTACCATCTGATTTTTCCACCTACATGCTCGCCACCATTTCACCCCTGATAGCCCGCGGTGTTATCGACAACACGCGCTGCGGCATCACGACCCTCCACCTTTGGTGCGTGGATGGGGGCGAGCCCGTGGAATATGAACTTGTAGGCAATTGCCGGAGAGACATTGCCGGCTGCCGCGTGGAATTTACCAACCATGCTGCCGCCGATTCCATGGGGAGTGAACCGGACATCCTGCGGGATATGCGCCGCCCCGGCCTCCAAATGACCCTGGGAGATATCACCCTCTCCCGCCGCTGCAAAGACCAAGACAACCGAAAGTCTCTCAACAACACGCTCTACATAGAGTTTTTCTCCGGTGGGGAAATCCGCTTCCTCATTGAGAGCTCCCACTTCAGCTTCACCACCACCCTTCCCCAGTGGGAGGCCTCTTGGGAAGAGGACAACACCCAACACTTGTTCAACATGGAGGCCTTCCGCCACCATATCGTGACCAACGTGAGCAAGTTCCGCGGACCGGCCATCACCGGTTTGGGAGAAGATTTCCCAGCTTGCGCATGGGATACTTGCCTCAATGAAGCAGAGGCATACATCGCCATCTGCCCCACTGTTTTCGAGAAATATGCCAACACCCAGCACGGCAATCTTTCTGCCGCCTACGTGCTGGACCGTTTGGAATACTTGCAACAGGAAGCGGCGGAAGAAGAAGCAGACCTCCCCCCCAATCCGGAAGCATCCCGATTCTGCAACGAGGTATTTGATTTCATCCCGGCGGAGCACCGCCAGATGGTACAGCGCGCTATGCAACACCCGCTGTTTACAGAGACCTCCCGCCTCACCGCGCTGATACAAGACAAGCTGCTGCCCGCGCTTTCACCATCGGAAGCCAACCCCAAGGCAGACCTTTTCCTGAAAAACTACGCCTCCTTGGTTTCCAATATCTTGGCCACTATCCTCCTCACCATGCAGGAACAATACCCCATGGATATGGTCTCCACCCGCAGCATTTCACTTTGCAATCGCCTTGCAACCTTGGCAGACTACTGCCGTGTGCTGCCGGTCAGTTGCCGCCAAGCCTTGGCAGATGCCTGCCGCAATCTTGCCACGCACCTGCAAAATTATACAGCCTCCCTTCATCCCTGATAAAATCCTATCATGTACATGGCTCACGAGCGCAGACGCTACATCCTGCGTCTTCTGGAGCAGCGCAAACACATCCGCTCAGCTCATCTCGCCCGTGAACTCGGCGTGACGGATGAAACCATCCGTACCGATTTAGTCACCCTCCAAAAACTGGGGCTCCTGCAGCGCGTCCACGGCGGGGCTCGCTACATCCCCCCGGTGGCCAACAATGCCTCCTGCCCCACCCATCGGCTAGACAGCCAATTGGCCATCGCTCTTATCCCCCACATCCCGGCCCACGCCACCATATTCTTAGAGCCGGGCGTGCTCGCCATGGCCATCTTAGCCCACTTAGGAGAACACCCTTGCAGCATCCTTACCAACTCCCCCGATATCATGCGCGCCTTGGCGCCACCCGCTACGCCCCAAACAATCATTTGCACCGGCGGCACACTCGTAAAAGAAGAAAAACTGCTGGAAGATGAATGGGCCCGCCAAAACATGAAAATTGATGTAGCCATTCTTTCCCCGCCTTCCATTTCCCCTACCCAAATCGCCTATCACAGTGCTTTGCGTGCCCGCTGGGCTCAAGCAGCTATCCAAGCTGCTGGCAAAACAATCATGGTGGCACCCTCGCGAGCTCTGGGCGCCCCGGCGCAGCACTCCGTCCCCTGCACACCCCACCTCCTTATCACAGAGGACAACCTCCCACCAAACTTTTTATCTATCAAGACACAAACTGTCCCCTACATATCGCCGGACTCTTTCTCCGCAGACGACACCTTCGACTACTAACCCACGCCTCCCCGCATCCGCACACGTCCCCTAAGTTTGCGCAAAATTCCCGATAAACGACCATTGTGCGGGCTGAAAGCCCGCGGAACTTTGAGCCCGGAAGGCTATAGATAGTTCTGCCCTCCCTACGTCGGGCTCAAAATGCGGTTCGCAAAACAATCTACATATTTCATCATTTGTGTTCACCATATTTTCTTCTTGGCATGAGAGAGAAGTCTTGATATAATGCGGGAAGAGAAAAATCGTTTTCTATACCATGACACGCAAGATTATTTCCCTGCTCGCAGTGGCTCTTCTCGCCCTGATTCCGGCAAATGCTCAATCCTCTGCCCGAAAAGATGCTGAGGCCACCCCCAAGACCGGCATCCGATTCGTTGTTTGCTCCCCCGGCAACGCCAAGCTTCCCAGCCCGCTCTACTATCAGGCCGGGAAAGAGTTCAAGTCCGTCCGCATCGGCGGCCGCACACCCAGCCCCCGCATCAAGCCCATCGGCAACAAGGTTAGCTTCTGGGATCAGGACCCAGCTGCAGAAGTGACGGATGCCAAGGGCAAGCCCAAAGCCAACGTCGAACCCACCACACCGCCTGTCTTGACCATTGATATTCCTGCATCTGTGGGTTCCAATGGCCTTTGCATCGTGGTTCCCGGGGAAAAACCCTCTCAATCTCAGACTTTCTTTATGAGCGAGAGTGATTTCCCGGCCAAGGGCATTCACCTCATCAACTTCTCTTCTGCCCCGCTTCAAATGGTCACATCGAAAGCAGGTGATTTCTCCGATAAGAAAATCAGCAACATCCAGCCATTCAAGCGCAGCGAAGGTATTACCAAGAACAACTCTTGGTCGTACAGCGGCGAAAATGGCGAAGTCGTAGCTTACATGCTCAATGCGAAACAACCGGGCGAAAAAGAAGTCAAGCGTATCAAAATGTCCAAATTCGTCGTTTCCAATCGCCAAGCGCAAATTACGGTTGTCGTCAAAGCCCCCAAGGGCGATATGCTCCGCATGCTCAGCATTCAGCTGACAGACTAAGGTACCAGCCGCTTTAACATACACCCCTCTCCCCCTTTCCATCATCATGTCGGCAAAAAAAGTATCGGAAGGCCCCTCGGCCGAGCGCATCGCGCACATTGGTGATCAATTTGCCATCAACGGCGAATTCCTCTACGGAGAAGAACTTCGCAACGGCCACATCAACACCACATACCGAGCTTGCTACCGCACGGATGATGGGCGGGAAGAGCGCTACATTCTTCAGCGCATCAACGACTACGTTTTCAAGGATCCGGCCTTGGTAATGAAGAATGTAGAAAAGGTGACGCGCCATATCACATGGAAGATATTGCGCTGCCGCCGGGATGCGGCAGGCCAAACACTCACCCTCTATCCGGCCCGTGGCGGGCGCAACTACATCTACCTGCCGGAAGAAGGCGGCATGTGGCGCTGCTACAACAACATTGAAGGCACCCACACGTACGATGTTGTTGAAAATACACGCCAAGCATACCAGGCAGGCTTTGCATTCGGCTCATTCCAAGAGCTCATTTCCGACATGAACCCGGAGGACATCCGCGAATCTATCCCGGATTTCCACCACACCCCCAAACGCTACGAAGCGCTGCTTTCCAGTGTGCAACAAGACCCCTTGGGGCGCGTGAAAGACTGCGAAGAAGAATTAAAGCTCCTCCGGGACTGGGCCCCCAATTTAAGCAAACTCGTTGATTTGCAGCAAACAGGCAAACTGCCTACCCGCATCACCCACAACGACACCAAAATCAACAACGTGATGCTGGATGAAGAGACGGACTGCGCCGTCTGCGTCATCGACTTGGATACGGTCATGCCCGGCTTGGCGCTCTACGATTTCGGGGACATGGTGCGTACAGCCACCTGCATGGCAGAGGAGGATGAAGAGGACCTCTCCAAGGTCAGCCTGCAAATGCCTTTCTTCGAATCACTGGCAGAAGGCTACTTGGACGCCGCACACAGCTTCCTCACCAAAGAGGAAATAGACCTCCTCGCCTTCTCCGGCTGGCTCATTACTACGGAAATCGGCATTCGTTTCCTCACAGATTATATTGATGGCGACAAGTATTTCCGCGTGGAGAAGCCCCAACATAACCTCATCCGCGCCCGCAACCAATTTGCTTTGGCAAAAAGCATCCTGAGCCATCTCCCGCGCATGGAAAAGCACATTCGCAAGCTTGTCAAATCATACCGCAACCGCAAATGAGCCTGTGGGGGGTAGCATGCTTCTCTCTCCGCTTCATCACCTGAGAGCAGCAGTCGCAATGGCCGTTGCCTTTGCGGGGCTTTGCTGTGCTGCGGAGCCGGATGCTCCCGCCGAAGAAGAGAAGAGCGCTGAAATTCCTGCACAGTTTGCCCCCATCTCCTGCAGCCAATTTGAAAAGCTCTTTCCCGATGCTATCAAATACCCGGCCCAGGCATATTACACCCTGAAAATCAATGGCTCTTCGGTTGTATGCTTCTATGATCAGTACGACCATGTAGCGCTGGCCATCGTTCTTACCCAAGCCACGCGCAATGCAGTAAAGTTGGCAGAAATCCTGCACATGCAGTATGAAACCCAACATACCGACAGAGAAAAATTATACCACAAAGCCATCCTTTTCAACAAATACATCTTATTCCGGGATTGTGTACCCCTCATCTCAGATAAAATACACAACCTTACCGATAGCGAAATAGAAGAACAAAACAAACTACCCTTCACGACCCTTGGCATCATGGCAGGCATGTATTACCAAACCAACAACAAAGCCAACCATTTTAAGTTCGTTAGTTGGAACCGCCAGGGGATTACCTTTAGCTTAGGAGAAGACTCTACCTCCACCCTCATCCTCTCCACACACCTTGCACAATCTCCCATTGTTCACAAGTTCGGCAGTGACATAAAAATGCGAGATATCTACCCGCCGTATGAGGCGTTTGTGAAACGCCGCGACATACCCCCCAAAACACTTCGTCTGGCGCTTAAATTATCCAAGCTGGATGAGATATACCGCATGAACGAACAAACAAAAGTCGTGTATGGTACTACCGGGATGAATAATGTCGGGGTGCTCGGGATACCTAACCGCAAATACACGCTTGATAAAATACCGCAAAGCAGCCCCAAAGACTTCCCCACACAACGCTCCGAATGGCCAACACCCAAACAAATTGCACAGATTTGCCCACCAGAGCCACCAGAGGAGAAACAAACACATACAGCTTCAGAAGAGCCACCAAAAACAGATACGCCACAGGAGGAAACAACCTCCACTACCACAACCACCCAAGATACGCAACAAAAGCCGACCTCACCGGCTCCGCCCCCACATACGCGTGACGTCAACATACCGCCTACTCCCCAAAAAGCGCTTAATATCTACCTGCTGCACCTGCAAAAGCTTTCCCGTTGACAAGTCCCAACAGGCTATCAACAACTTGATTATTTGAACCGAGGGGAAAAATCCTACGGCTCCACGAAACCTAGTAGCCCTTGATATCCGCATAAAATCTGCCCCATCCCCTCTCCTCAAACGCACCGGGCATATACCGCTTGCCCCGGCAGAGGCCATACATGAAGCATCTCTTAGGCACCGGGGTGAGTAGGCTATCCACGGAACACTATACTGCTTTCTACATCTTTTTCAATGCTTCTTGGGCTGCCCTGTGCAGCTGCTTTCTGTTTGCCTGTGCTCGGTCTCGCTTTGTCCCGAGTCCCGCATCTGAATGCATGCTCCAAAGTTTAAGCAAAAAGAGCACCAAAGTGAATTTTGACGCGCAGATGGCTCGCAAACAAATCTACAAAGATATTCCAATTTATCGAGACGCGGGAGGCTTCTTCAGAAAGTCATTGTTTCATACCATGGGAGGCCTTGCTTACATACGGGATAAAGCAACAAGCGGAGCCCTATGACCGGCAAAAAATAGTTCGCCGGCAGTACCATGCGAAACTACCCGCCGGAGCAATCCGGCGGGTAGTCATCTGAACTAGTTTGAAATAGGGGACGCTTACTTAGATAGCGTTGGCATGGGCGATGATGTTTTCCACGTTCATGCCTAAATCATGCAGCACCACATCGCCGGGGGCGGAGAAGCCGAAATCATCGATGGAGATGATAGCCCCCTGCGGGCCCACATAGCGGTACCAGAGGTCGGACTTGCCGGCCTCTACGGCCAAACGGCGCACGCAAGCGGCCGGCAGCACGCTCTCGCGGTACTCTGCGCTCTGGCGGTTGAAACGCCACATGGAGGGCATGGAGACCACGCGCACATCCGGGCCAAGCTGCTTGGCAGCTTCCAAAGCCAAGTAAACTTCGGAACCGGAAGCAATGATGATACGGCCGGGTTGCTCCGTTTGCTCCTTGAGCGCAACGTACGCGCCCTTGAGGGTACCTTCGCGGCGCATATCAGCACTCATACCGGGTACGGAAGCGGTGAGGCTGGGTACATTCTGGCGGGTCAGGATGAGGGCGGTGGGGCCATCGTTGCGCTCCATGGCGCAAAGCCAAGCACCGGCAGCTTCCTCTTCATCTGCGGGGCGCACCACATCCAAATTGGGGATGACGCGCAGGCCAGTCACCGTCTCCACCGGCTGGTGGGTGGGGCCGTCTTCGCCCACAGCTACGGAGTCGTGTGTGAGCACATAAGTCACAGGCAGATGGGAAAGAGCCGCCACACGGATGGAAGCGCGCATGTAGTCAACAAACACGCAGAAGGTGCCGGCCGACACGCGGAAGAGGCCATCGTATGCCATGCCATTGCAAATGGCAGCCATAGCGTGTTCGCGAATACCGAACCAGAAATTGCGCCCGGCATAATTTTGGGCGGAGAAATCACCACCGTTCTTGAGGTAGTTCTTGTTGGAGGAGAAGAGGTCGGCACTTGTGGAAAGGAAAGCAGGGCAAGCATCTGCCAAAGCATTCTCAGCCTCTGCCCCGGAAGCACGGGTAGCCAGCTTGGCCCCCTCCGCGAAGGCGGGAATCATTTTGCTACCTTTCACGGGGTCCAAACCGTTTGCAGCCAAATCAATGCCGCCGTCAAGCTCGGCCGCTTTGTCGGGGTATGTGGCGCGCCAAGCATCATACACAGACTTCCACTCGGCGTAAGCGGCCTCGCGTTCAGCTTTCAGGCCGGCCATGTAGGCACGCACCTCTTCAGACACGTAGTAGCGCTGATCGGTGGGCAAGCCCCAGTTGGCGTGAGCCTCTGCCCACAGCTTGGCGCCACCTTCGCCGTGGCCCTTGGTCGTGCCTTCAAATCCGGGCACACCCTTGGCAATCACAGTATTGGCAATGATGAGTTTGGGGCGGCCATTCTTCTCCAAGCGAGCAGCGCGCACAGCATTTTCCACTTGCTCCAGACTGTTGCCGTCAATGCTCACGGCATCCCACCCTTGGGCGCGGAAGCAAGCTGCAATATCATCCACCTGCGTCACCTCCAAGGGAGCATCAAGCGTGATGCCGTTGGCATCGTATATGAGGATGAGGTTATCCAGCTTAAGAGTGCCGGCAATGGCAGCGGCTTCACGGGAAATACCTTCTTGGATGCAGCCGTCGCCGGCCAAGCAGAAGACGGTCTGGTTAAAAATCTCGTGCTCGGGGGTGTTGTAGCGAGCAGCGGCATGCTTGGCAGAAATAGCGAAACCCACTGCATTGGCAATGCCCTGCCCCAACGGGCCGGTGGTGCATTCCACACCCGGGCAGCAGTTGATTTCAGGGTGACCGGGCGTGCGCGCACCCTTGGAGCGGAACGCCTTCACATCATCCATGGTCACGTCATAACCACTCAGATGCAACCATGCATACAGGAACATGGAACCATGGCCGCCGGACAGCACAAAGCGGTCGCGGTTGAGCCAACGTGGCTCTGATGGGTTGATATTGAGCAGATTGCCGTAAAGCACAGCACCAATTTCTGCACAGCCGAGCGGCAAGCCCATGTGGCCGGATGCCTTATCGAAAATTGCATCGATGGCAAGTCCTCTGGCCTCATTGGCAGCTTTCTGAAGAATTTCCGTGTTCATGCGGATTGTAGCTTACTATATTGTATGTCTTTTGTAAAGGCAAAAGCCCCATAGAATCACGTTTATACGCGCAAGAGACGGCACTTTTGCACCCTGTTTAGTCTGCTGAATCAGTCTTTTGCGGCTCTTTCGGCTCAATCTTCAGCAATTTCAGCAGTTTTTCCCGGATTTCGGGCGTGGCCCATTCAATCGCGTTCTGGTCAAAATTGTTGCACAGGTAGGGGTCTGCCCCCTCCCGCAGCAAGACGCTGATGACGTGCCAGCGGTTGGGGTTCAGGCCCGTCATGGCAAAGTGCAGCGGGGTGTGGCCTACCACATTTTTAGCATTGACCTCTGCCCCCCCTTGGAGGAGAGCTTCTACCACGCCACCATGTTCATTGTGAGTTGCCACGTGTAGCAAGGTGTTGCCGGAGTTACCCACCGTATCGCGGGCATCCATACCGGCTTGCAAAAGCCAGCGCACGGCCTCTGGAGTGCCGCTTTGGCTGGCGGCAACCAAGGCCAAGTCGCCATCCGCATCCAAGCTGGCACCATGCTCCACAAGCATCTGCATGCGCGCTACGCTCCCATGCCGGCTCCGTGCCGCATAGGCCAAAACACCATTGCCCTTGCTATCCCGGGCGCTCGCGTTGCCACCCAAGGCCAAAAGCATACGCAGCGTTTCTTCGTCTCCCGCCTGCGCCGCAATCATCAGCGGGGTTCTCCCTTGGTCATCTGCCACTTCTAATCCCTGCGGGCATTTTTCTGCAAGCAAAAACAATGCCTGCGCCCGACTGCCCCATGCGGCGGCGTGAAACGCATTGCTGCCAAGCACGCTACGCAGGGGGTCTACCCCGACTTCCAACAACAGGCGCATCATTTCCAGGCGTGCTTCCTCTGCCTTGCCCACCACGCGCCCCAGCATGGCGCTTCTCAACGCTGTGCGCCCGGATGGGGTGGTCGCATTCGCATCGGCGCCGGCCGCCAACAGCAAGCGCACCATCTCCACGCGTTCATTGGCTACCGCGCTCATGAGCAGTGTGCTTCCGTCCTCCAAGCGCGTATCGGGGGCAAGGCCGGCCTGCAGCAAGAGCTCAAGACTACGCTTTTTGCCACGGAGGGTTTGCTCCAGCAGCTCGAGGTGCGCGGGGCTCCCCTCCTCCGGTATGGCCGCCCCCCGGCTCAGCAGGTATTCCACCGCAAGAGGATTTCGGCGCACTGCGGCGCTCAAAGCCGTCTCCCCCTCAGGCGTATGCGCATTTACATCCGCCCCGGCGTACAGTAGCAGCTCCATGGCCGGTATATTTGCCCGCTCTGCCGCCACCATCAACGGCGTATACCCCTGCAAGCGCTCATTCGGGTCTGCCCCCTGCTCCAGCATCCACAGCAAATCTTCTACCGCCTCCGGCTTATTGGTGGCAGCTGCGGCAAAGAACGGGCTCTCCGTGGCCCACTCCCACGCATCGGGCATAGCTACCGCCGCAACACTTGCCCCCAGCCACATAGCTCCGCAGATGATAATTGTCCGTTTCATCCCTTGCATTGTACCCTAGCACCCACCATATGGCAAGAAGCTTCTGAGCTTGACAATCAAATAACTTGTGATAGGATTCCGCGCATGAAAATGCAGCTGACTCTTACCGCCGGCTCCCTGATATGCCTAGGGCTGAGCTCCTGTATCACCTCCACCGTGGTCGCCACGGCTGCCGGTGTGAAAGCTCTGGGGGAAGCTACCTCCTCTGTCACCGGGAATGTGACAGGCCTCTTCACCGGAGATTATGCTACCACCAACATGGCAGATAAGGTTATCACCTTCTCCGGAAACCGAAAAGATGCCAAGGGTACCGCAGAAAGCCACAACGATGCTTTATCCTTTGCCGCCAAAGGTATTTCCACCCGCAATAGCGGCACGCAAACCCAAGTGCTTGCATACACCCACAAAGCTAAAAACCAAGGCATCATCACGGTTTCCACCCCCGCCGGGATTCTTGAAACATATACCCTGACATTTGATTCTGCTTCCTCCGGCTCGTACACTTACGTACGCCAAGGCGACACGGCCGACTACGCCACGGGCGAAGGCACTTTCAAGGTCAAATAACGCCCACCCCCATACATGCCAACGCTGCGCGACATCATCTTGGGCTATCTCCATACCCTGCAAGAGCGGGGGGTGGCACGCGTAGGCATAGCAGAAGACTGCCGCCCCATCCTGCGGGAATGGATGTTGGCTGCGCGCCACGGCCGCATCGCAACACCGGCACAATCCCCGGCAGCAACCGGCACACCACCTTCTGCCGCTCCCTCCCGGCAAGCGGCCCCAACCCCACCGCAGGAAACAGATGCCACCGAACTGCGCCGCATGCTCAATACCCCGCTGCAGGAGGTGCAGCAGCCCCCGGAAATGCAGCAGGAGGATATCCCCTTCTTCCGCCCCGGTGGCAACACTGCGGATGAATGCTGGCAAAACATGCAGCGCATGCTCCCCAACTGGACCCCGCTGCGTGAGCTCGGCAGCCTGCGCCCCACCGCCGTATTCGGCACAGGTAATCGGCAGGCCGGTATCATGTTCGTGGGAGATGCCCCCAACTACCAGGACGAGCAAAGCGGCACCCCTTTCAGCGGAGAAGCCGGCGGCAAATTGGATGGCATGCTCAAGGCCATGGGGCTCACCCGCCAAGATGTCTACATCACCCACTTGGTTAAGTTTCGCCCCGCCATCCCCCGCCAAACCATCAACAACCGCCCGCCCAACGAAAAAGAAATCCTTTTCTCCGCCTCCGTGCTGGAGGTAGAGGCCCGCCTTGTGCAGCCCAAGGTCATTGTGGCGCTGGGTGTAATTGCGGCAAGAGGCTTGCTCCGGCAAGGTGATTTACCCCTCGCTGCCTACCAACAGATGAATGGCCAATTCTGTGGCATCCCGGTCATCGTCACCCATCACCCCAGCTATCTGCTCCGCACCAGCGACCTGGCCGAGCGCCGCCGCCTCTGGGAAGAAATGCTCCACGTCATGCACATTGCCGGCCTCCCCATCTCGGATAAGCAGCGCGGCTTCTTCCTGCCGAAAAACTAGGCATTCCCCCCTCCATGAGCCGGAGAAAGAGCGCTTGAAAACGCATAAACGGCGTGGTATGATACGCGGCAATGGAACCCGCTCATTCTCCGCACAGGCATCTTTGCACCCGCCACACCCAACTCACCCTCCGCCCCACCCCGGAAGGCAAGCTCATGCTCACCTACCTAGGGGCAAAATTGGCGCATGCAGATGATGCGCTGATAAACCCGCCCTGCGAGTTCCCCCTCCTCCCGACAGATTTCGACGCCCTCTCCCGCTGGGGCAACTACAGCGATGAATACGCCCTACACCTCCGCCTGCCGGATGGCACCACGGGCTGGAACCTCCTGCTGAGTGCCCCCATCAGCCAGCCGGATGCAAACACCCTCTGCGCCACCCTAGCAGATCCCCGCTGGCCGGGGCTCACCGTTCACTGCTGCATCGAATGCGCACCGGAGGAGGATACCTACACCTTCCGCACCCGCATTTGCAACCAAACAGATAGCGCACTACAAGTGCTCCGCGCTGCCAGTGCTGCCATCTCCCTGCAAGCGGCGGATTACCACCTCACCGCCTTCCGCGGCTCGTGGTCCGGCGAACACTACCTGCAACAACAGCACATCGCCCCGGGCAATGCCGTTTCTATTTCATCCTCCACCGGCATTAAAACTGCACAGGAAGGCATGCCTGCTTTCCTCTTAGGATTAGGCTCACCCCCCACAAGCGAAGAACACGGCACCTGCCTGCTCGCGGCCCTAGCCTGGAGCGGCAACTACCACATGCAGTTCAAACGCAGCATCTATGGCCACCTGCAGCTCACCATGGGGCACTATTTCGCCCACAGCCCCTACCTCTTGCAGGCGGAAAGCGAGCTGGAGCTCCCCCCGGCTATCCTCACCCTCAGCACCTGCGGAGCAGGGCATGCCAGCCGCTGCCTGCACCGCCTCATGCGCCGCCGCATCATCCCCCATGGCGAGGAAACCCGCCGCTCCCTGCTCAACAGCTGGGAAGGTGTCCACTTTGATGTAGACGAGCAAACAATCCGCGAACTCATCACCGCCACCGCAGAGCTGGGGGCAGAAATGTTCGTGCTGGATGATGGCTGGTTCGGCAAGCGTGATGACGATACCAGCTCCCTTGGCGATTGGACGCCCGATACCCGCAAACTCCCCCGGGGCCTCACCCCGCTCACCGAACATGCCCGCGCCTGTGGCATCGACTTCGGCATCTGGGTAGAGCCGGAAATGGTATGCCCCGTCAGCAAGCTCTACGAGCAAGCCCCCTCCGCCGCGCTACACCTTCAAGGCATCCCCCCGCGCACAGAACGCCACCAGCTCGTGCTGGATGTACCCGCCACCGATATCTCCGCCCCCATCCACCGCTTGCTGGCAGAAAACCCCGGCATCAGCTACATCAAATGGGATTGCAACCGCAAAATATCTGATCCCGGCTCCGCCCACCGCCCGCCGGAGCTGCAAGGCAACCTCTCTTTCGACTATATCCGCAGCTACTACGGCCACATGCGCTCCCTACGCGCCCGGCACCCCCGCGTCACCTTCCAATGCTGCTCGGCCGGTGGCGGGCGCATGGATGCCGGAGCCGCCGCCCTACATGAGGAATTCTGGCTCAGCGACAACACCGACCCGCACGACCGCCTCCGCATGCAATGGGCTGCCTCCTACATCTTCCCCGCCAACGCCATCGGCTGCCACGTCACCGCCAGCCCCAACCTCTACACCGGGCGCACCACCTCCATCAAATTCCGCTTTGATGTTGCCCTGGCCGGCCGTCTCGGGCTGGAACTGGATCCCCGCACCCTCTCACCTGCTGATAAAGAAGAATACCAAGAGCGCATTGCCCTTGCACACCGTCTGCGCCCCCTCACCCAACTGGGAGAGCTCTACCGCCTCATCTCCCCCTACGAAGGGCCGGACTGCGCCCTGCTCTATACAGACGGCTCCCAAGCCCTCCTGCTGGCCTACACCACCCAGCGCCCCTACACAGATCAACACACCCGCATCCCCCTGCGCGGGATTGCGCCCGGCACGCGCTACCGCATCACCGAGCTCCTGCCGGATGCAACCGGCCACCACTGCCCGCTGCACACCCACACCATCGGTGGCGATTATCTTCTTGCCAACGGTATCCCCATCCGCTGGAATCGCCCCCACCAATCCTGCGTCGTGCTACTGTCTTCAATCTAAATCATCGGCAACCCATTCTGTATCGGCTATCATTGTCTTCTCACAGGGGGCATTGCAGACTTTTAACACAAGGTAAGGTGTTGATATATCCATATGCTTCTCTTGGTATTCCTGAAAAATAAGGTTTAGAACCCGGCCTCTACCCCGGCAGCGCTTTTCCGGCTACCTTGAGACTAAAAAACACCACCTGCCGGACTCCGGGTAGGAATCCGACAGGTGGTGTTGTTCAAAGCTTTTTGTCAGAGGAATCAGACCTCCAGATACTTGGCTTTGGGCAGGTTGCACACCGGGCATTTATCCGGGGCACTCTCTGCGGCAAATGTATCCCCGCACAGCGGGCACACATAGTACTTCTCCGGCAGGTTGAGCTTTTCGCCGGCTTCCAGCTGCCGCAAAGCCTCACCATAGAACTCGGCATGCCCCTTCTCAGCCTCCTTAGCCCACGTGAACGAACGCACCGCGTCCTTGATACCCTCGGCCTCAGCCACCTCAATCATCGGCGGATACATTTCCGCAAATTCATAAATCTCACCGGCCTTGGCATCCTTCAGGTTCTCGATGGTGTTGCCCACATGCATCTCAATATCCAGCTCGATAGGCTCGCACCCAAGCTTCACCAACACTTTGTTGTGATTGGTGGCATGAATGCGCTCGGCTTTTGCCGCTGCCTCAAACATCTTCTGAATTTGGGGGTACCCCTCCTGCGCTGCGCGCGTGGCATAGGCAGAATACTTGGCACATGCCTTGCTCTCGCCCGTAATTGCTATCTTAAGATTTTCTATTGTTGTAGCCATGCCTCTCTTTTATTGCCTTTCCCCACCTTTTGCAAGCTTAAAATGCGCCTACCCTTCCTCATCACACCAAAATATCCTTCTTCTACAGAAAAAAACAGCAAAGCGCTCAAAATCGAAAAGAGCCGCAAGGATTTCTCCTTGCGGGCTTCATTAACCCTGGCGGCGATCTACCCTGCCTCGGCGTAGCTCCGCAGGAGCGAAGACGGGTCTCGCGGGACCTATCGTCCGACAAAGCCCCCGAAGGCCTGTAGGGGGATTAGCCAAACGCGACCGTAGGGAGTGTTTGCCCCGGAGGGGTGAGCAGGCCATGGGGGGCCTGCGAATCAACCTGAGAAGATGGTAGGAGGACGATTTTCGCGCTCCTTACAGGAGCGAAGGCGTTTTGCCGGTGTGCGGTGGACCGCACGTGCAATTTTTGGCTCGCGCACCGCGCGGCCAAAAG
>JAFQGD010000029.1 GCA_017398355.1 Akkermansia sp. | reverse complement strand
CCCGCTCCGGCTCCCGCTGCTGAACCCGCTCCGGCTCCCGCTGCGGAACCCGCTCCGGCTCCCGCTGTGGAACCCGCTCCGGCTCCCGCTGTGGAACCCGCTCCGGCTCCCGCTGTGGAACCCGCTCCGGCAGCATAACGAACAGCAAATCATTTTTAACACCCCCCGCTCGGAACTGAGCGGGGGGTGTTTTTATACCCTCCAATAATTAGCCGTACAACATCTATCATTAATTGACCACCTTTTTCTAACATGGCATAAGGGAAGTAGTATGCAACTACCCAAAACAAACTCATTCCTCGCCGTGCTGGGTTTCCTGGCTGCCGCTTTCCCTTCCCTGAGCTACAACAGCGACTGGGCTCTTGTGTTCAATGATGAATTTGCTGCATCATCTTTCACTGATGGCAAACTCAATTGGGATGAAAAATGGAACAAAACTGATTATCTGAATGCAAGTGTACCGGATTGGCGCAAGTACCAATCGAGGGACGATGCGCTTGTGACCCAAGGCATCTCGGGAAGCACTGATTATGTATCCCTGAAAGGCGCGTATGGTGATTACACCAGCCAAAGTGACCAAACAGGTGAGGCGGATACCTTTGCCTGCGGCGGCATTTTCACCTACGATACATTCGCGTTTCAATACGGATATATGGAAGTACGCGCGCGCTTCGACAGTGCAAAAGGCGCATGGCCGGCTATCTGGCTCATGCCTGTACCCTCCACCAGCAAAGGCTGGCTTGCCAGCGGTGAAATTGACATCATGGAGCATATCAATTACGAAAGCAGGATTCACCAAACGCTGCATTTATACAACAACTCCCGCACTGCAGATGCTGCACCATCCCGCGTGAGTCCTATCAGCAACACAAACGACTGGCATACCTACGGTGTAGAATGGAATCCCGACTCCATCTCCTTTTTCATCGATGGTACCCGCACAAGTACCTTTTACGCTTCGAATTACACCTATTGGCCATTCGCTGATGAAAACAGCAAGTTTTACCTGCTTCTTGACCAGCAATTGGGCGGGAGTTGGACCGGTGAACCGGATACAGCGAGCCTGAGCTCCGACAGCGCAGATTTGGATATTGACTATGTACGCGTATATTCCACCCCTAAAGCATCTGCAGCAAGCACCCCGGTAGCAACTTGGGATACCCTTTCGCAAGCTCCCGTTGCCCCGGATGGCACCCCCATCACCTATTCCGCCGTACCGGAAAAAACAAGTGGCATATTGGACCAACCAGATTCCGGCAACTACCTTTATACCGTAAACGGCCCCCTTTCTCATATCCTCTCAGAGGGGTCCCACATTCAGCTTCGCACTGAATCCGGAGATTCCACAATTTCTATGGATAGTGCCATGGTACAAGCGGCATCTCTCTACATGACGGAAGGGAAATATCTCCTGAGCGGCTCAGCAACCTTGGATGTTGACACCCTCATCCTCTCCGGCGCATCTCTGGAAATTGACTCTGAATATGCACTCAACAATGTCAAACACATGTTCCTGGGTATGGAGTCGGATGCCATCACCTCTTTTGCCGCACGCAATGCTGCGATGTACCTGACAGGAAATCAGCATATCTCAGCAGACATCACCTTGATAAACGACAGCAAAATTGCAGTTTATCAAGGCAAAACATTAGAAATTGGGGGCAACATTCGCGCAGATTCAAGTACGCTCAACATCGTTGGGGTGAATAGCAACGGAACTGCCACCATGGTGCTAAAAGGAGCTCACAATAAACTCTCCCGGCTCACCATGGGGGTGGCAGAAACAACCGAAAAAGGCAACACGTTCCTAGGTGCCGGGCAAATACTTGAATTAAAATTGGCCACTGGAAGCAACACCGAAATAACACATCTCCAAACAGCCTCACCGGTAGCAGCTTCTCCATCTACCCTGACGATTATGCAAGGTGCTACCTTGTCTGTGACGGATTCATGGAGCAATCCTTCCACCGGCACCTTTCAAGTCAAAATTGAGCAAGATGGTATTCTTCACATCGGCAAGGAGGGGGCTCAGGCATCAGTTACCACACTCACCGGGGTATCAGACCTGAACAAAGGTGTGATTCACTTCCACAATGACGGCACGCTCATTGCTCATTCCGGAAGGGTGGAATTCGCCGAGGGCTTGAGTGGCTCCGGCCGTGTGCAAGTTCAAGATAAGGCCACAGTGAGCATGAGCGGGAATGCTGCATCCAATACTATCACCCTGGCGCAACAGGCAAGCCTGGAAACAGTCGGCAATTTTTCCGGGGGACTCATCTCCGGCTCCGGCACGATTAAAAAGCTTGATTCCGGCCACGCCTCTATAACCACAGATTCCTCATTCAGCGGTTCTATAGAAGCCGGGGGCGGCAGTATCACCATCACCGGATCTGCTCTTTTCAACACCGTATCCGCGACCGGTGGAGAACTCACTGTCCTCTCCGTATCCGACGGCATCACCGTGCATACACTTCAGATACTGGGAGGAGGGCACGTGGGAGTGTTCAACTCAACAAATGAAAGTACAATCAGAGTCACCCACGCGATGAGCGCCGGGGATGGGCTCCTGCAAGCAAACCTTTTGCTGGATGACGGGGTCACTCTAGATGTAACAGGCAGTGGCTCTCTCGCCATGGGGAGTTCCATCACCCTCAGCGGTAAAATCACTTTAGGTGATAACATTGTTTCCGCCCTGGCAGCTGATGATTTTGAATCCTACACATTAGCCACAAGCATGGATGGATTTATCACAGCGGCCGATGGTAAAATATGGGAACATGGGGATACAGCTACTGCAAGTTCCCTCTTTCTTGCAGATGAACTGGACTTGGACGCATTCTCCGTTATTTACCACCGGGAAATTCCCCATGATGCCGGCACAGGCATGCTCCGCATTACCAAAATCATCCCCGAGCCTTCCGCCTGCATCCTCAGTCTATTAAGCATCACGCTTCTCCTACATAAACGCCACAGAAAATAATCATCCTCCCACACACCGGAATGGAGTTGACGAATGCACATCGGCGGTGTAGACTGCCGGTGTGCATTACGATAGCATCTCCCAACTGCAAAGCTGCGTAGCAAATGAAGCCGGCTATGGCTCCATCTTTGCTCAAATTGCCCGCAAATCCACCAAAACTACCAAAAATGGGCATCCTTATTTGGAAGTGAATCTGGCAGATGTAGCCGGCAACCTGACCATCAAAATATGGGATAACGCCCCGTGCTATAGTGCTTTTCTTGCCCTGCAGGAAGAAGCCAGTGTGGCGGTAACAGCCACTTGGCAAAACTCCGCCTATGGAATAGAAGCAGCTGATTTGGATGTACGCCCCCTGAGCCCGGAAGAAGAACATATCATGATGACGGGCGGAGCCGAATTGGCCCTGCGCCAAGAGGAGGATTGGGAGTGCATTTGCGATTTGATTGATAGCTTGCAAGACCCCCGACTGGGACAGCTTTGCCGCGCTATGCTGGAAAACTTTGAAAGTCGTTTTCGCCGCGCAGGCGCCGCTCGCAGTGTGCATCATGCCCGCCGTGGCGGTTTGGTAGAGCACACAGCAGGAGTCATGCGCGCCGCCGCCGCCATGTGTACAGCCTACCCGGATCTCAACCGTGATTTGCTGCTGGCCGGAGCTCTCTTTCATGATTGCGGCAAAATGTGGGAAAATGCGTACCCCGAGCACAGCTTGGCCATGCCCTACGCCGAAACAGGCGAACTCCTAGGGCATATTTCATTGGGGATTGAGGTCATCAACAAACTGTGGACTCGCCTGCTAACAGATGAGCGGAAAACCGCTTGGGAAGCACTGGAACCGCCCACCGAGCAAGTGCGCCTGCACCTACTGCACTTGGTGGCTTCCCACCATGGCAGCTTAGAATTCGGCTCCCCGGTTGTCCCCAAAACCCCGGAAGCTTTAGCCCTGAATCACGCCGACAACTTGGATGCCAAACTGGAAATGATGCGCAACAGCTATGAAACAGGCACCACCTTGGCACCCCATATTCGCCAAGGTAAAAAACCGCTTCCCGGGAACCCCGTAACACCATTACCGGCATTTACTGAAGCCGAATAGAGCCATGAGCGAAGCTATTCTCAGCGTCATTTCCATTTGCGGGCTGCTCATCATTTCACAACTGAGCCCGGGGCCGGATGTTTTCTTTGTTTTCCGTACAGCCTTGGCGCAAGGCAAACGTGCGGGTAGTGCTGTGGGTGCCGGTATCACAAGTGGCTTTTTTCTGCAAACCTTAGCGGTATGTGCTGCCGGCTCGTGGGTCATGCAGCAAGAATGGAGCCGCTGGGTGCTGATGGCGGCGGCTGGCTGGCTACTCTATCTCGCTTGGAAAATCTTCCCCCGCAAACAAGTTAGCTCCCATGAGCAATGGGAAGCACCCCGCATACAACGAGAACCCCTCCTCTCCCTCTTCTGGCAAGGATTCCTGTGCAATATCCTCAACCCTAAGTGTACACTCTTCATCTGCGGGCTCACCCTTGGCCCGCTTCAACTCTACGGTAAAACCTTTTCTTGGTACTCCCCTGCTCTGGTAGCAGGATTGCAAATAGCCAGCCTCTCCGGGTGGGTCTTGTGGAGCACACTGCTGCAATGGAGACCTCTTCGCAATGCCTATTTGTGCCACACGCGCAGTATTGATACCATCTTTGCTTCCCTATTGGCCATTTTTGCCATTCTCCTGCTCATCCCCACCGGCGGGAATTGAGCATTTTCGCCCATTCCGGACGATTGGTGCTTGCATTTTACATCCAAATGGGGTAGAGTAAGCACGCAAAGACGTTATTGCGCATATGAACGATATTATCACCACAGCATGCAAATTCGTCACGTCCTCGATTGGCCGCAAGATTCTTGTGGCTCTTACGGGTTCGTGCCTTCTCCTGTTCCTGGTGGGTCACCTGGCCGGCAACATGACCATCTACGGTGGTTGCGCAGGTTGCGGCGGCACTTCCTGGATTGACTACTATGCCACCGGGTTGCACTCCATGCCCGCTTGGCTGCTCTGGGCTATTCGCCTTGGTCTCTTGGCCGTTGCCCTGATTCACATTGTGCTCACCTTGGTACTCAAGTACGAGAACTACAATGCTCGCACTCACTACCAGAAGGAAGGTACCCTCAAGGCTACCCTTTCCTCCCGCACAATGGTACTTACCGGCGTCATGATTCTGTGCTTCCTGGCTTTCCACCTGTGGCAGCTCACTTTCAACGGCGACCCCGCCAACTGCTACGATCACATCAAGGCCGCTTTCACAAACCCCTGGTGCTCTGCATTCTACATTGTTGCTATCTGCTGCTTGTTTATGCACGTACGTCACGGTGTGCAGTCCGTGCTGCAAACCTTTGGTCTTGCCACGCGTAAGGTGCGCCCCCTCTACAACATCATTGCCGTCCTCTTCGGCATTGTGGTATGCGGTGCTTTCATCTCCATCCCGGTTGCCTTCCTGACGGGCCTCCTTCACTAATCCATCAACAGATCGTACCATTATGAACGATATCAAGTTTCCCGTAAGTGATTACATGCCGTCCTCCTGCATTCCGGACGGCCCCATTGAGCAGAAGTGGACCAAGTACAAGCGCGAAGCCAAGCTCATCAACCCCAACAACCGCCGCAAATACACCGTCCTCATCGTAGGTACGGGTCTGGCCGGTGGCTCTGCCGCCGCCACGCTGGCTGAATTGGGCTACAATGTGAAGTGCTTCTGCTACCAAGACAGCCCCCGCCGCGCTCACTCCATTGCTGCTCAGGGTGGTGTGAATGCTGCTCACAACTATCAGAACGATGGCGACTCCGTCTACCGCCTCTTCTACGACACCGTGAAGGGTGGCGACTTCCGCGCTCGCGAGGCCAACGTGTACCGCTTGGCCGAAGTCTCCTGCAACATCATCAACCAGTGCGTGGCTCAGGGTGTTCCCTTCGGCCGCGAATACGGTGGTTTGCTCGACAACCGCTCCTTCGGTGGCTCCCAGCTCAAGCGTACATTCTACAGCCGCGGCCAGACCGGCCAGCAGCTTCTTCTCGGCTGCTACCAGGCTATGGAAAAAGAAATCGGCAAGGGTCACATCGAAATGTACCCCCGCACCGAAATGATGGATCTCGTTGTGGTTGATGGCCACGCCAAGGGCATCGTGGTGCGCGATATGGTGACCGGTGAAATCAAGAGCTACGCTGGTGATACCGTGCTGCTTGCCACCGGTGGTTATGGCCGCGTGTTCTTCCTTTCCACCAACGCCATGGGCTGCAACGTGGGCGCCGCCTGCGCCTGCTGGAAGAAGGGTGCCTACTTTGCCAACCCCTGCTTCACCCAGATTCACCCCACCTGCATCCCCGTCAAGGGTGATTACCAGAGCAAGCTCACGCTCATGTCCGAATCCCTGCGCAACGACGGCCGCATTTGGGTACCCAAGAGCCGCGAAGTGGCTGCCAAGATTCGCAAGGGCGAGATGAAGCCCTCGGATGTGGCTGAGAGCGAGCGCGACTACTACTTGGAGCGCAAGTATCCCTCTTTCGGCAACCTGGCTCCCCGCGACATCTCCTCCCGCGCAGCCAAGGAAGCCTGCGATGACGAGCGCGGCGTAGCTGCCACCGGTCGTGGCGTGTTCCTCGACTTCAAGGATGCCATCGAGCGCATGGGCAAGGAATGGATTGACGGCCAGTATGGTAACCTCTTCGAAATGTACGAAGAAATCACCGACGTGGATCCGCACGAGCAGCCCATGATGATTTACCCCGCCTCCCACTACACCATGGGTGGTCTGTGGGTGGACTACAACCTCATGTCCTCCATCCCCGGTCTGCACGTGTTGGGCGAAGCCAACTTCTCCGACCACGGTGCCAATCGCTTGGGTGCTTCCGCACTCATGCAGGGTCTCTCCGATGGCTACTTCGTCATCTCCTCCACCCTTCCCACCTACCTCACCACGCAAAAGCCCGGCAGCATCACCACAGCTGCTCCCGAGTTCAAGGAAGCAGAGGACGCCGTGAAGGCACGCATCCAGAAGATGATGGATGTGAAGGGCACCAAGACCCCTGATGAGATTCACCGTGAACTTGGCAAGCTCATCTGGGAAGACGTAGGTATGGGCCGCACCAAGGAATCCCTCCTGCACGCCATCAGCAAGATTCCTGCCATCCGCGAGGACTTCTGGAACAACGTGAAGGTGGTAGGCTCCACCGAAGGCATGAACCAAGAGCTCGAAAAAGCTTGGCGCGTGGCTGCTTTCCTCGACTTCGCAGACCTCCTCTGCTACGATGCTCTCAACCGCGAAGAATCCTGTGGTGCTCACTTCCGTCTTGAACACCAGATGGCGGACGGCGAGGCCAAGCGCGACGACGAAAACTTCGCCTACGTGGCCTGCTGGGAATACAAGGGACCGGGCGAACTGCCCGTTCTGCACAAGGAAAATCTCACCTTCGAGAACGTCCACCTGGCTATCCGCTCCTACAAGTAAAGATTCGAATCAACAGCAAACTTATCACATACCATTATGGCTAATCTCAATCTTACGCTCAAGGTCTGGAGACAGGAGAATGCCCAGGCTCAGGGCCGCATCGAAACTTACAAGGCTACCAATATCCCGGATGACGCCTCCTTCCTCGAGATGCTCGACATCGTCAACGAAGGTCTCGTGCACGAGGGCAAGGAGCCCATTCATTTCGACCACGACTGCCGCGAAGGCATCTGCGGCATGTGCTCCCTCACCATCAACGGTGTACCCCACGGTGGCAAGCACGTGACCACTTGCCAGCTGCACATGCGCCAATTCAAGGATGGCGACACCATCTGGATTGAGCCTTTCCGTGCCGCTGCATTCCCGCTGCTGCGTGACTTGGTGGTAGACCGCACCGCATTGGACAACATCATCGCCGCCGGTGGTTTTGTGGACGTGCGCACCGGTTCCGCCCCCAACGCCAACAACATGCCCGTTCGCAAGAAGACGGCAGATGCCGCCTTCGATGCCGCCGCCTGCATCGGCTGTGGTGCCTGCGTGGCCAGCTGCAAGAACAGCTCCGCCATGCTCTTCACCTCCGCCAAGGCTGCACACCTCAACCTGCTGCCCCAAGGCCAGCCGGAAAAGAACAAGCGTGTGCTCGCCATGGTGCGCCAGATGGATGCCATGGGCTTCGGCAACTGCACCAACCAGTACGAATGCGAAGCCGCTTGCCCGAAGGGCATCAGCGTAGACAACATCGCCAAGCTGAACCGCGACTACATGATCGCCTGTGCAGCCGAAGCCGTGGGTGTCTTCTCCTAATCATTCACCTCATTCCCTCCCCTGCCGAAGCAATTCGGCAGGGGATTTTTATTCTCTCACCACAAAGCATGGAAACAAACAGGCAGCAACTTCCTTTCATCAGCATTGTAGTGCTTAGCTACAATCAACAGAACTTTATTGCCGATTGTATTGATTCTGTGCTTTCTCAGCAATACGATGGAGAACTGGAAATCATCTTCTGTGATGATTGCTCTACTGATGAAACCTTTGAAATCATCCAAAAAAAGGTTGCCTCAACACCCTGCCCCCACCACGTCATCACGCACAAATGCCCCCAAAACGGTAAGGTCGCAGTTTGCATGAACACAGCGGTTGCGCTTTCCTCCGGCGACTGGATTATGCGTGTAGACGGGGACGATATCCTGCATCCGGATCGAGTGCGTTTATCTGCTGCAGCCATCTTAAAGCATCCGGGGGCAATAGCCGTATCCGGGCAACTTACCGCCTTTAGCAATACGCCACCTCCTGTACAAAATCCACCGCCAGACCAATTGCAATACCTCGTAGCTGATAAGTCACAAATGGCCTCGCACAAAAAACCGGCAGGTTTGCAGTGGTGGGGTGGCGTCATGACGATGTCGCGACGCATCTTCACCGAGTTCGGTGAATTACCACCCGTTTGCAACGTGTTGGATGACACGATGTTTGCCACACGCACCCTCATGCTTGGGCAATTTGTTATCATCCTCAATGCCACATTGCTCTACTACCGTCGACACGGTGGCAACATCTCTTCGCAGACCGATACGAACCAACACTCCGGCTTTTTCAACATACTAAAGCAAGACAAAGCCGCAAGAGACTACTACCGACGTGGGCTACCTTGCCATGCCCCTATCCTCGGAGAATTGCAAACTTATACTGCATCTCATCCGGAGGCTCAAAGCTTGCTGGATTTCTTTCGCACCTATTTCGACAACATGAGACGCCATGCTCTTTTTTGGGACAAAAGTTGGTGCCAACGCATACAAGATGCCCATATCCAAGGTGGGGTCCTGCATAAAATCCCGCACGCGCTCAGCGTCCTTTGCCCTTTGACTTACGCCTTCAGCATACGCATAAAACAACTTTTTAAGTAAAAGGTGCACGCCAGGAAAGAAATAAATCATCTTCCCTTGGTATTTTTCTCCCTCAAGTAGCAAAATTCGCGCTATATGCTTATTATGTCGCATTTTAAGCTTGCCATCAGGGATTTAGATTCTAGAATTTAGAGTGCTATGTACTAGAACGATGCTCCTAGAGCATATTCTGCTACCACATAGGCCAACAGATACACATTATGCCGGCGGCCGGAGTATCTCGACACAGCCGCACCGGTACATACTTACTCCCACACATTAACATGTCTGAACACTACACACACGGACGACAAGGGCAAGGCTCCCGGCATCGTCAGAATAACCGTAATCACCGCCACCGCCACCGCATGCCGCGACCGGAGGCAGCCCCCGAAAAGAAACCTTCTTTGCTGACCCGCCTTCTGCGCTTCTTCGGCTTCAGCAAGAAGGATGTAAACAAAGAAAAACGCCAACAAAAAGACAACAAGCGCAACAACCGCAACACAGCCCCGCAAAAAGTACGCGTGGCAAAGACCAACCACCAAGGGGGCAACCCTGCCGCAAAAGGCAGACGGCGTGCTACCTCTACCCTGCCCACACGCAATGCTCGTCTCTACGTAGGCAACCTTTCCTACGAGGCAACGGAAGCAGAGCTTGAGGAGCTGTTCAAAGGCTTTGGCAATGTACGCAGCGTGGAAATCATCTACAACCCGCGCACCTACAAGAGCAAAGGCTACGCATTTATTGAAATGCACCAGTTGGATGATGCCCGCCGCGCAGCGGAAGTGCTGCACGGGCAGCCCTTCATGGGGCGTGAACTCATGGTGAGCGCCGCCAGCGAGCGCCCTGAAACCACCGATTCCGAAGCACCGGCAGAGAGCCCGGCACCGGCTCCTACAACAGAAGCTCCCGCTGAATAAGTCTTCATCAAGGCAACATCATTCATGCCTTTTCTATCACAAAAGCAGCGGCTTCGGTCGCTGCTTTTGTGTACCAGCATAAATCCCCCAACAGCGCTGCGGCCATTGGGGGATTCTCACTAAAACGAATAAGAAAAATCAGAAGGGGATATCATCATCTTCCTCTTGGGGCATAGGAGCCGGTGCTTGCTGCTGCGGGCGAGCTTGTTGATTATAGCCACCATTGTTGCCATAGCCGCCGTGGCCACCGTTGTTGTAGCCACCGCCGTTGTTGTAGCCCCCGCCGTTGTTGTAGCCCCCGCCGTTGTTGTAACCGCCGCCATTGTTGCCGTATGAATTACGCTGCTGGTAGGAGCCACCACCACCTACGGGGCGCTCACCACCCTCGCGGCCACCCAAGAGCTGCAAATTCTCAGCCACAATGCGGATACGGCTGCGGCGCTGGCCGGTCTGCTTGTCTTCCCATGTATCCTGCTGCAAGCGCCCCTCGATAAACACCGGACGCCCCTTGGCCAAATACTGAGCAGCAATCTCGCCGGTACGCCCCCAGCAGGTCACATCCAAAAAGGTGGTCTCCTCGCGGCGCTCTCCTTCATTCATACCGCTACTTACGCGATTCACCGCCAAGCGCAACTCCGTCAAACTAGTACCGCGAGGAGTGGTTCTCACCTCCGGGTCGGCAGTCAAATTGCCGATAATCATCACTTTGTTAAGATTTGCCATAATCTTGAAATTGTTTGGAATAAATAATGAATAACAGCACTGCGCATAAAACAACGCAATGAGCCTTGTCTGGGGATTATCCTACCTGTTGCGCGGGGGGTTGACAAGAAAAAAAAGAGGCAAGAATGTAGAATTTTCAATACGATATGAAAATATAGGCTTGCAAGTTACGCCGGGGCGTAGTAGAATGCGCATTCCCGCAGGTGCGGGCATTCCCAATTTTTTCATCCATGAAGACAGAACTTATCGAAAAAGCAGCACAGATTGTAGGCGATAATCAATTGCTTGTCAATATTGTGTCCAAGCGAGTTCAGCAGCTCAACCACGGCTCCGACCCGTACATTCCGACCGAACCGGAAATGGGCTGCGGCGACATTGCCCTGACGGAAATCATCGAGGGCAAAATTACCTGGCGCGAGCAGACCGAGGAAGATCTTGAGAAGGAGAATGACCCGTTTGCCGAAGCTCCTGTGCAGGAAGCGCCCGCAGCAGATGAGAGCGTGGTGACCATTACTCCCGATTTATAATCCGGAGCGTACGTTTGTACGCCAACACGACCACAGCCCGGGAGTCTGCCATGCACCCCGGGCTGTAGTGTATAGAAAAACAAACAACTTCCTAACATCACCATGGCCAAAAAGCCAATACAGCAAAGCAACCAGATTGCCAGCAACAAAAAGGCGGGGCGGGATTATGAAATCCTGAGCCGCCACGAGTGCGGTATCGAGCTAAAAGGAACCGAGGTGAAATCCATACGCGAAGGCAGAGTCAACATCTCTGATGCGTTTGCACGCGTAGAAAAAGGCCAACTTTTCCTCTACGGGTGCGATGTACAACCATGGGAAACAGCCGGTAAATGGTTCCAACACGAGGCTAAACGCCCGCGCCGTCTGCTGATGCACAAGCGCGAAATCCTGAAGCTGGAAATCCAAATGGCCCAGCGCGGGTTTGCTCTGCCACTTTTGCGCTTGTATTGGAAAAACGGCAAAGTAAAAGCAGAAATCGGTACAGGGCGAGGTAAAACACATCGCGACCAACGCTACGATTTGAAAGCGAAAGCTGAAATGATGGAAGCGCGCCGAGAGGTGACGCGCTTCAACAAAGGCATACGTTAAAATTGTAGCAATCGGCTCTTTTATACCGGGGAAGCATGCAAAAAGCATGCTTCCCTTTTTTCATTCGTCCCTACTCAGCCTTCAACCGTGGGATAGCGTTGCGACGCAATGCATCATTACACTGCTCCACCAACTGGCGATCCAAGTATATTTTGTAGGGAGGTTTATTGAGGGAGACCTCCGTAATACCGTTGGCCGTAGGCGCTTCCAACAGAGCCACAAACTCCGTAAAGTTGCGAGCTCGGTTTCCATTGACGGCTTCAACCATACAAAAGCCCAGCGACTCATAATCCTGCGTTGCTGCCGTGGGAATCACCAAAGTCATCCCGACCAACTCCTCATAGCCTTTATCACGAAGTTCTTTTGTGCGGTCTTTCAGTTCGAGAAACTCCAAGGGAAGGCTGGAAGCCTTTCCATGCAACTCATCCAGATACGTTGTCGTAAGAGGCTGGAAAAGCAGCCCACCCCACACCACATAGCGGGGTTGCTTGCCTATTTTGTCCTCGCGGAAAAGGCCTTTCTCCACAAAATCGCGATTCAGCGGTGTATCCACATGCAGGATTTCGCCATTGCGGCTAAGCGACAGGCGCAGTTTTTCACCCAATGTCTTATAACTGCGGGTAATAAGCATAGAATCCGTCACTCCGTACAAGGGGTGATTGCAGCGGCCTCTATTATCAAGAGGCAAATCCTCAATGGCAACCAACACATCGCCCTTGCGTATACCGGCCTCCTCAGCCGGGCTGCCGGGTTCCACACGGCTGATATACATGCCCCCCTGCTTTTCATCCAACTTCAAATAGCTGCGGAAAATAGGAGAATCCAACTCTTCCACACGAATACCCAACACAGGGGCGGATGCCACATGCCCCTCTGCCGATGAGGTGAGGAAGCGATTGATGAACTCTGCATTGATGGCCGAAAGCTGTTGCGTTTGCGGCTGGTAGCTTTCACTGATGGCCACCAAGCGGCCATCACGGATGATGGGAAGGCCACCCCAACTACTGGACGGCAAGGGCTGGGATACTTTCATCACCAAACGTGGCATGCGATTCCCCGCACCACCACTTTCAACCAACAGAGGCACCTGCACCGGCACCAAGCCCTTCACCGTACACCACACATCAGCTTTATCCCCCAGTTTCATGGGTGAAGCAGGCTGCACCGGGGTGCGTGATTCAAAGATAGAGGCATCCTGAGCATGTGCTACGGTTATCAACGCGAGATTCAAATCTTCATCATACCGCAACACTTTACCGGGCACGGCGCGGGAATCATCCGGCAAGGCAATTTCCACATACGTAGCAGCCTTTGCCGCTTGCCCCACAGTCAAGACCATGCCGTTGCCCAAGTATACGCCGGATACAACGCGTGTCTCAGGTGCAGACTTTTCCCAAGGGCGCAGGAGATTGAATCCTTGGGCATTGGTGCGTATATCCAAGAGGGAGGTGGCATAATTGACAGGAGCCGGGGCTTCTACAGCGATGGCTGCGCGCTGTTGTTCAGCCTGAGCGGCAGCAGCAGCAGCCGCAGCAGCAGTTGCTGCTGCGCGGCGTTCTATTTCTTTAAGAGCCTCCGGGTTCGTCCGTTCTGTCGGTTCACATGCAGTCAACGCAAACAGTGCAATGGCGGGAAGAATAATGTATTTATGCATAGCACAATCAAAAGTTAGTCAAGACGCGCAGGATGGGGAATACTATAGCCGGCAGAGATTCTTTCATTAGCCGCTTGAACAGCGGCATTGTCTATCACCATGGGACGGCCTGCATTTTCGAACTCGATAACCGTGTACTGCGGCTGCTCTTTCCCGGGCTGCGGATACAGCAAGCTGTGCAGGTGCGCCAAGCCCTGCACCTCCACCCCATTCACACTCTTTACAATGCGCTTTCCAAAATCAGAGAAACGCGCATTCACCTCATCTCTCAACACTTTGGTCACCACCACAATATCTTTTTTCTTCATGGATGCTCCCTTGCGTTGGAAAGCATCCAACTCTACCATAAAATCCGTCACGTTGAGGCGGTGAGCCTGAATCACATTGAGCTGCAACGGTTGGAAAACCATGCCTGCGTAAACGACATAACGCGGCAACGCATCATACGCATTGGCCATGATATCCCCCGCCGGTAAGGGAGTAAGCTTGGCGACAGGCTGCAATTTTTTACCATCGCGCAAGATGGTGAATTGCAACTCATCACCGGAGAAGGCTCTCTCTGCCAGCTCCTCCAATTGCACGTGCTCACCCTCCAAATTAATCATGGCAGAGCTATCAACCGCATGGCCGTTGATTTCCAGCACAACATCGCCGGGTTGCAACACACCATCACATGTTCCCCCCAGTATGACATCACCTACCAAAGCTCCTTTATCTCCGTCCGGCAAGCCATAGTGTCGCCGCATGGCCACATTGCGCAAGGGGAAAAATATCACCCCCAAATCAACATAACTATCGTAGCAGCCATCCTCTACATCTTTCAAAAAGCGCTGCACCACGGGAAGCGGTATCATATAGCCGGTAGAATTCGCCTCCATCAGCCCTTGGAATGCCACACCCACCACTTCATCTTCCATGAGCACAGGGCCACCACTGTTGCCGGGGTTGATAGCGGCATCAATCTGCACCGCCAAATGAGCTTCATTGCGCGGGTGCGAGTAGGGCACCGTATCAATACGGGAGACAATGCCGCGTGTGACGGAAAGACGCTTTCCACCGATGGGATACCCAATGGCACGCACCGTATCTTCCAAGCGCGGCATTCGCTTGCTGAATCGGAGACAAGGAACCTGCTCAAAAACGGCGGTATCAGCCACCTCCAACAACGCCAAATCGGCATCATGCGCCACATGTTTCACCTTGGCCGGAAGAAGACGCGAATCTGCATAAGGAGAAATAGTGATACGCTCCGCATTAGCCACCACATGAGCGTTGGTCATGAATAAACCGGGGCCAACCATGAAAGCTGTGCCATTGCTGCGACCATACTGCCCGGCATTCCACGGTGTCCCATAATCCGGAATACGCTTTGCTACCTCTACTTTCACGATACCTCTATACGCATTAACCAGCTCGGAACTCTGCTCAGGGGCGGCGGGTGCAGGTGTAGGCTCTGTGGGCTGCTCGGGAGCGACGGGTGCGGGTGTAGGCTCTGCTACGGGCTGCTCGGGAGCGGCGGGTGCAGGTGCAGGCTCTGCTGCGGGCTGCTCGGGGGTAGCGGGTGCAGGTGTAGGCTCTGCTGTGGGCTGCTCAGGGGCGGCGGGTGCAGGCGTAGGCTCTGCTGCGGGCTGCTCGGGAGCGGCGGGTGCAGGTGCAGGCTCTGCTACGGGCTGCTCAGGGGTAGCGGGTGCAGGCGTAGGCTCTGCTGCGGGCTGCTCGGGGGTAGCAGGTGCAGGCGTGGGCTCTGCTGTGGGCTGCTCGGGGGTAGCAGGTGCAGGCGTAGGCTCCGCTGCGGGCTGCTCGGGGGCGGCGATCACATCCTGCATTTCCGGCTGCTGTGCCAACAGCGGTACAGCCGTCATCAAGGTCACAATGGAAATCTTAGAAATCACGCTTCCATTCTTCACCAACGACACGGTGAAGTCAAGAGCAAAGTGCAGAGAGAACGCGCTTAAGAATGCAAGCGGGCTGTAAGGGATGCGGCTAAATCCGCCATGACTTGGTAATTCACACCCTCACCATGTTCAGCACACGTACCTACCCACCAGCGTACCAGTTGACCCAGCATCTGCAAATAGACCTCAGGTGTCTCTTCCGGCACCGCCAGAAAGGCCACCATTTTCACAGATTCCGTGGGCCAGTTCACCGCCGGTTCTACCCGCACCAAATACAAACCGGCACAGGATAAACCTTCGACACGGGCATGCGGCACCGCCAGCATGCGCCCCACACAGGTTGAATCTTCTGCCTCACGCTGTAGAGCAGATGCCACCACGGCCTCCGTACGCACCACTCCGGCACGTGCAGAAAACTCCCGCGCCACCGTCTCTACAACCTCCATACAATCATTTGCATACAACGGCGTTTCGCGGTAAAAAACAAGCGTATCTGATAAAGAGGACTGCATGGTAACAAAGCAACGGCGTAGTCGTATCATACTTACACTCACATAGCAAGCCGTGTTTGCGTTTTTATTCACGGATGACACAATCCAACTTATCCAAAGCTCAAATGTTAGAAATTAAGCATTCTAGGTAGCCAAAATACCACACTCAAAGCTTGACAGTTGCTAAATCATAAGTAAAATTCAGCACGTGAAACCGATACTGAAATGGGGAATCTTTGTAGTGATCTGCGCAGGGGGGGCAGCAGCCTGGTATCTAAACGCAGACTCCGCAGAAAAGACGGTGCAGCTTCGTACCACAACCGTCGTAAAAGGTGATTTTGTGAACAAAGTACAAGCCACCGGTACGCTGGAGCCGCAAGAACTAGTGGATGTAGGTGCCCAAGTGACCGGTGAAATCAAAGAATTCGGTACGGATGTAAACGGCAACCGAGTAGACTACGGAAGCGAGGTAAAAGCCGGGCAACTTCTTGCGAGAATTGATGACACCATCGTGGAATTGGACATCAAGCGCGCAGAAGCCAGCGTGGCCCAAGCAAAAGCTCAAATTCTTTCGGCAGATGCCTCTGTAGTACAAGCAAAAGCCAACATTTCCCAAGCCAAGGCCAATAAAAACAAAGCTGACCGCGATTTACAGCGAGCCAAAAAACTGGGGGTGGGAGATGCGCTCTCCCAGATGGATTACGACCAGTACGTGACAGCTGCAGAAAGCGCAGAAGCCAACTTAGAAAGTGCCATGGCTCAGCTCAACACGGCAGAGGCACAGCAGGCCAGCGCCGCAGCTCAATTACAGAGCGCAGAAGCCCAATTACAGAGCGAGCTCCGCAACCGAGACTACACCCGCATCACTACGCCGGTGGATGGCACCATCGTTGTACGCCAGGTCAACGTGGGGCAAACCGTGGTGAGCAGTATGAATGCCACCACCCTCTTCCTTGTGGCCAGGGATCTTTCCAAAATGCAAATCTGGGCAAGCGTCAACGAGGCAGACATTGCCAAAGTAAAGCAAGGGCAGGAAGTGCGCTATACGGTAGATGCCCTCCCCAATGAAACATTCACCGGCACGGTCAACAAAATACGCCCCAATGCCACCATGTCATCCAACGTGGTGACGTATATTGTGGAAGTAGATATTGAAAATCCGGATCGCAAGCTTCTGCCCTACATGAGCGCAGATGCCAACTTCATTGTCAAAGAAATCAAAGATGCCTTGCTTATCCCGGATGCTGCGTTTGATTTTCATCCCACCCCGGATATGATAGCAGAGGAGTACCGCGGGAAGAGGCCGACACCGCCGAAAGCCGGAGCGGATTTACCCGCCGGAATCAACCCGGCAGATGAAGAAAGCGGTGGCGAGCGCGCTCTCGTTTGGAAAAAGGACGGCACCAAAGTCATCCCCATCCGCGTCATCAAAGGGCTGAGTGATGGTACGCGTACCGTTGTTACCCCTGCAGCGGGGGAAAGCCTGAAAGAAGGCGATGAACTCGTCACCGGCATTTCCGAAATGACAGCTCGGGAATCGAAGGGAGCTGATGGCAACAGCCCCTTTGGCATGAAACGCCCGGAGCGCCGCCCCCGCAGCACAGGCGGAGCAGATGCTAAGCCCGGCCAAAGCCCCGCAGCCGGTCAGCAAGGCCCGCCCCCTATGTAAGTATTATCTCCTTCATACCACCGTGATTGAGCTCAAAAACATCACCAAGGTCTACCACGTCGGCGAAATTGATTTGCCTGTGCTCAAGGGGATTTCTTTGCGCATTGAAGACGGGGAGTTCGTATCCCTTACCGGGGCATCCGGTTCCGGCAAATCCACCCTTATGAACATTTTGGGATGCTTAGACCACCCCTCAGGCGGCGAATACTGGATAGATGGCAAAGACGTAGCAGGGTTGAATGCCGACCAACGGGCACGCCTGCGCAACCAACGCATTGGTTTCGTGTTCCAGAACTTCAACCTCCTGCCCCGCACCTCGGCGTTGGAAAACGTCATGATGCCGGCCTACTACAATCACCCGGCCCGCAGCACGGCAGAAATACGCAAACGCGCACTTGAACTCATCGAAATGGTAGGGCTCACCGAGCGTATGCACCACTCCCCGGCCCAACTTTCAGGTGGCCAGCAGCAGCGCGTAGCCATCGCTCGCTCCCTCATCAACAACCCCGGCATTTTGCTGGCAGACGAACCCACCGGCAACTTGGATTCCACCACCTCGGTGGAAGTCATGAACATGTTCCGCGACCTCAACCGCCAGAAAGGGCTCACCGTCATCATCGTGACGCACGACCGCAAAACTGCCGCCTTCACCGACCGCGCCATCAACATGTGTGACGGTCTCATCTTGGAAGGTGTATCAGACGAACTTACCGCCACACTCAGCAAATGAAATTCGGCACACTCTTTTTGACCTGTCTGAGCGGGCTTGTGCGCAACCCTATGCGCGCCGCCCTCACGGTATTGGGTATTGTCATCGGCATTGCTGCTGTTGTCGCTATCATGGAAATAGGCGAAGGTTCCAAAAAACAGGTAGCAGACAAGTTCTCCTCCATGGGTGCAAATGTGGTCAACATCTTCGGAGCCTCGGTGAGCACGGCCGGTGTCAGCTCCGGCATGGGCGGGCGGGCATCCCTCTACGCTGAAGATGCCAACGCCCTCATGAACGAATGTGCAGATGTGATTGTAGCCGCCAGCCCATACGTACGCGCCAGCGGTCAAATCATTGTGGGCAACCGCAACTGGACCCCAAACTCCATCAAAGGCGGCAATGAACACTACCTCGCTATCGAAGGGTGGCAGATTGCCAGCGGACGCGCCTTTACCAAAAAGCAGGTAGAGGAAGCCGCGCGTGTCTGCCTCATCGGCAACACCATTGCTCAAAACCTGTACGAGGGGAAAGACCCCATCGGGCAAGATGTGCGCATCAAAGATGTGGTTTTCACCGTCATCGGCGTGCTGGATACCAAAGGGGCGGATGGCATGGGCAACGACCAGGACGACACCATCATCCTTCCGTGGACGAGTACCCGCACTCGCTTATCCGGTGGTGGCGGGGCGGCCGTCATCAGCAAAGGAGGCGCGGCCAATAGCTCCGCATCCGTCTCATCCACGAGTACATTCTCCACATCAGCCGTCAACTTCTACCCCGGCTCTGATTTGCAACCCTACAGCAACGCTCCGCACCCACTGCGCACCCGCACAGTAGATTCCCTGCTTGTGCAGGTGAAAGATGGCGTAGATCCCAACGCCGCCATGGATGCGATGACACCGGTCCTGCGCCGCCAGCATCAATTGGATCCCGGTGTGCTGGATGACTTTGAAATGCGAGACCGCTCTCAATTCAAAAAAATGATGACGGAAACGACGGACACCATCAGCAGCTTGCTGGTAGCCGTAGCCATGATTTCCCTCGTCGTAGGTGGTGTGGGTATCATGAACATCATGATGGTTTCCGTCACAGAACGCACACGAGAAATCGGCCTGCGCATGGCAGTGGGAGCCCGCCCCCGTGATATCATGTGGCAATTCCTGCTGGAAGCGGTGCTTCTTTGCCTCTGTGGCGGTCTCATCGGCATTGCATGCGGGCGCATCGCCTCCATGTTTGTGAGCAGCAAGCTTGGGTGGCCCACCGCAACATCTGCCGGGGCCATGGTGCTTTCTGTCTCCGTGGCCGCCGCCATTGGCATTATCTTTGGCTGGTATCCGGCCTGGAAAGCCTCTAAGCTCGATCCCATTGAAGCCCTGCACCACGAATAACGACCTCATTCCCCTTTCATCATGTCTGCCAAATATTTATTTCCCCTTCTCGGCGCCGTATTGATTCCATCCTGCCTGTTTGGGCCGGATTTCACCGGGGCCACAGCACCGGATTTACCCGTCACATGGGTCAATGCGCTCCCCCCCTCCAGCGATGATGCAAGCCTGCAAACCTGGTGGGATTCCTTTGCAGACCCCCAACTCACCCACCTCATCTCCAGCGGCTTTGCCAACAACCCCGATATGGTGAATGCGGCATTGAACATTGAGCGGGCTGAATCTCTTATGCGCTCTGCACGCATGGGGCTTCTTCCCACGGCAGCCGCTAGTTTTGGCGGCAGCAATAGTGGCAGTTATGACACCTCCACCTCTCACGGCTCTTGGAACGGTAGCCTCTCCATCTCTTGGTCTCCTGATATTTGGGGCAAAACCCGCCGCCAAGTGGAAATGGCTCATGCTGCCATCGGCTCCGCCACAGCAGCCGCCAATGCCACCCGCACCGCTTTAGCCGCCGGTATTGCCTCCACCTACTTTGAATGGATTTCTGCGAAGGAAAGTTTGCGTATTGCCAAAGAGCAACTCGCCTATCAGGAACGCACATATAACATTGCAAAAAAACGCCATGATGTCGGCATGCAAAGTGCTCTGGACCTCGCAGAATCGCGTGCAACCATAGCCTCTACGCGAGCTCAAATTCCCGCTCATGAAGCCAACATCAAGACCTGCGAAAACGCATTGGCTACCTATTTGGGCACCACGGTGGATAAAATAAAGCTCACCATGCCCACGCCTGCGGTTTACAACCGCATTCCCCGCGTACCGACTAACATGCCGAGTGAGCTCCTGCGCCGCCGCCCGGACATCATCAAAGCGGAGCATGATCTGCACGAAGCCACGGCCAATATCGGCCTCAACATTGCAGATCTCTTCCCGTCTCTTTCTCTCACCGGCTCTACACGAGCCAGCGCCGGCAGCGACTTTGCAGATTATTTCCGCACGGCAGGCTGGAGTCTTTCCGGCTCATTCAGCCAATCCTCCCTCCAACGCCTTATTCTGCGAGAAGACTTGAAACGCGCTCGTATCGGCGAAAAAACGGCCACGCAAAATTATCGCAAAACCGTGTTGGCTGCCTTTGCGGAAGTGGAGGATCGCCTCATCAACTACGCCAAACTCACCAACCAGCTGCCGGAGTACCAAGCCGCACGCAATGCCAGCAAAGAGGCCGCAGAGCTTTCCCTGCGGCGTTACAATGCGGGCAACTCAGACTTCCTGAATGTGGCCGCAGCTGAGCGTGCTTGGCTGAACTCGGAGCTGAACCTCATCTCCACCCGCCAGCAGGTTCGTATCCAACTGGCGCGTCTCTGCACGGCTCTTGGCGGTGGTTGGTAAAAAAAGCTTCACAAAAAAGGAGCTACTCAGTATAATACGCCCATGCACGAACTTTTAATCACTTGGATGGGCTGGGTAGAATCATGGGGGTATTGGGGGGTGATTCTGCTCATGGCGATGGAAAGCTCCATCTTGCCTGTGCCAAGTGAGGTGGTTGTCCCCCCGGCGGCCATCATGGCCACCATGGAGGGCTCCGATATGAGCTTCTGGGGTGTGGTACTGGCCGGTACTATTGGTTCGTACATTGGCTCTGTCATCATGTATGTGATGGCGCTCTGGATGGGACGCCCGCTCATCCTCAAATTCGGCAAATACTTTTTCATGCCCCCGCACAAAGTGGAGACGGCCGAGCGTTTCATGCAAAAATACTCCACACCGGGTATCTTTTTCTCACGTTTCTTGCCGGTGATACGCCATCTCATCTCCATTCCGGCCGGTTTGGCACGTGTCAATTTTGCCATGTTTAGCCTCACAACGATAGTGGGCTCTGCCATGTGGTGCGCGGTGCTTGCTTGGTTTGGGGATAAAGTGGGGCGCGAGCATCCGGGCATCTTAGCCTCGCCGGAGCAACTGGTGGATGCCGTCAAGGCAGAATCGCACCTCATTGTGGCAGGCGTTGTGCTGCTGGCTGCACTCTATGCCCTCATGAAATACCTGACGCGCGAGAAAGACAGCGCGCCACAATCCTAACTACCCGCGCTTCGCCGCCATTTTACCATACGCGGTGCGCGGATAACGCCGCGCAACCTGAGCATACAACTCTTGAGCCCGGGGAGTGTTCTGTAAGTGTTTCTCGCAAATAGTGGCTGCGCGGTACAGCAGAAATGCCCTATCCTCGGCGGGGTGTACCTTCGCAGCACCTTTCAGCATTGTTTCCACGGCCTCTTCAGCTTGAGAAAACTCCTGTAACTGGATGTTGGCCAGCTCCTGCCATGAACGCAAGCGCCCGGCATCCCGGTGTACCATGCGAACCAGCTCGGGCAGCAGGGCGGCATCTTTTTCTCGCCGTATTTTCTCTGCCAGCATGACCAAGGGGTCATCATCCGGCGTATAGTTGCCCGCATATAAGCGCTCGCTTATCGCTTGCCCCCACCCGGGCAACACCCAGTATTTGAAAATGAGTCCCTCTATCAAAGTCATGAGTGCCAGCGCGGCAAACATGAGTAGCAAGGCCGGCATGCTCGCCCCGGCATCTATCATGCGCCGTACCTCCAGCAAGCAGGCCACAAAGGCTGCAAGCGGGAGGAGGAGCACAACGATGTATAATAAACGCCGCACGTTTTTTACTTGCGATTTGGCAAATCGTCCATTTCCAAATAATTGAGAGCTTGCGTACGATCCGGATTTTTCGGATTACGCACTTCCAGCTTCATCTGCTTGAAAAACCAGGTACCATCGGACAATTTTTGGACGGATGTAATGCTGAAGCGCTTGCGCAACTTCCCATCGCTACCATAGCCATCTATCTGCCATGCGGTGCCGTTTTCCTTATCCACCCACATACGCACCCAAGCAAACTGCCCCACACCGGGCTTCGGATTGGGTACTTCTACAATGTAGCAATCTCGCCCTTTGATGCGGCTGTCGGAGGTGTTTTCAATCACCTTGCCACCTTTCCAGTACAAAAAGCGCATAGACAAATCCTCATAGCATACATCGGTACCGGCAATGGTGCGAGCATAGTTAGTGGGAGACATCACTTGGGCCTTCCCTCCATTCACCAGCAACAAATCCACATTTTTCTCGCGTATGCGCACATCAAAGCGCTGCCACGCTTCCCCGTGCTTATATTGGAAAGCCAGAGTCTCCCCTCGCGCGCTAATGCTGAAGGGTACCTTGTTGCGCCCTTTGCGGATATTGCCCATCACATCGCGATTGCCTTGGCTCACCGTCATGTCGCGCATGCTTTTGAGCAAAGCATCCGCCTCCGGGGTGGCTTGCACTCCGGCCACCAGCAACCCGGCTCCCAGCACCAGGCTCATCACTACTTTCTTGCAGTTTATCATCTTCATGGCTTTTCTATACCATAAAGGCGCGCTTTTGCATAGCTTTTATTTTGCCCACAGAAAAGGCGGCTCATCTCTGAGCCGCCTTCGTTTAAACTTGTTGAGTAAAAAACACCCTATTCATTACTTGGGCATTACCATGAAAGGAACCACGCCGTTGTACACATGGTGAGCCTGCATGGGGCCTACTGTGTTGCCGTCTTCATCCTTGCCCTGGGCATTGTATGTGCCATCGCAGCGGGCAGACTTGGTAGCAAAGTCAAACTCCAATTTGCAATCCAGACCGGAGATGGAGGACCAAGCACTGGTGATAGAGGATGCACCACCCAGAGCTTCATCATCCACGTTCACGGCAAAGCCGAGTGCCGTCAGCAGGTTAGGATCAGCCAAATCCTCATGGCCATCCGTCATGGAGAACTTCAGGTATGCCGTCGTAGAATCAGCCTCTTCCATCCAATAAGTCAGCAACACCGAAATGGAGCTAGAACCGGCATTCAACGTACCGGGAATCATGGTAACACTCAACTCAGAAAGCTGATTCGGTGAGGTTACACCTTCCGGGCAAATATCCAAAACGAGGGGATAGCCCACACGGAACTTCTTGGCACCACCGGCAAAATCCTTAATGGACATATAATCAAGCTCACCGTCGCTGCCACCGCCACAGCAAGTAAGACCAAAGAGGGCGACAGCCGCCGTTACAAAGAGGGAGAAAAACTTTTTCATATCAAGAGTGTAAAAATGAATGTGAGTTTGTAAATGCTAGTCTAGCTAAAATTATGAGAGAGTCAAGCTGTAAATTCTGATTTTTTATTTTTTTTGGAGTTAGAGGCGGTGGCGGAAATCATCGGTGGCTTTGAGAGACTTGATGAAAGCCACGAGAAGGTCGGTACAAGCCTGCACATCCGCTCGGTCGGCCATCTCCACTGGGCTATGCATATAACGCAAAGGAAGAGAGAGATTTGTAGCGGGCACACCACCGCGGGAGCGATACACTTGATCCGTATTAGTACCGGTACCGCGCCCTGTTGTTTCGCGCTGCAAGGGGATGTCACCCTGCCCGGCCACAAGCTCCAGGCGCGCGTTAACGTTGGGGTGGCACACAGGGCCAAAGCTGAGAGCTGCCCCTCTACCCAAGCGCACATCGCCATACCGAGCTTGGCTAAGGCCTGGGGTATCAGTGGCATGTGTCACATCCAAGCAAATGGCGGCATCCGGCTGCAAGCGATAGGCCAACATCCCCGCGCCCACGCAGCCAATCTCCTCCTGCACTGTGTTGGCAAAGACGATATTCCACTCCGGCGTGAAGCCCTGCTCATGCAGAGTGCGTGCGACCTGCGCGATGATGTAACCGCACAGGCGGTCATCCAAAGCGCGGCACACAATGCGCTTATCATTGAGTACAAGGGGGCCATCACAGTATACTCCGCAATCCCCCACACGCAGGCCAAGTGCTTCCACTTCCTCGCGGGAGTCGCAGCCAAAGTCTACATACAAATCCCAGAGTTTGGGCGCTTTATCCGCATCATCGCGGATGTGAATGGCTGTATTACCAATCACACCGCACACTTCACCATCTGTGCCGAAGAAGCGGAGCCTGCGCCCGCGAGCAATGGCTACATCAGAGCCACCGCAGCGCTCCAGATACGCAAAGCCGTTGTCCGCAATATGGCGAATGGAGAAACCAATCTCATCCGCATGGGCATCCAGCATCAGTGTGGGAGCATTGGGGCTTGCAGCCTTCAGCACAGCCCAAGTAGAACCATAGGCATCGCACTGTTGCTCATCGGTAAAAGGTGCAATATAGCTCGCCCACAAGCGCTGGGCATCCATTTCCATGCCTGTGGGTGCAGGCGTATCCAGCAGTTCTTCCAAAAATTCCTCCGGAGTCATATGAGGCGGTACAGTTACATATTTTTGTATGCGATATCCGAGCGGCGTTGGGAGCCGGGGAAGTTCACCTTTGCAGCTTCTGCGTGGGCGCGTGTGCGGGCCTCATCCAACGTGGCACCCTGCGCCACAATCGCCAACACGCGGCCGCCATTGCTCACCCACCCGGCATCCGTCTTCTTGGTGCCACAGTGGAACACGCGGGCTGCGCACTCCTCCAACCCGGAAATCACATCTCCGGAATGAGAGCTTACCGGGTAACCGGCAGAGGCCAAGATACAGCATACGCTCCAACCGGAATCAAAGCTGATAAGCTCCGGCTTAAACTCGCCACAGGCACCGGCCATGCAGAACCCAGCCAGATCCCCTCGCAACAAGGGCATCACGGCTTCGCACTCCGGGTCTCCAAAGCGGCAGTTGTATTCTATCACCTTGGGGCCATCAGGGGTAAGCATCAGGCCAAAATACAGGAAGCCACGGTAGGGAAGCCCATCCTTTTGCAAACCCCGTACCGTGGGTGCTACAATCTTTGCCTCAATTTCATTCATCAACTCCGGGCCGGCCAGCTGGCGGGAGGCAACAGCCCCCATACCGCCCGTATTGGGACCTTCATCCCCATCCTGCAAGCGCTTGTAGTCGCGCGCCGGGCAGAGAATCAGGTACTTATCATCACATATTGCTCCAAAAATGGAAATTTCCGGGCCAGTCAGGAACTCTTCCACCAACACGCGCCCCTCCCCAAAGCGTTTCTGGATGAATACTTCTTGCAAGAACTCTTCAGCTGCCGCCGCATCAGGGCACACAGCCACACCCTTTCCGGCTGCCAAGCCATCAAACTTCAACACGGTAGGATACTTACCGGCAATGGCCGTCTTGGCGTCCTCATAGCTATCTACCGCCGTTGCTAGCCCGGTCGGTATACTATGGCGCATCAGGAATTCTTTGGCAAATTCTTTAGAAGCCTCCAGCTGGGCACTCTCCTTGCGCGGTCCCCAACAGGGAATCCCCACCTCGGCACAGCGATTGGCCAACCCCTCGGCATATACTAGGTAGCTCTCCTCACCTGCTACGCACAAATCCACCTTGTTATCTACCATCCATGCTATCAATTCGTCAAAACCGGCCACTTCAATCTTGGTGGCGGTCTGACAAATGGCATCACTGCCGGGGTAGGTGTATATCTCCGGCTTACCGGGGCTGGCTGCCAGCGTTTCGACCAGGGCTTGTTCGCGCCCTCCTTTTCCAATGACGGCTATTTTCATGCTGCCATCATTCTAGCAGTTTCATCGCCCATTGGCAATCCGTTTTTGCATACTGACCGTTTGCTCTTGCCATCTTACAAAAAAAGAGACGCTGAGCAGAAGCATTTTTCACAGACAGAGGCAAACTCATTTCTTGCCCTTGTGTTTCAAATCAGCATATGTAACAAAGCCTGCACGCGGTTCATCTTCGCCCACATCTACTCGTTCTACCAGTATGATAACCTTGTTTAAGTATTTTGTATACGCTGATGCGTACTTTCTTTGTTTTGCAGGGGCATCATACCCCCCACTGCTGGACGGCGATGATGAGGGCAGCAAAACTCTTTTTATCACCAACGACTCATTCGCTTGAATGACAAAAGCTTCTCGATCCGCCACCTTTCTCTTCACAAAATCATCCGCCTGTTTTTTCGTCTTTTGGCTTCCCTTCAGAGCTTGATACGTCTGCGTGTCGCTATAGCAAGAACCGACGGAGCCGTAATATCCCCACTCATAATAACGATACTTCCCATCACTTTCTTTGCATTTGCAAAACATCGGGATTGTTTCACTCGTTGTGTACACATCACCTTTTGCGGGAAACTTCATCCCTGATTTTACCCTATTTCTAATCTCTTCCGGCGTTAATTCGTAATGGCGAGATAATGCATTCCCTCGCTGCGATGTACTCCCCCCCCAAAATGATACTGCGTGCTTCTGCCTCCATGCAGCACCCCAACACAACTAAACCTATTGCAATTATTTTATTCATTTTCCTCAATATCATACATACACGATACATGTATAACAGATTTATCGCCCCGCGTCAACAAAAAACAAGCGGAGGTCGCATGACCTCCACCCATTCTTTATAATCAACTCTACTACATGAAAAAGATTTGCGCCGGGCTTCCGCCTCCGGCGTGGCCGCTCTCGCAGCCTTCTGAATAGAGAGACACCGGTCTATCTCGTTCCGTTGAATAAAAATTTAAAAAAATTAAAATGTGGTAAGAATCTTTTAAAAGATACGACGGAATTCAAGATTGCAAGCAAGCTAGGCACATGGTAGATTGAGCACATGGAACGTTTGAACAACCGAGGGCTTGACGAAATGCGCCCCTTAGAATTTGTGCTTGGCGTAGCACCGCACGCCACAGCCTCTGTACTTTCCTGTTTCGGCAACACGCGAGTCATTTGCGCGGTAACCATTGAAAATGACGTACCCCGCTGGATGAAAGCACAGCATGTACCGGGTGGCTGGCTCACCGCTGAATATGCCATGCTCCCCTACTCTACGCTAGACCGCAAGAAACGCGACAGCTCTGCCGGCAAAGTCGATGGACGCTCCGTAGAGATTCAGCGTCTCATTGGCCGCTCACTGCGAGCCGTCATGGATTTGGAGGCTCTGGGGGAACGCACCGTATGGATAGACTGCGATGTATTGCAGGCCGATGGCGGTACACGCACAGCAAGCATCACCGGTGCGGCGGTAGCCCTCTCTATAGCCCTCAACAAGCTGGTTGCCACGGGAGAATTGGAGAAAAGTCCCATGAAACAACTGGTATCTGCCGTGTCCGTAGGCAAACTGAATGGCACACCGCTGCTGGATCTTTGCTACGTAGAAGACCGCGATGCGGAGGTTGATATGAACATCGTCATGACGGAAGGCGGGCAGTATGTTGAGGTGCAAGGCTCCGGCGAGGAAGCTGTCTTCACCGCTGAAGAAATGTCTCAAATGCTCACACTGGCAGCAAAAGGAATCGCCGATATCACCGCTGCCCAAAAAGAAGCCATCGCCCGCGCGGACCAGCCTTCTGCAGCAGATTTTGCAGCCCTGCAAAATCTTTTCGGCAAGCGTTGAAACAGCTGACAAAGCAACATTTTCTTCCCACAAGCAGCTCCCCACCCAACTATTGGGGGGAGCTGCTCTACATTTTATGCGCGCGTGAAGCAAAAAAGTCTTGCATTTCGGGCGCAAATGTGGCATATCTCTGCCAGTTTACACAGCACCATGCCTAAAGACACATCTATTAAGAAGATATTGGTCATCGGTTCGGGCCCCATCATCATCGGCCAAGGATGTGAGTTTGACTACTCCGGCACCCAGGCCTGCAAAACATTGAGAGCAGAAGGCTACGAGGTAGTGCTCGTCAACTCCAACCCCGCCACCATCATGACGGATCCGGAGACAGCACCACGCACTTACATTGAGCCGCTTACACCGGAATACATCGAAAAAATCATTGAGCGCGAGAAGCCGGATGCCCTTCTGCCAACCTTGGGTGGCCAGACAGCCCTGAATGCAGCCATGGAACTGCACCGCATGGGGATACTGGAAAAGCATGGTGTGCGCGTTATCGGCGCAGATGCAGATGCTATTGAAAAGGGCGAAGACCGCCAGCGCTTCAAAGATGCCATGATTAAAATTGGGCTGGATGTACCGGCCAGCGGCGTGGCTCACAACATGACCGAGGCTTGGGATATCGCCAAAAACATCATCGGCAATTACCCCATGATTATCCGCCCCGCCTTCACCTTGGGTGGCACCGGTGGCGGCATTGCATACAACAAGACGGAGTTTGAAGAAATCGTCAGCCGCGGTCTGGATCTCTCCCCCGTACACGAAGTTCTCATCGAAGAATCCCTGCTCGGCTGGAAGGAAATTGAGATGGAAGTCATGCGCGACTGCGCAGACAACTGCATCACCATCTGCTCCATCGAAAACCTGGACCCCATGGGTATCCACACGGGTGACTCCATCACCGTGGCTCCGGCCATGACCCTCACGGAGAAAGAATATGCCATCCTCCGCGAAGCTTCCTTTGCTATCATCCGCGAGATCGGTGTGAAAAGTGGCGGCAGCAACATTCAGTTCGCCGTATGCCCCCGCACAGGACGCCAGGTTGTCATCGAAATGAACCCCCGCGTGAGTCGCTCCTCTGCCTTGGCCTCCAAGGCTACGGGCTTCCCCATCGCCAAGGTATCTGCCAAGCTGGCCGTGGGCTACACGCTGGATGAACTCAAGAACGACATCACCCGCGAAACCCCCGCTTCCTTCGAACCCACCATTGACTATGTGGTGTGCAAGGTTCCTCGTTTCACCTTCGAGAAATTCAAGAAAGCAGACGAACGCCTGACAACGGCCATGAAGAGTGTGGGCGAAGTCATGAGCATCGGCACCACCTTCAAGGAATCCCTGCAAAAGGCCCTTCGTTCCTTAGAAACCGGGCGCTGGGGCTTTGGTTTCGATGCCAAGGACCCGAAGAATCCCACCCGCCAAGAAATATCTGCCAAGCTTTCCGTGCCCAACGCAGAGCGTATCTTCTGGCTGCAAACCGCCTTCACCCACGGCTTCACCTTGGAAGAAGTGCATGATTTGACGCAAATTGACCCCTGGTTCCTGGACCAATTGCAGCAGTTGGCTGAAGCTGGCATGAAACTGGCCACCCTCGACCTGCGCGAGGCGAAGAAGCTGGGCTTCTCCGACCGCCAGATTGCGTTGGCACGCGGTTGTTCGGAAGACGACATCCGCGCAGAACGCAAGGCCAAGGGCATCCTGCCCACCTACCGCATGGTAGACACCTGCGCTGCCGAGTTTGATGCCTACAACCCCTACTATTACTCCACCTACGGAGATGAGAACGATGCCCGCATCAGCGACCGCAAGAAGATTATGATTTTGGGCGGTGGTCCGAACCGCATCGGCCAAGGTATTGAGTTCGACTACTGCTGTGTGCATGCGGCCTTTGCCCTCAAAGAGCTGGGATATGAGACCATCATGGTCAACTCCAACCCGGAGACCGTCTCCACCGACTATGACACCTCCGACAAGCTCTATTTCGAACCGCTCACGCTGGAAGATGTGCTCAACATCTGCGACCAAGAGCAGCCCTGCGGTGTCATCGTCCAATTCGGTGGCCAGACCCCGCTGAACCTGGCAGCCGCTCTTCAGGAACGCGGAGTACCCATCATCGGCACGAGCCCCCGCAGCATTGAGCTGGCAGAGGACCGCAAGTACTTCTCCGCCCTGTTGGATGAAATCGGCCTGCGCCAGGCAGAAGCCGGCACCGCCACCAACGAGGAAGAAGCCGTGGAAGTGGCCAAGCGCATTGGTTTCCCGGTGTTGGTACGCCCCTCTTTCGTGCTGGGCGGACGCGCCATGATGATTGTGTACGATGAGAACGAGCTGCGCACCTACATGCGAGAAGCCGTAGATGCCTCCCCCGAGCGCCCCGTATTGGTAGACCGTTTCTTGCAGAACGCGCTGGAAATCGACGTAGACGTGATTGCCGACGGCACCACCAGCGTAGTGGGCGCCATCATGCAACACGTAGAGCCCGCCGGTATCCACTCCGGCGACTCCGCCTGCATGATTCCCCCCAACCGTGTATCCGACAAGATGCACGCTGAAATGATGCGCGCTGCCAAGGAATTAGCAGCCAAGCTCAACGTGAAGGGGCTCATGAACTGCCAATTCGCCATCAAGGATGAGCAGCTCTACGTCATCGAAGTGAATCCCCGAGCCTCCCGCACGGTGCCCTTCGTCTCCAAGTCCATTGGCGTGCCGCTGGCCAAGCTGGCAGCCAAGGTCATGAGCGGCATGACACTGGCAGAACTCGGCTTCACCAAGGAAGTAGTGCCCCCCTATTATACGGTGAAGGAAGCCGTCTTCCCCTGGAACCGCTTCCCGGGCATCGATGTGGTGTTGGGACCGGAAATGCACTCCACCGGCGAGGTGATGGGCATCGACTCCGACCCTGAGCTGGCCTACATGAAGAGCCAGATTTCCTCCTTCAACCCGCTTCCGGACAAGGGATTGGTCTTCATTTCCGTGAACGACCGCGACAAGGAAAGCGTGCTGGATATTGCCGCCAACATTGCCGCTGCAGGATTTGATATCTGCGCCACCAAAGGCACCATGATTCACCTGCTGCAGCACGGCATTGAATGCGAGCGCGCCTACAAGGTGCTCGAAGGACGCCGACCCAACATTGTGGACCGCATCAAGAACGGCGATATCGCCTTCGTCATCAATACTCCGGGCTCTCACGATGCCCGTGAAGACGAGGTTGCTATCCGCGCCGCGACTGTCAACAACAAGGTATCCTACGCCACCGACTTGTCCAGCGCCCGCGCCTGCGCAGCGGCCATCCTGCACAACAAGAACAAAGAAGCGGGCGTACGCACCCTGCAAGAGTTCCACGCTGAAGCCGGGTGCTAACTAAGTACCCCCTTTCACCTATAACAACTTTCGGCGGTCTGAACATTGCTTCAGACCGCCTTTTTTGTACGACCGACGCGATATGCGCACTGCGGTGAAAGTCCGCGCGGAGCCGCGATGATGCGGAATCCCAGACCTGAAGAACAACTGCGGGGAGGTAACGAACCGTGGGAGAGGAAGTTCGAGGGGAAATCCCGACTG
>JAFQGD010000028.1 GCA_017398355.1 Akkermansia sp. | reverse complement strand
GCCCGCTGTCACCGACATATCTCCGACCTGCTTGTAGCCACCCGACAAAGAGGCAGGTGTGGCAGCCATAACACCATCACCCCATTTACCATATACGCCCACATAAGCATCTGCCGCACTGCTGGATGTCACATACGCCAGCGCTACCGCCGTATCTCCCACATAATCTGCCAAACGCAGCGTTTCTTGCCCCGTGAACTTATTGCCGCTTGCCGTCACCTGCGTGCTGCCGAATACTTTCAGATACCCCGCAAAGGTATTCCCGCTCAGCGTGGCCGATTCTCCCAGTGTGACATTGTTGTTATAGGTGCAATTTTGGGAAGTCAGTGCCCCACTCGCTACAACAGTTCCCGTTACCTCCACTCCTGTCAACGATATAGCAGAACCACTCGCGCCCTCTGTTCCGGCATACGCATGCAACTTCCCGCCGTTCATTTTCAAGACACCTCCCGCCTTTACAAACACATTGCAATAGTTCTTAGACAGATTAATATTGGCGTTCGACAAATCCAAACAACCGCCATCGGCAATTTCGATATCGGCGCTCGTAGATGTACTCATCAGCACATCCGCAGTAGTGGCATAATTTGCTACAAGCTTGCCTTTAATGGTCAGCTTCTTGCCTTTCATATCCCACACCATGCCTTCCGGCATGGTGATGGTCGTGTTGGCCGGAATAGTAAGAGCTACGCCCGGGGCAATCGATTGCCCTGCGAGAGCGGCATCAAACACAATTTGGATATCATCTGTGCCGGTGTAGGCGTTGGCATCGGTAATGGCTTGGCGGAGTGAGCCTGCACCGGTGGCATTAAGGTTGGAAACGGTGATGGTGTGCATGGGAAAGAGGGGTGAGAGTATGGTTGAGTGACGGAAAAATTTGGTCCTACGCGCACACTACACGTGCGCGAGCGCCTATAACATATTACGGAGTATACACCTAGGCGTATTCAAGTCAAGGTAAATGAGATGACACACGGATTTTTTTGTTTTTAGTATTGACACGACCGCTATCTCTGTATATACATGCCTATATAGTCTTTTATATCCATTTCGCTATTTCATCTCAACATCTCAGCACGCAGGTATGGAGCAACACCCACACACACCAACCGGCGAAACGAAGAGAAGCCGGCATGTGACAGAGCGTTTTCTAACGGCTCTGTGGCTGGTGTTGTTGGGGCTGTTTCTGGTAAACGCGCCGGCTTGGGCATGGAACACCCCGGTAAAAGTCAGCAGGCGAGCAGAGGAATTGGCGCAAAAACGCATTGACCGCACGCAGAAGAACCTCTCGGAACTGATGGCGCAAATGAATGCTGTGGCAGCGGAAATAAATGAGGCGACCATCAAAGCGGCATCGGAGGAGAGTGAGGAGGAATTTTGGCAAACAGTTAAGAGAGTAGAGCGCGGCACGGCGAAACATATCAAGACATTTCGCCGTTGGGAGAATGTCAACAACGAAGGGTCCTCCGAAAGCTATAGCAGGAAGAGCACCTCCTACCACGAGATGGTGAATGAGGACGAGTCTGATGCCATGCGGGTACGAGTGGACGCAGATAACATCCGCGTGTACAACAAACGCATCACCAAGTTTAAAAAGAGCGCAAGCAAGCAGGAGCGGGATGTGCAGCGCATGGTGAAACAAATAGCGCGCTATCAGGAGCAAATCAATTTCGTGAAAATGAAAATACGTTTGCACGATAATTGCCGCTACTGTAGCACCGGCAACTGCATGGGAGCTGATTCCACAGGGAAACACCGGCACTGGTCCAAAGAGCCCTACAAGAGGCGCTATGTGCGCGTGTGCCACCAGATGCCACCGGGGCCCAAATTTGAGACCGGAATCGACCAAGCCGTATCTTACCTGATGAAACGGCTACATGGCTTGTACCGCAACCAGCACCGGGTGTTAAACAAGCTGGTGGACATCCAAGCAGAGCTAGAAAATAACAAACTTGATTTGCTGGCTACCCCCCAAGTTGAGTTGAAGAGAGAAAAGAAGAAGCGTAAAAAAGGTAAGAAGGCGCGAGAGGAAGAAGAGCCGGAAGAAAGAAAAGGAAAAGACAGCCCGGATGAAGACGATGCCCAAAATGAAGGGAAAGCGGACGCCATTGAGGTAAGAAAAGAGCATGGCGAGGAATTTGTGGACATGACTTTGTAGCAAACGCCGCGCCCACAAGCTCTGATTATTTGCCAAAGAGGCATCCGGATTTTCTTCATTTTGTGCGCTTCATTTGCATGAACAGAATCCGGAGAATGCCTTCTAACACCCGCCGGAGGCAAAAAACTGCGTTAAATCAAGGCTTGGAGCGCAAAAAAAGATTGCCAAGGGGCGAAAATAAGGGTAGGCTTAAGGAGCTACGACAACTTATTAAACTATGGACGAAAACATCCAGGGAGGCAATCAACCCTTCGACCTTTCAGAGTTGACGGGTTTTCAGTTTGGTCCGGCATGGGCCAGAAAAGGAGCGGAAACAAGCATCAAGATACCGGCCAGCTACACACGCGAGCCGCGGGGCGAACGCAAGCCCGGCCGCAAGCAGGGTGGCGAGCGCCCGTTCAACCGCAGTAACCGCGAACAGGGAGGAAAACCGCACATGCAGAAGGGGCGCGACCGCCGCCGAGAGCAGCCGCAAAAAGAGCTGCCACAGCCTGCAGAAGGATACCGCGTAGAATTGCGCCCCTGTAACACCATACTGGAAGTTTTCACCAAGGAGATTCAGAAGCAGAAGCGCGCGCACTCCCTGTTGGATTTGGCACGCGTGGTCATGGCTGCTAAAGACCGCTACGATTTGGTCTTCATGAAGCAGGAGGGCGGCAGCACACTGATTCGCTCCACGAAGGGAGATGGCGCCTGCTGGATGACAGAGGCCGAGGCTGTTTCCTACATGTGGGACGCCCCTTGGTTCAGCGAGTTTTACACCACCGAACAGGTGGAAATAGAGGCACCCAAGGGAACCTTCACCGCCATTGCCACATGCAGCATGGGTGGTGAGGTGATTGGCCCGGTGAATTGGCATGGCTACCAAGCCACGCTCATGAACTTGTACCGCAGTAAGTATGCCGGTATGCCGCTGGAGGTGTTCAAGAACCGTATCAATTTGGATAAGAGCGAGGAGGCCGTGGCCGCATGGCTGGAGACGGCCAAGCACAAGACGGTGTGGAAACCTACCCGCGAAGGGGCGGAAGACACCGTGCTGGAGGACACCCGCGCCGTAGAGGCCGATTTCTTGGCAAATGGCTATGCCAAGGTATATGAGACAACGGATAAGGTATTCATCAACGGTGCAACAGCCCGCCAGGTGCTCTCCCCCGGCTTGGCGGCACACCAAGCCATTTTGTCGGACAAGACACGCCGCTCCCCGCAGATGCTCATTCCGAATCTATGCCATGGGCTGGCTCGCCACCACATGCCGATTTATAAATGGCAAGGCAAACACTACACCGGGCCGAGCCGCGTGCGTACGATTCCGGCTGACACCGTGCTGGCCGACCGCATGGTATCCATTGTGGAGTGGTGCAAGGCCAACTCCGGCAAGAAAGTGGAGGCCATGTTCGCGGAGCTCTCCGGAGTAGCCAGCGGCACCCCGGAAGCCATGGAGGCATACGCTCCCTACACCAATGATATGATATGGCTGTTGGAGCAAGGTTTCATCGTGGTGACGGCAGACAACTCGATTTGGTACCCCAAGGGAGAGTTGGCACCTGTTCCGACACCGGTGCAACAGGGCCGGCCCCAAGGCAAGGGTAAGCGCAAGCCTGCCAAGAAGGGTGATAAAAAACAGCAAGTAGCCCCGAAAACAGAGGCTGCCCCTGCCCCGGGACCGGTAGCTGAACCTGCTGCGGAAGAAGCATCGGTGGCTGATGAGCAGGCATAAAAACAGCTCACCAACATACCTTTTTACCAAACGGCAACCCCAAGGGGTTGCCGTTTTTGCTGTTTTACGCGGAACGAATGGCCGGTTTGTCCTCGCAAAAAGAGCTTGGGAAGGCATTTTCATTGACTTGCGCGAGGTACGGGGATATGATGCCGCAACGCATACGATAGGCTATGATTAAATTTTCCCTCACGATTCTCCTCCTGACCATCAGCAACATTGTCATGACTTTTGCATGGTACGGCTTCCTGCGCAAACCGGGTGAAGCGGCAGATTCGCCCATGTGGAAGCTGATATTGATGAGCTGGGGGTTGGCCTTTTTCGAGTACTGTTTCATGGTACCGGCAAACCATTTGGGGCGTACGATAGGCTTATCGCTGGCTCAGCTCAAAATCATGCAGGAGACGATTACCCTGAGCATTTTTATCCCCTTCATGCTGCTCTACATGGGAGAAGGATGGAAATGGGACTATCTGTGGGCATTCCTTTGCGTGCTTGGAGCCGTATTTTTTGTGAATCGCGAGGCCCTGATGCGGGCATGACGAACAAAGCGACTTGATTTTCGGGTGGCAAGGTTATAAAATATGCGCACATGAAGTTTCTTCCCCTCGTTATAGCCCCCGTATTGTTTCTTAGCTCCTGCTCAATCTTTGAAAAAGGCGAGTATGTACCCGAATATCTGAAAGAGCCCTCGCCGTTGGATCCCCCCGGTACGGAAGCCGCCCGCGCAGCCGAAAAGGCTAAGCGAGTGAAGGAAGGCGCCTTTGAAACAGGCAGCACCCAAAAGGTGAATGAGGGAAAGGTTTTCCTGTTCAAGCGCAACCCGGATTACGATGAGGACGCCTCCGGCAAAATGGTGAGCACGGAAAATGCCAAAATCATCTCCTGCGAAGGGTTGTACTATTTTGTTGAGGTGGACGATGGCCGCAAGGGCTTCTTACGAGAAACGGATATGGTAGCCCCCGTCAAGCACTTGGTATCCACCACGGATATGCCTTTCCCCGGATTTGATGAAAACGCCCCTGCCGATAGCGTATTCCCCGAGCCGGGAGAGGTGGTGGAGCTTGATGGCAACCAAAAACTGATGACAAACAGTGTGGGCCGTACGGTGGTCATCACCGACAAAAAGTCCGATAAGAGCAAGGAGTTTGAAGCACGCAAGAAGGCCTTGCTGGAGGGTAAATCTCTGGATTCCGCCCCCCTGCCCGACCCGGCGAATGTGCCCCTGCCGGAGCCCAGTGGGGCTGCCGAAGAGTAAACTATGGCAGCCTACGCGGCACTCATTGAGCAATTTTTACTCTACCTTGCGGCAGAGCGCGGGCTGAGCAACAATTATAGGCTTTCCATACGGCGAAGCCTGAGTCGCTTTGCTGCGTGGTGCGAAGCAAAAGGGCTTAATCCTCAAAATGTAGAGGAAGCTCATTTGGCGCAGTACCAGCGGGAGCTGCGCAGTAGCGGAGCCGCGGCCTCATCATGCCGGGTAGCGGTGGTGCATCTGCGCATTTTTTTCAAGTACTTGGCAGCCCGCAAGATAGTAGGAAGCAACCCGGCAGAATTATTGCAAGCCGGGAAAATGACGCAGCAACTCCCCGATACGCTGACGGCAGACACCGTGCAAAAGTTGCTGGAATCCGTATCCCCGGCAGAAGTTCCGTTGGGGACCCGCGACCGCGCCATACTGGAATTACTGTATAGCAGTGGTTTGCGAGTCAGCGAACTCATCAATCTGCGACCGGAAAATATTGATTGGGAAGAGCATTTTTTGCGGGTGACAGGCAAAGGCAGCAAAACACGCTATGTACCACTGGGGGGAATGGCGGCCAAAGCCCTCGTTTGCTACATGCAGCACGCGCGGGGTAAATTGCTTGGCGAAAAGCGGGGCAGCCAGAGCAGCGTGGTATTTCTCTCCAACCGAGGCAGCAGGCTCACGCGCGAGCGTATTCGCCAAATTATCATTGAGCGCGCGCGCAAAGCGGGGCTGAATGACAAGGTGTACCCGCACATCATGCGGCATTCTTTTGCCACCCATTTGCTGGAAAACGGAGCAGATTTGCGCGTCATCCAAGATATGCTGGGGCACAGCAACCTAGCCACAACCCAAATATACACTCACGTAGAACAAAAAAGACTATTGAGCCTACACCGCCATTTTCACCCGCGTGGCAAAAAGGATGAATCATAGCTTTTTACATGGCACGGGCCACGGTGAGTACGCCTACCTCCTGCACGCCGGGAAGAGAGGCAAGCACGCGCGCACAAGCTCTTGCTGTGGCGCCGGTGGTATAGACATCATCCACCAAGACGAGATGCGGTGGTAGAGAGGCCGCTTCCCGCGGCCAAGAGGGAGATAGGGCATACACCTTGTTGGCATTCTGCTGGCGGGCACGAGCAGAAAGGCGGGTCATGCTGCGTTTGTCTTCCTCGCTCAACAAGCGGGTGAGTGGCTCTACCACCGGAAAGCCCAGCATACGCCCCAGTTCTTTGGCCAGCAGTGCCGCCTGATTGTAGCCTCGCTCGTAATGGCGGCGACTATCAATCGGCACAGGTACCAGAGCCCAATCTTGGCGGGATGCTACGCGCGGGTTGCTTTGCCAAAGGCGATACAGAACATCTGCCAAAGGGGTGGCCAGATAGGATGCCCGGTGGTATTTTAAATCGTGTACCAAGCGGCGGGTTTCACCCTCCAACACAAGAGCAGAACGAGCCCAGCTATATGGCCGAGTGAAAGGTGCGCAAGCCTCGCACCTATCCGGCTCTGACGCCCGGCCAAAGGTGGCAGCTCCGCAGTACAGGCAAAGCGGCCGCGGCACATGGGGCAGCTTCTCCCGGCAAGAATCACACAAATACAGCGGCGCGGATTCCCCGCACACAACACATGTCACCGGGTAAATCCAACGCAACATGGAAAATCAGCGGTGGCGGCGGATGAATTCCTTGGCAGCGTTTTGGTATGCCATGGAAGCCGTGCCGTAGGGATCGTGCTCAATCACGGTCTTGCCGAAACTGGGAGCCTCACCTACGCGCACGGAACGGGGGATAACGGTAGTGTAGATTTTATCCGGTAGGTTTTCGCGCACTTGGGCAATCACCTGATTGGCCAGGTTGGTGTTGTTGTACATGGTCATCAGCACGCCCTCATGTACCAAATCGGGGTTGGCTCCGCTATCATGAATCTGCTCTATCACGTAGAGGATTTTGGACAAACCATCCAAGCTCAGGAACTCGCATTGCATGGGTGTGAGCACTTCATCACAGGCGCACAGGGAGGAGGTCATCAACACGCCCAATGAAGGTGGGGTATCTAAAAATACGTAATCGTAAAAATCACTATTACGCAACCCGGCCATGGCATCTCGCATGCAGGTGGTGTGGGTGCCATTCTGGGTTAGCTCCACTTCTACACCGGACAAATCCATGTGCGCCGGGATGATGGAAAGATTGCGCCGGTGGGTGGGCATGATGAGGTCTTCCATCAGGCGACTACCTATGAGCGCCTGGTAAATACTCTCCTCGCTGGATGCTTCAATCCCCAATGCAGAAGAGGCGTTGGCCTGCGAATCCACATCGATAAGCAACACGCGCTTTCCCCTCTGCGCCAGTGCAGCAGAGAGGTTGACCGCCGTGGTGGTCTTACCCACTCCGCCTTTCTGGTTTGCTATAGCAATAACTTTCACGCGCAAGATTATACAGGAAAGGAGGCCTGTTTTCAAGCCGATATTTTGTTGCCATGACAGTAGCTCTGTGATAGACTGAGTGCATGCACACAGATGAGGTTATTGCCGCGGCCCGAGAACTGGCTGCCGATATGGAAAAACTGAGCTTTGCCGCCCCTGTAGCCTACACCTACAACCCGCTAACCTACGCGTGGGCAGGGCACGAAGCCTACATCCGTAAGTTTGCACCGGGCAAGAAGAAGGTGCTCTATCTGGGCATGAACCCGGGGCCCTTTGGCATGGCGCAAACGGGGGTTCCGTTCGGGGAAATAGCCGCTGTCACCCTGTGGATGGGAATCAGCGCGCCGATTGCCCAACCGGCAGCCACCCACCCGAAGCGCCCAATACAGGGATTTTCGTGCCCGCGTTCCGAAGTAAGCGGGCGGCGTTTATGGGGATTGTTTGAGGAGATGTACGGCAGTGCTGAGGCCTTTTTCGCCGAATCTTATGTGGCCAATTACTGCCCGCTCATCTGGATGAGTGAGACCGGAGCCAACATCACACCCACCCAACTGCCTAAAGAGCAAGTAGCCCGGATTGATGCCGCTTGCCAACGGCATTTGGTACGCCTCATTGAGCTGCTGGAACCCCACTACCTCATCGGAGTGGGCGGATATGCGCTCAAGCAACTGGAAATAGCTGCTACCGCCCTGCCCAGCCGTACTTTCACGCTCGGAACCATTCTGCACCCCAGCCCGGCAAGCCCGGCGGCCAACAAATTCTGGCCGGAAAAGCCCCGCAAACAAATCCTCGATATACTCGGCAAATAAGCTCTTGGAATCTCTCTTCTTCCCTTGGAAAGCGGAAGCCCCTTGCACGGCTACATCATCAAACTGCCGGAGTGCACGAAATGCGTTTCGCTTTGCCGGATGAGCCGTAAAATTCTTGCAAACAAGAGGCTATTATGCTATGCTGGGAGCCGAGAGGAAAGAGCTACATGCGGAGGAAATTTCTGATATGGTTAGCGTTGTTGATATGTGCAGCGTACACTGTCATTGGTGTGCTGGGATATAACCGTGCTGCTGGACAAGCTTGGCTCAAAACAGAGCAAGTCGTAAAGACGCGACTGCACGACTTGAAGGAACTCATGCGGCATGCGGATAACAGCATGCAACATGTGGAAGACATTAACAATGAAACAGCCATTGAGCGCACGAGAGCCTTAGCAGAAATCATACGTTTGGCACCGGATGCGCTGCAAAATCAGGAGCGGCTACAAGGGCTTTGCAATGATTTGGGGGCAGAACAAATAGCCATTGCCGATGACCATGGGGTGGTGATAGCCGCCGTACCGGCTCAAAATGTAGGATACGATTTGGGCAGCCACGAACAATCCCGTGAATTCCTCTCCTGCATCAACTCCCCCGGTACGGAAATATGCCAGAGAGCCCGTCCCAATGGCGCAGAAGGCAAGCATTTGCAATACGCCGGGGTGTGCAGGTTGGATGCACCGGGAGTCGTACAACTGGGGTTTCGCCCCCACCATGAGGAAGAAGTACGCCACACGGCTACCTTCAGCCAGTTGGCCTCTCATTTTGATTTAGGCAAGAACGGCACCATCATCGCTTTCCGGCAGGGGGCTGTTCTGAATAGTGAGGCTTCCACCTACCCCACGACGGATTTGCTGGCCCTGCCCCTCAACCAGGCAACAGACATACGCATGGGCGATGAAACGTACTTTGCCTATGCCATAGAGGACCATGGCAACCGTATCGTGGGAGTGCTGCCCATGCAAGAAGTGTACCGGGATTTGAACCGAACCGTTCTTTCCCAACTACTGAGCAATTTGACTCTGTTTATCGTCATCTTCGTGGCGCTTTCTTATCTTCTGCAGCGGCTTGTCATACAAGGAATTGGCCAGATAAACCGTTCACTCCGTAAGATTACCGGAGGCAATCTCAACGAACGAGTGGAGGTAAGCTATACGCCGGAGTTTGCCAGTCTTTCCAGCGGCATCAACGCCATGGTGGACTCACTACAATCCTACGGTGAACAAAGCCGCCTTGCCATGGAGCGAGAGCTGGAGCTTGCACGCAACATCCAACTCACCGCCTTGCCCAGCAAATTCCCGGCATTCCCCAACCGCAATGAGTTTGAACTGTACGCTACCTGCACACAGGCCAAGAGTGTGGGCGGAGATTTCTATGATTTTTTCCTCACAGATGAAAATCATCTCTCGTTTTTGGTGGCAGATGTATCCGGGCAAGGGGTGCCGGCAGCTTTGTTCATGATGCGCAGCATGTCCATTATCCGCGGAATTGCTCGCTCAGGAGCCGAGCCCTTGGAATTGGTAAACGAAACCAACAAGGCACTGTGCGAAGGCAACAGCACCAACATGCGGGTCAATCTCTTTTACGCAAGCTTGGAAATCAGCACCGGCAAGCTCCGTTTTGTCAATGCCGGCCCACCACAAGTCCTGCGCCAAGGAGAGAACACAGCCTACGAGCTAGTTTCCATGCGCTCCGGCATATCTCTGGGGGTAGAGCCCCATGCCGTCCACACACAAGGAGAAATCCAATTGGCTCACGGAGACCGTCTCTTCATCTACACGGATGGTGTACTCAAGGCAATAGACAAAAATCATGCACCGTTTGGAGCAGCTCGATTGCAGGCGGCCTTGGCGACCCGCCCGGCACACGTGACGGACGTAGCCCGGCAAGTGACGAATGCGTTAAGGCAATACACGGAAGATACCGAACAATCCCAAGACGTGACGATGCTTGCGCTGGAATACATAGGCAAGCAGCGCATCCATGGTAGCATCTGTGTGCAGGCAGGCCAGCCGGAAGGAGCTAAGGCCATGCTCAATGAAAAATTGGAATCCATTTTTGCATCGCCATTGGATATTGCTGATTTACAATCCAGTCTCAGCGACATCTTGGCCACCATGCCACCACAAACAGAGGTGCAGATTGATTTGGCATGTGATGAAGATAGCGCCGAGCTGGTGCTGGCGTATCCGCTGCCGGATTTCAACCCGCTCAGCACACTGCCACAACTGCCGCTGGATGGTGCCGTTTTCTGCCCGGATAGCGAGCGGGGATGCACATTAACCCTCAACAAATCACTGGCATGACCCCGCTTCCCCCACCGCCCGTTCCCGTCATCCCCCCCCGCACAGAAGAAGCCAACGATGCGACAACGCAGACGGATTGCCGCGCCCCACTGCCCGTTGGAGCGCGAGTGGGAGCTTACACGATATCGGCAAAACTGGGGCAAGGAGGTTTTGGCATTACCTACAGAGCGACCAGCATGGCAAACGGTGCCACGGTAGTACTCAAAGAGCACATACCCGCCGGTCTTGCTTCCCGCAAACCTGGCAGCAACTTTGCCTCCTGTATCTCTCCCGATGCGGAGGAACGCTTCAAAGCCACGATGAGGGAATTCACCGAAGAAGTCACTGTACTAAAGGGGCTTGCGCACCCGGGCATCGTTCCCATCTTAGACAGTTTTGAGGCCAACGGCACAGCCTACTTTGTGATGCCCTTTGTACCGGGAAATCCGCTAAAATTATCAGAGGAAGCCAGCCTGGAAACCTCTCGCCAAGCCCGGGAAGCGCGCCGCATTCGCCAGTTGCTGTATCCGCTCCTTTCCACGCTGGAATATTTGGAACAACACAACATTGTACACCGAGATATCAAGCCGGACAACATCCTCATTACCCCAAACGGAACCCCCATCCTGTTGGATTTCGGATCGGCCCGACAACTACAAAAAGACAAAATTTTCACCAACATCTTTACACCAGACTTCTGCGCCCCGGAGCAAGCCTCCGCCGCAACAGATGCGGCCATGAGCGCAGCCATCGGTCCATGGACCGATATATATGCCCTAGGAGCAACCCTGTACTACCTCATCACACGCCTGCTACCACCGCGTGCCGAGATTCGCGCCATCTCCTCGCCAGACCCCTACGTACCACTCGCCCGGCGCAAAGATTTATTATCCCTTTACGGAGCAGCCTTCCTGCAAGGCATAGACCGAGCATTAGAATTGGAGCCATCAGAACGCTGGCAAAACGCGGCAGAATGGAGGATGAGCATAGATGAAGGAATCATACCTACTTCTCCACGCTTGGTGCGTCGCATGTGGATACTGTCCATCAGCAGCGGCTTGGCTCTGGCTGTGCTGGGGGGCTTAGCCCTTTGGGCGCTTGCTAAGAAAGACCAAGCAGTCACCCTCTACCACAGCAGCCTCAAGTTTACAGAGGGCATGCTCTATGATTTCAACCAAGAATTGGCAGACATTCCCGGTTCCACGCATTTGCAGCGCAAGCTCGGATCCCACCTCAACACCTTCCTCAGCAGCATGGAACGCTCCCCTGTGGCGCATGATGAAAAAATGCAGAACGCACTCATCTCGGCTTGGCAAAATATGGGCAATGTCTATGTTGAGCAAGGTCATTTGGAAGAGGCCACCAACGCTCTGCGCTCCGCTACTGAGCTTGCGGAAACACTCAGCGAAGCTCACCCGGAGCAACTACGCTACCGATACGAATTGGCCCGTATCTACCTCAACCGAGCAGAAGTGGCCCGCCGCCGCAATCTGGCGCAGCAATCCCGCACCCTCCTCAGCCGCGCCCTCGTTCTGCTGCGAGAAGTGTGCCATAAATCACCCGATAATCCCAATTACAAATGCACACTCGGCGAAGCAATCAACAGCACGGCCGATATGGCCAAAATTGACGGCAATGAAGAATTGCAAAAAAAAGCTTTGGATGAAATGCTGGCTTTGCACCGTGATTTGGTTGCAAACTACCCCAAACATGAAAATTCCCTCAAAGGATTGGCCTATGCTTTGCAAAACATGGGGCAATACCACATCGACCGCGGGGACTTTGCCGCAGCTGCCCACTTACTGGAAGAAGAATATAACATCTTCTCCGAGCTGAATGCCACCCACCCCTATCGCCTTTCATTCAAAAAAGGACTCTCCCTCGCCCTTTACAGCATGGGCGCACTTTATAGCCGCATGGGCGCACTCACAGAAGATGCAACGCAGCAAAAGGAAACCTACCAAAAAGCCATCACTTCATTCCGCCAGCACATCGACTTAGCGGCAGAATTGGAAAAGTTGGATGAACATAACGCCGAATACCCTTTCTTGCAATGCCGCGCCATGGCATTCATGGTCAACATTCTTTTACAACTGGATGCCCCCAACGAAGCAGAGAAATACAGCAACGATATCATGAAAAAGGCAGAGCGCCTTTTGGCCACAGCCCCCGATAACGCAGACTACGCCATGCTCAAAGCGGGTGCGCTGCGCGGCTTGGCCATGGCTCACAGCGTCTCCCCTCGCCATTCTGCACGTGCCGATAAAGAATTCGCCCAGTACCGCCAAGAAGTCGAAGCCTTGCTCACACAAAACCCCGGCAGCACCACCTTGCAATTTCTGTATGCCGATGCGCTCTCTGAATCTGCTACCCATGCGCTGCGCCACGGCTCACCCAAGCAAGCACGCGAATGGTTGCAGCAAGCAGAAGCCCTTCTCGCGGCCTCCTCTTCCCTCTCCCCGGACTCTGCTGCAGCTAAAAGACTGGAGAAAATCCGCCTCCAGCTCTCAGAAATTCCTTAATCTTTGTAAAAAATCACACATTTTTCTTGCCAAACAAAAAAATGCGTGTATTATACCTCCACCATGACCCGAAAAGGTGGTATTAACAAGACACGTAAGGCTGTTGCCAAGCGTTTCAAGGTGACCGGTTCGGGCAAGGTCCTGCGCCGCAAGCAGGGTAAGCGTCACATCCTCCAGAAGAAGTCCAGCAAGCGTAAGCGCGCTCTGGGCAAACCCGCTCTGGTAGACGCTACCCAGGTTTGGGCTGTCAAGCAGAACCTGCCCTTCGGTTAAACCGAGGAAACATGGCAACAACGCCAAGCTCCCGCCCGCAAATCGGGCGGCCTTCGTGCAGCCTTCCTTCCCTATGTGAAGGATTGAATGGGCGAGACTGCAAGGAGGTGAGGAAGAACAGTCCATTCAACCGATAAAGAATACAAATACTATGGCACGTGCTACTAATGGGCCGGCTTCTCGCGCCCGTCGCAAGCGCATCCTGCTTCGCGCCAAGGGTTTCCGCGGTTTCCGCAGCAAACTCTTCCGCTACGCTAAGGATGCCGTCTACAAGGCATGGCAGTATGAGTACCGCGACCGCAAGAGAAGGAAGGGTCAGTTCCGCCGTCTCTGGACCGCTCGTATCTCCGCCGCTGTGCGCCCCCTCGGCCTGACCTACTCCCGTTTTATGGAGGGTCTCAAGGCTGCCAACATCGAGCTGGATCGCAAGTCCCTCTCCGAGCTGGCCATCGCCAACCCGGAGGCTTTCAAAGCCGTCTTTGACCAGGCTAAGAAGGCAATCGATGCTAAAGAGGGTGCTACTCTCAAGGCCTAATAGACAAAGTCAACAACCTTAAACAAGCAGGGCTTCCGAAAAACCGGGAGCCCTGTTCCTTTTTACAGTTCCCTGCTCAGCTATGCGATCAACCCCTCCCCAAAACGAACAACGGAGCCTCATCGATTGATGAAACTCCGTTGTTGGATGAGAATAATGATAATAAAATCAGTCTTCCGAATCATCCGCCAGTGAAGGATCCAGCTCTGCAAGCAGGCCCTCAATATCGGTGCGCACGGACTCACGCGTGGCTAGCGTCTTGAGTTCGATAGAGGGGTACTCAGCACCGATGATAGCAGCGTAGCGTGCACCTATCTTTTCTGCACGTTTGAGCTGGTTCCCCATCTTGGCCGGAGAAAGCGGGATATCCACCCGCACGCCGGCATCTCGCAAACCGGAAGCAAGGGCGAGCATCTCGGGGCGTTTCTCTGGGGCAGCAAGAATGAGGCACACATCACAAGCATCAGGCTTGGTGGCGGCATCTCTCAGGGCGCGGGCGGCGGGGCAAGCCTCGATGAGATGGGCAATCACAGCATCGCCCATGGCAAAGCCGGTAGCCGGCATATCCACAGCATTGTTGGAGAGCGTAGCCACCAACCCATTGTAGCGACCACCACCGGCGACAGCGCGAAGGTTATGCCCCTTGTCAAAGATTTCGAATACCAGCCCGGTGTAATAAGCTAAACCGCGCACCACGGAGAGATCCAGTTTTACAAAATCCGCTAAACCGCGAGCCTCCAAATCTGCCAACACCAAGTCGTATCGGGGGGAACAACCGGCGGGAGGGTTAGCGATGAATTGCAGCAAATCTTCTCGCTTCATCCCAAATGCATCCAGCTTCTCTTGGCATACCTCGGGGCGGTCGCGCTCCAACTTATCAATAACGGCCAAGAAATCGGGCGTGCGCTCCTCACTCACACCATGTTCTGCTGCATAGCGCAGCCAAACTTCGCGATCACTTACACGCACCACAAAGTCATCTGCCGTAAAGCCGAATTCGCGCATACAATCAATCGCCAGAGAAATCAGCTCCGCATCGGAGCCCTCCCCTGCTTCACCCAAAATATCTGCGTTAAACTGCACAAACTCGCGCAGTCGCCCTTTCTGCGGTTTCTCGTAGCGGAAACAGGAACCAATCTCAAACCACTTGAGGGGCTTGGTATACTCACGCTGATAAGCAGCGGCAATACGTCCGAGAGACGCCGTCAACTCCGGGCGTACCGTGATATCGCGTTCCCCTTGGTCTGTAAAACGGAAAAGTTGGGTAGGCAGCTCGCCACCGGATTTTTTTAGATAAAGTTCCGTTGCTTCAATTGTGGGGGCTTCCCATTCTGAGAATCCATACCGATGCGCTACACGCCGCCACGTGTTGAACAAATAGTTGCGGAGGGCATATTCCTGCGGAGCAAAGTCGCGGAATCCCGGCAGCGGTTGGAATCGTGCGTCTGGCATAGTTGTATAAAATAAAGTTGAACGCGCCCATTATACCCGCTTCTGGCCTCTTGGCAAGGGCGATGTGGGGCATATTCCTTACTTTTAGCGGATAAAATGCGTCCAAGCGCGCTCTTCTCCTAAGCTGGGATGCGGCGGGCCATTGGCAATACACTGCATCATCCAAGCCATGTTTTGCCCTAGGTGGCGCATTGTTTGAGCACCCTCTGCATCCAGTTGCACCTCCCCGGGGCGCATACCGTAAATCATATTCCAATAGAATGAGCTGATGAGTGGCTGCTTATTGTAGGTGATGTATTTATTGAGCCTATCAAGCGTGGTGCTCGCGCCACCACGGCGAGCCACAGCGATTGTCGCGCCGGGTTTGTAAGCAAGCTTGGCTCCGGCAGAATAGTATAATCGGTCAAGCAAAGCACAGAGCGAACCATTGGGCCCCGCAAAATAGGTGGGAGAACCTATCACTATGCCACCAATTTCATCCAACTGATCATATATGTAGTTATACAACTTATCATTGATTCCACATCTACCGGTTTTCAAGCATTTACGACACCCTATACACCCCTGCACCGGGGCTGTACCTATGTGCACAATTTCCGTCTCCACCCCGGCCTCGTTCATAGCTGTTGCCACCATGCTGAGAGCATGATACGTATTCCCTGCAGCCTGTGGGCTACCATTGATAAGAAGCGCTTTCATTTCACCCCGAGTGTAACACCATACACGGGCGCTTTCAAGGAAAAAGGGGTATCAAAGGACATCTTGAGCATAGCTATGTTAATTCTAAAACGCAAGGCGATGTCTCGCTGGATGAACAAAAGTATCAACAACGCATTTTTTAACCTCGTCGCATTTGAACTGGCAATTCACCGCAAAAAAAGCCCTCCACAATGGGAGGGCTGAAATAGGAAAACTCTCGTTTATCTTTATGCCGCAGTCGGCTTATTTTCTGCAGGCTTAGTCTCTTCTGCCGGAGCAGCAGGCTTGGGTGCCACCTTGGGAGCCCCCTCAGGCGCAGGTGAAATGTAGTACACCACGCCGTCCACCATCGCCTGGTAGTAACCACCGGGCAATATTTTGATGGTGATTGTGCGCCCGGCATAACTGAAAGGAGGAGGATTCACCTTGTAACGGCGTAGCTCGGGAGCATCGGGCTGGTCGGGGTCGCGCACAACCACAGTGATGGGGCCATGAATCGGCTCTGCCTGCACCATCGGCGTGCTGTAGCTACGATCCTTGTGCATAAACCCACAGGGGTAAATCGTACCGGAAGCATCCTGAGCCTCAATAAACAAGCGGTTGGGTGTGCCGTTGATGATGCGTACTGTGTAGTCCATCAGCTCGGACTGAGCCGCAGGAGAAGAAGCAGCGGGTGCGCCCGCAGCAGCCGGGAACACGGAAGATACAGCAGATGTTGCGGCGCTTTGGAACGAACCAAAGTTACCAATACTCGGAGCAGCAGGCACTTGCTGAGCGGCTACAGGCTGGGGCATTGCCACCATACCGGGTTGTGCCATAGCATTTGTTGCCACGGCAGGCACACCATTTGCGTAGGATGCCGCTTGCTGTTCAAACGCAGCATCCGTATCATTGCTCACAGCTACAGGAGATTGCCCCGGCAACGCGAGGTACTGGCGACTGCGCAACACATTGCCAAGCGTATTAGCCGGCTGCGCAGCGGTAGCCCCGGTGTTCACCGCGGGCGGAGTCTGATTAATCGTAGCAACCGGTGCTTGAGGCACACAAGAAGCGGCCAACATAAGCACCCCTGCTGAAAGAATTAAAAGTCCCTTCATCGTACCGCTTTCTACCACATTTTGCGAGCATTATCAAGCCTATTATGCGGCATTACCTCATTTTTTTTAAAAATACCATAAAAGATGGGAAAAGAGGCCAAGGTCATCCGGCTGGTCTCAAAAAAAAGGAGAAGAGACACAAAGCACAGTACTCATCAGCCTTAGCGGAAATGGAGGGGGTACAAATAAGGTGGACTGACAAGATAAAAACTTGCCATTTGACAAGATGTCTGATACCTTTACCCGCGTATGAAGAAAACATTTGCAACGCTTGGTATGAGTGCCTGTTTGCTCGCGGTATTGAGCTCCTGCCAAAGCACAGACGGAGACGGCTACGGGGATTGGGAAGAAGCAACCCCGATGAGTGAAATGTCGGTTGCTGATGGAGAGATTCCGCCGTGGCTGCTGGAGGACGATGGCAGCACACAGGTGGACGCCGGGGACTATACCCCCGATGCTCGCAACCAGTACGCCATCCCGGATCCCGAGGCCGAAATGGCTGACAGCGGAGCCTCCGGTTCTGCCGGGCAAAACCAGCCCGCCATGGCATCTACACAAGACGAAGACACGACGGTAGAGACTCCGGATATACCGGCTGAGGTCAATGTAGTAGACCCCTTGATGCAGCCCGGAGCTCCGGCCATTGCTGCTGTACCGGCAGAGCAAGTAAGCCAGACACCGGCAAAGACAACCATCGTCAAAAAGCCCCAGGGCGCAACTACGAGCAAGCCCAAGACTGCTACCACAAGCACCAAAAAGCCCGCAGCTAACAAGATTGCGGCCAAGAAGACTTCCACCACCAAAAAGCAGGCAAAGAAATCCAACAAGCCTGATAAGCCCACCCTTGTCACCTACAAGGTACGCCCCGGTGACAACCTGAGCGAAATAGCCGAGCGCAGTAACACGACAGTAGCTCAGATTCGCAAAGATTCCAACTTGCGCAGCAATGTCATTCACCCGGGTCAAATCATCAAAGTTCGCTACATACCCAAGGGATACAAACCGGAAAAGGTTGCAGCCAAAGGCAAGACTCATGTAGTGGCACGCGGTGAGAGCATCGGCCTCATTGCCAAGCGCAACGGTGTAACGGTGCAGGACATCCTCCGGGCCAACAATATCGCAGCTAAGGATGCAGCTAAGATTCATCCCGGCAAGCGTCTCGTCATTCCTGCCAAGGGAAGTACCGCCGGCAAAGTCAAAGGCGACACGGCCAGCACACCGCGCAGCCACACCGTTGCCCGTGGTGAAAGTCTCTCCACCATTGCACAGCGCTATGGTCTCACCGTGCAGGAACTTTGCAAGGCCAACAAGCTCTCTACCAAGCAAGCGGACAAGATTCGCGCCGGGCAGAAACTGACTATTCCCAGCAAGCAAACGGCTAAAAAGACCACCAAAAAGCGCCGTTAATAGAAAGAGAACGCTAAGCTAACGACTGCACTTACACGATGAAGACGACATTCCACAAGGTTGCCATTCTTGGGCTTACCTGCGCTACCCTATGCTTGGGAGCTTGCCAACAAGAGAAGCAGACACTGAATGAGCCTGTATTGATAAGTGCAGTCGATAAAGCGCAGCGAAAAAATCGTACCACTCTCGTCAGTTACAAGGTACGGCCGGGTGATAACCTGAACGACATCGCCAAGCGCAGTGGTACAACGATAGAGCAGATTCGCAAGGATTCAAATATAAAAGGCAACACCGTTCACCCTGGCGAAATCATTCAGGTCCTCTACGTTCCCAAAGAGAAGAGAAAGGCGGTGCGCACAGATATCCCCACCTTTGTCAACTACAAGGTACGGCCGGGAGACAATATACAAGACATCGCCAAGCGTAGCGGTACAACGATAGAGCAGATTCGCAAGGATTCGGGTATACAAGGCAACACCATCAACCCGGGGCAAGTGATCAAGGTTCGTTACATCCCGGAGAGCATGAGGCCAGGGCAAGGTTCAGCTAAACCGTAAGTCAGAGCAACAAAAAATATACTACCATGAAACAAACATACCGCATGTGGGCTCTGATGGGCCTTGCAACAGCAACTGCTTGCTTGGCATCTTGCCGGGTCACGCAGCAAACCATTGATTTTTCGGTCTTCAAGGATGCAGTCGTACCAGCGCAGAACGATGAAGTACAAGTCGAGGTAGGAAGCGGCTTATCCGGGGCCACGGCAGCAGCAGAAACCGAACAGGTAGATGAAGCCCCCACCCCCAGCATCGAACAAGTACCGGCAGCCCCCATGGCCACAACACCGGGGAGTTACACCGTCGTGAAAGGCGATACGCTTTCCGCTATTGCCCGCAAACACAGAGTTCCCCTCTCTGCGCTGTATGCCGCCAACGGTCTCTCCAAAGAAAACTCCGGCATACGAGACGGGCAGATTCTCACCATACCGACAGCAGGCAGCATCCCCGCAGCTCCGATTGTAAGGACAAGCACCCCTGCCCCCACGCCGAAACGTGCCACAAAGGGGAGCTATACAGTTGTCACCGGAGACACCATTTCCTCCATTGCCAAGCGCCATGGCATCAGTACTGCTGCACTCATCCAAGCAAATGGGCTCACCAAGAAAACAGCAGATAAGCTCAGCATCGGACAAACCCTCAACATACCCTCCAAAAAATAATGAAAAAGCATCTTTTTACAGTGGCAGCGCTTGCCGGTCTTCTTATGGTATCCTGCTCTGATACGACACCGCAGGGGGGGGCGACCGTCGCTCCGGCCGTCACCTACATGCCGGGGATGCTACTCATGCCCGGAGCCCCCGGTAGCGTGTATGGTAGCATCAATCCGCTCAACATATCCGGCAAGGACCAGCCCGGCTATGTGAATGCATACCCTGAAGGCAGCTACGAACACTTTGTGGCCAGCCCGGAATATCCCAAAACGATGAAGGAGTACATCAATGAACCGCTGATGCGCCAGCTCACGGCACAGAACTCCAAACTCATCATTTGCATTCCCCAGCAGCGCGCACGTGTCTATGTGAACGGCCGAGTGGGGATGGACTGGCCTGTTTCTACCGGTACCAATGGGCATGAAACCCCCACCGGTGTCTTCCGCGTTATTGAGAAAAACAAGGACCACCATTCCAACCGCTACGGCAAGTTTGTGAATGCCCAGGGTCGCACGACAAATTCCAACGCAGATGCAAGCAAAGGAACCCCGGACGGTATGACTTTCCGCCCCGCCTCCATGCCCAACTGGCACCGGCTCACTTGGGACGGTGTGGGTGTACACGGCGGCAAGGTGATTGCCGGGCGCAGACTCTCCCACGGCTGTATCCGCACCCCCTATGCAACTGCAGCCAAGTTCTTTGAATACAGTGCCATGGGCATGCCTGCCTACATCACCCGTGCCGTAGAAGACTATTACAAGGGTGGTGCCGTGAAGCCGATAGACGTGAAGTACCGCCCCAAGCCCGGCAACGACTACACGGACATGCCTATCACGCCAAAACCGGCGGCGGCACCCACCACGCCCAAGGTAAGCTGAGCTTAAGCACAGGCAAGCTGGTTTCCTCTGAAATCCATACTCCGCCATGACTAAACGAACCCTCCGCTGCGCCAACGGCCCGTTGTACATGGGATTTGTCTTGGGTATTGTCGCAGCGGCCGTTTATGTATCACTTACTCGGCTTAGCGGCATCTGGGAGATAAGCGGGGTCATCATTCTTACCCTCATCGCAGCGCTTTGGGGCGGGTTTTACTTCTTTCTTCGTTTCCATATTGATGAGGAAGGAGTGACTCGCAGCCTGCTCTGGCGCAAACAACACATTCGATGGGCAGACGTTACTGCTGCTGATTTCCGCCACACGCAAAGCCCTGGGACAGAGGCCTGCGCCATTACCCTCACAACTGAGACGGACAGCCTCACCCTGAGCAGTGATCTTCTCCCCCTAGAACAAATGGAGGAGATTGTACGGGAGCTTAAAGAGGCAGGAATTCTCAAATAAGCACACAAACCATCAGCTTTTCCTCACCCCACAGCAGGCGCACCGAGTGCACCTGCTGTTTTTGCTACAGATGAAGTGCGACTATGCAATCTGTACAAAGCCTGCAAAAAGGAGGAAAGTACAAATAGTTTGCCTTTTAGAAAAACTAGTGTATACTACCCGCGCATGCTCACCATCAAAAAACTCACAAAAGCACACGCGGGGCGCACCCTGTTTTACGAGACAGAACTCATCGTAAACTGGGGGGAACGCATTGCGTTGGTGGGGCCTAACGGGGCCGGCAAATCCACCTTGTTTCGCATGATACTGGGACAGGACAGTCCGGATGAGGGCGAAATTGTGATGGATGAATACGGAGTGGTGGGTTATCTCCCCCAGGAAGCCGGCGACCCCAGTGACCGAACCGTACTGGAGATTGCCACAAGCATTACCCCGGAAATGGGGGAGGCCATCCGCACCTTGAGAGAATGTGATGCCAAGGGAGACAACAGTAGTGATGAATATGCCCATGCCATGGATACGTTCATCTCCCACAATGGGTATCAACTGGAACCCAAAGCAAAGAGGATTCTGAAAGGGCTGGCATTTAAAGATGAAGATTTTCACCGTCCGGCAAGAGAAATGAGCGGCGGGTGGGTCATGCGCGCCCATTTGGCCCAGCTATTGGTAGCAGAGCCGGATTTGTTGATGCTAGACGAGCCAACCAACCACTTAGACTTGATGAGTTTGCTGTGGCTGCGGCGATACCTGATGAACTACCCGGGAGCCATCTTCATGATATCACACGACCGTGATTTCATGGATGAATTGGTAGAAACGGTATACGACATCGAAAACGCAGAACTCGTACGCTATACCGGCAACTATACACGCTTCTTGGAGTTGAAAGAGCAGCGCTATGAGATTCTCTTGGCCGCATGGCGTAATCAACAGCGAGAAATCGCCCACATCGAATCCTTCATCGATCGCTTCCGCTCTGTGGCCTCCAAAGCAGCCCAAGTACAAAGTCGCGTAAAGCAGCTGGAAAAAATGCGCCGTATTGAGAAACCTAGGCAAGCCCGCCGCTTGTTCAAGTTCATATTCCCGCAGCCACCGCGCAGCATGCAGCGCGTATTGGAACTGGAAAAAGTGGGGCAAAGCTACGGAGAAAAACGCATATACAAGAATCTTGATTTACTCATTGAGCGTGGCGACCGCATCGTATTGGTGGGGCCCAACGGGGCGGGTAAATCGACCCTGCTGAAGATTTTGGCCGGGGTTGTACCCATCGATGAAGGGAAACGCACGCCGGGCACCACGACGCGCATTGGTTATTTCTCACAAATGCGCTCAGAAAACCTGACTCCCAACTTTACAGTACTGGAGGAAATCATGAATGCAGACCCGGAGCTGCGAGAAGAAGAAGCGCGCGCCGTGTTGGGCTCATTTATGTTCCGCAAGCTTGATTGTGAAAAGAGAGTAGAAGTGCTGAGCGGTGGTGAAAAATCACGCCTGAGCTTGGTCAAATTTTTGGTAAACCCACCAAATTTGCTGTTGATGGATGAACCGACAACCCACTTGGATTTAATGAGTGTGGAAGCGCTCTCCCAAGCCCTCAAACGCTACGAGGGGACACTCGTGTTCATTTCCCACGATGTACACTTCATCCGCTCACTGGCGGAAAAAACACTGCACATCAACCACGGCACCGTAACCCCCTATGCAGGAGGATACGATTATTACTTGGAAAAATCCGGGCTCTTGGACAACCCGGATGCCATGGACCAATAAATTGCGTCCCAGCCCTTTACTCAAAATCAGCAGGTCTTCAAAACCTGCTGATTTTTTCGTTGCGCACACTCCGAATCAGCTTGTGGCTGTTCTATTACTCGCGACAGAAAGCTCATGAATCCAAAGACTTTGGGGCATTGCCGCAGCTTGAGCAGCAGTAAAAGGCATGCGCGGGCGCCAGTTGCATCCACCTTCAGTACCGGGGGTATTAAGTCGTACTGGCACATCGAAAAGCTCCGTCCACATCATGGCAGCATAAGCAGAGCGGCAAGCGTAGAGCGCACGGTACAGAGCGTCTTTTATTTGAGGATTCCATTCCTGCAAAACCGAATCTAAAGGCAAATTAGCATAATCGCCTAACCACGCAAGGACGCGGCCACAATCTTTGGCCGCGCGGAGGGCATCTCGCAGCTCTTCACTTGTTGCCGCAGGATTCTTCGCTACCTCCCGGGCGGCCCGCACATGGGAAAACCACTCATTCCAATCGTTGCACAGGGGAGGAAAATCGTGCGTGGCATAAGTGGCAAAGGAGCAAGGATTATATGTATCCCCCTTGATGATGCACTGATTGGAATCTATCTCCCAATGAGGAATTTTAAATCCGGCTATGCGCAAACGGGACAAATCCGGCCGCACGTAATCCGGCACACAGCCCAAATCTTCACCCACAACACGCAGCCCCGGAGCTGCTTTGAGCAAAAGACTCAACAAGCGATCCCCCTGAATGAGATTGGCACGGCGGTCGGCAGCTTCCCAATCGGGACGTGGCCGGAACCCCGGACGGCGCCCTCCGCAACGCGCAGCCGCCTCCTCTTCCGAAAGTGGCAGAAATTCCGGGTTCCTGTCCGGCATCCACGGAAAAGCATAGATGCGGTAAAAGCCCAACACATGGTCAATGCGGTACATGGTAAAAATCTCTGCGAGCTTTCTGATGCGACGATTCCACCACGCAAAACCATTGGCTTCCATTACATCCCAGCGGTAGAGGGGAATTCCCCAATTCTGCCCCCACTTAGCGGTGAATGGATCTTCTGCAAAATTTCCTTCAGCCGGAGCCCCGCCGCTCCAATCCATATCAAAGAGGTAGCGCTCGAAAAAAACATCTGAACTAGCCACAGAAATACCGATGGGCACATCGCCCATGAGCAACACTCCACGAGCATCTGCATGAGCGCGAACCATTGCCCACTCCCTTGCACACAACCACTGCAACCATTGCTGGTAGCGCATCTGGAGACGTGCTTGGGGGCTTTCTGTAGCTAATCGGCGTGCCACTTCCACATCCTGCACAGGCCATCGCCACCATGCTGTAGTACCATAGGCGATACTCAGAACGCAGAATGCGGCATAATCTTCCAGCCATTGGCCTTCCTTTTGCACCCAGTCCTCAAATTCCACCCGTTCATGGGACAACGAACTATCGTTTTGAAAAACAACCCACGCTTTATCTAAAAGATGGCGTTTGTATGCGCGCACTCGTGCATAATCCACGAGATGAGGTCCCCCAGGGAGCTGCAATGGGGGCATTTCTTCCGGGTACGGAGGCAAGGGAAAACTCATTCCCGGCACCCTTTCCAAAGAGAGATAGAGGGGCTCTAAAGCAACTGAACTTATAGCAGAATAAGGAGAGGGTGCATCATCTTCTCCCAGGGCATTAACCGGCAACAACTGCAAGAAACCTACGCCGTGATCAGCGGCCCAATCAATCCACTGCTCCAGCGCCGTCAAATCGCCAATACCACCATCCTTTTCTCGCCGCAATGAAAACAGCGGCATCAACACACCTGTGAAGCGTTGCATGAGCATATTTCTATTCGCGCAAAAATATCATGTCTTAAGCCACGCTTCAATGAGAAACATTGCTTTCGGCGCATTTTTTTGAGGAATGTTGCCATCATGTCACATATATGCAGAAAAACTTCAATTTTTACTTGAATTTGCGTGTCTCTTGTGATAGTAGCAGACAAACATTTTCGTGCCCATGGTATAAGACGTACTTTTGACACGAGCAACCTCAGATACAAGCGAACCACTATGGCAACACCTAAGAAGACCAGCACAAAGGCTCCCGCCAAGAGCAAAACAAAACCAGAAGCTCCTGCCAAGAGCCCGGCAAAGGCTGCTGCGCCGGCCAAAAAGGCTCCGGCTAAAGCCGCCACAAAAAAGGCACCGGTGAAAGCAACGGCAGACACCAAAGCAACCTCGACAGCAGCAAAGCCCAAAAAAGAGGTGTTGACCCCGGAGGAAAAAGCGCGTTTGGCAAAGCTTAAATCTACCCTAGCCCTGCTCAAAGCAGACCCCGAGTGGCCCGCATTCATTGAAGAACAAAAAGAAGCTCTGCATGAATTGCGCGCGACACTGGTACCCAATATGAATAGTGTGACCCGCGATCACCTGCGCAGCGGAGATTCCAACGTTTCCTCTTCATCCGGCCAACACATCGGAGATGCCGGCAGTGAAGCGGAAGTTCGAGAGCTCACCATCCGACTGTTGGATAAAGACCGCGAGCAACTTTACGAAATTGATGCGGCTCTGGAGCGCATTCGCCGTGGCACCTATGGTATTTGTGAAATTTCTTTGGAACCTATACCCAAAGGCCGTTTGCGCGTGCGTCCCTTCTGCCGCCTCACAGTGAAATGCCAAGAAGAATATGAGAAAAAATATGGCTCTTATGCGAACTATCGGGCCAAAAATTCGGATCATGTCGGCTTTGCCGGCCTACAAAATGACATAGAAAATGCGATTTCGCTTGACGATAGCGAAGAATAGTGTAAAATAGGTGCCCGCAAGACAACATTAACGCAATTATGCCTAGAGACATCATCATTCTGGAATGCACAGAAGCCAAGGCGGAAGGTAAAACACCTTCCCGCTACGTGACCACCCGCAATAAGAAGAGCCAGCGCACGCCCGGCCGCTTGGAGAAGGTAAAGTTCAACCCCTATCTGAAGCGTCGCACACTGCACCGCGAAATGCGCTAAACTCACCAGACAAACAGACTCAAGACTATGATTACCGAATTCAAGAGCGTTGAGCGTCGTATCCGTTTCCGCACCTGCAACAAGACAATGCCCCGTCGTCGCATTGACATCCCCGCCGGTGCCGTTGATATGTGCAACCCCGAGTTCCTTTCCAAGTTCACGTCTGAGACGGGTAAGATCCTGCCCCGCCGCGTCACTGGCGTCTCCGCCAAGATGCACCGCAAGATCACGCGCGAAATTCGCCGCGCCCGTGCCGTGAACCTGCTCCCCTAATGATTCCCCATCAAGAGGAGTTCTCGACGGCGAATTGTCGTTGATCGAAGGAGCTTGTATGCCGTCGGCCTGCAAGCTCCCTCTGTTTTTTCCCAGTCCCCCCCCCTGCTCCCCTCCCCGGCATGAAAGAGCTCAAAGACACGCAAAACGAAAAGGACACGAGGCAAATTTCCATTGACCGTGTGGGCGTGCGCGATGTGCGCTACCCCATTATCGTAAGCGACAAAGAGCAGCGGACACAATCTACTGTAGCCAAACTGGCACTTATGGTGGATTTGCCGGAAGAGTACAAAGGCACCCACATGAGTCGCTTCGTGGAAGCGCTGCATGAACACCGCCGATACTTGGACGTACACTCCGCAGTAAGGTTGCCCAATAGATTGCTGCGAAAATTGCCGGCTCAACGCGCCCGTGTGGAAATAGAATTTCCCTTTTTCCGGCTCAAGAAGGCACCGGTATCGGGCATGGAGGGGATGATGGATTATGAAGTCCGTTTTGTCATCGACTCCGAGCGCGACAAAGGCGGCACTTTCACCCTCACGGTAAAAGTACCGGTAACGACGCTGTGTCCCTGCTCCAAGGCCATGAGTACGCATGGAGCACACAACCAACGTGGCATCGTGACGTATTCCGTCCGCTTTTCCGGTTCTGCCGTATGGATTGAAGATTTGATTGACCTCATAGAAGGCTGCGCCAGTTGCCAAGTCTACAGTATACTGAAACGCCCGGACGAAAAATTTGTGACAGACCACGCCTACGAGAACCCTGTTTTTGTAGAAGATTTGGTGCGCAATATTGCTGTGGCAACAGAAAAATACAATGCTTTCAGTTGGTACCGGGTAGAAGCAGAAAACTTCGAATCCATACACAACCATAACGCTTACGCCATGGTGGAACGCACCTTGGTGCAGGAATAAAGTGCAAAGCAAGCTTGCTTTCGCACAAAAAGCATGTAGAATAGGAGCATGAAAAGCTGTCTCGGAGGATTAATTTTGCTGCTGACTGTTGTCGCGTTGGTTATCACGGTCATCTACCACACCTCCGTCAACTCTGAACTTCGCTTTGAGCCGCGGGATGCCAACGCAGAATACATCAACACGCGCCGCTCATACCGCCCCCAGATAAAGCGCGAGGATGATAAAAACCAAGTGATTGATAAAGTACCGGGAGGCTCAAGCATCCCGGATGATGAAACCGCCGAAGAAGTCACTCCATGAGCCTGCAAAAGCCTATTATTGGTTACACTTTGGGAGACCAAGCGGGCATAGGCCCCGAGGTCATAGAAAAAGCACTAACCACGTTGGCACCGGATATTTGCTGCAAGCCGATGGGGAAAAGAATCACCTGTACCCCCGGCGTTCCCACAAGAGATACGGCTTTAGCCGCACTGGAGCAATTGGAGAATGCGGCATCAGCCCTACGCAGCGGAGAAATCGATGCGGTCGTAACGGCTCCTATTTGCAAAGAATCCTTGCACAAGGTAGGATTCAACTACCCCGGCCAGACAGAATTTTTTGCGGACCGCATGGGAGCGGATAATGTGGTGATGTGCCTTACCGGCCAGAATTTGACGGTAGCGCTGTGCACAACCCACGTAGCCTTGGGGGAGGTACCCCGCTTGCTCACCACGAAAAAAATTGTTTCCACAGCCACCATACTGGCAGATTTTCTCCGCAGCACAGGCATAGCACGCCCACGCATAGCTTTGGCGGGGCTCAATCCTCACAACGGAGAAAACGGTGCTTTTGGGCAAGAAGAATCTCGCCTTATCCTCCCTGCCCTGCAGCAATTACAGTTGGCCGATTCACAAGCCATCTATAGTGGTCCCTGCGTACCGGATTGCGTGTATAGAGAAGCGGTAGCCGGACAATTTGACGGCATTGTAGCCCCCTACCACGACCAAGCACTCATCCCCCTCAAATTACTGGATTTCGACAATGCGGTCAATGCTACACTGGGCATGGCGCGTCTTCGCGTAAGCCCGGACCATGGAACGGCATTCAACATAGCAGGCCGAGGCATAGCCTCCGCAGCCAGCACGGTACGGGCGTTTGAACTGTCTTGGAAAAGCGCTCTTCATCGTTAAAATAATACTCCATCATAACAAAGTGTTATTTTTTCATTAAATTTGGCATTTGACCCGAAGCGTATAGTATGCTAGTATAGTCTAAGCGCGCGTAACATTCTAACACCCCGTCAGTACTATGAGACAAAAAATGGCAGATTTGGCAGACCAAATCAAAGGAGGGCACAAACTGCCACAATGGCTTATCAACTGGGGAGAACGCAAACTCGGTCTGCATGCCCTCAATGTGGCTCATGCCAAGATAGAAGATGACTGGGAAGCAGGCAGCACAGACAACTTTTTCAAGCTCGCGTGCAAATACCTGAGTCTGAATTACGATTTGGAAGGCTTGGAAAACATCCCCAAAGAAGGGCCCTGCGTCATAGTTTCCAACCATCCCCACGGCATGTCAGATGGTCTCATGTTCGGAGACATAGCCATGAAAGTGAGAGAGGATGTACGCATCGTCGTCAATGAATGGCTTCATTGTGTGCGCGGCATGCGCCCCTACCAGATAAAGGTAGACGTGTACGGAGGAGAAGCCGCCAAACGAGCGAATATGGCAGGCATGCGAGAAATCCTCAAATGGCTGAGAGAGGGGCACTGCATTTTGGTATTCCCCAGCGGCTCAGCCGCATCATATTCACACCGCGACCGCCGCGTCATTGATGATCCGTGGCAGGCCAACATAGCTGCCATCATCCGCAAGACGAAAGCCACCGTAGTACCCATGCACATAGCCGGGAGGACGGGGATATTCTTCCAAATTATTAGCACGATAGCGAAGGGCATACGCGCTAATTTTCTAGCGAGAGAGATTCTACGTGATGGGCGCATGCGCCATACCATCAAGCTGGGCAAACCCATTACAGCACACACAATAGGCCTACTGGAGAGCGATGAAAGCGTCTCTGATTACCTGCGTTTGCAATCCATGCTCCTGCGCTACCCCAACAAACACGATGGCCCCTCTACCTCTACCCCCAAGCAACCTGTTGCCCCCAACATTCCCACGGAGCAATTGAGTGCAGAAATCGCCGCCCTGCCGGCAGACACCCTCTACTACTCCAACAATACCAGTGGTATGGAGGTATACGCCGTCACCGCACAGCAAATTCCTCACATCATGCAGGAAATGGGAATCGAACGAGAAAGAACCTTCCGCGCAGCGGGTGAAGGTACCGGTACCGCCATGGATTTGGATGATTACGATGAACACTACATCCACCTCATCATGTGGGATTCCCGCGCAAAAAAACTGGCAGGCGCATACCGCATCGGGCTTACGGATGAAATCATTGCGAAAAAAGGCATTAAAGGGGTATACAATGCAGCGTTCTTCCACTTCGACCCTGAACTGGTAGAAACCCTCAAGAAGGGGTTGGAAATGGGGCGCGCTTTCATTGTGCCGGAATACCAACGCCTTGCGACCTCCCTGGATACCCTGTGGATGGGTATTGGTCAATTCCTTAACCGCCACCCCCGCTACCGCTACCTCTACGGCACGGTTAGTGTGTCTCAAGATTACACACACACCTCGCGTGCGCTCATTCTCTCTTACCTCAAAGAGCATGAAATGCACCCGGAATACGCCGATTTTGTGCGCGCTTTCACCCCGCCGAAAAAATACGAATTACTTAGTGAAGACGCCCGCCTACTGCCGGCCGGCATGCCGGACATTCGCCTGCTTTCTGCCAGTGTATCGTCTATTGAGCCTGATAACAAGAGCATTCCCGTGCTCCTTCGCCAATACCTGAGGCTGGGTGGCAAGATGCTTTCCTTTGGTATCGACAACGATTTTGGGGGCACTTTAGATTGCTTGGTACTGGTGGATTTGGCGCTGACACCCGAGCGCATCCTGAAGCGCTACTGCGGAAATAAGGAAAGCTGATGAAGATTACTTCAGAAAGCTTGACAAAGCGAGGACTTTAGGGCAGAATGTCACGCGTGACAAACAGCTCTACCTACTTCTCTGCCAGATTCATTCTCTGCCTCATCGCAGCAGGGGTCTCGGCTGTGCCATCTCTCGCTCAAGAAAAGTTTTTACCGCTCCCATCGGAGGTGATGAAAGCCGCCCCGAAGGAGAATCCGGTTATGGATTTGGCTGATGCAGCCATGCGCAACATCAGTGGTTTCGGCGTAACGAGCATACCCGAGGCACTTTCTGTTGATAATGAAGGCGGTAACATCACTTTCGACCAAGAAAAACGAATCCTCACCTACACCAGCGGAAAGGACAGCGTGCGCCTGCGCACGAGCGATGGTGCAGATGTGAATGCCAAAATTATTGAGGGGAATCTGGATACCCACGTAGCCACACTTACGGGGCCGCTCATTGTCTACCAAGGAGAAACGCTCACCATGGCGGAGCGAGGCACATACAATTGGGAAGATGAAGATTTGGATGTATACAACGTGCGCACCAAAGTACAGGGCTTGCTGATTCGTGGCTCCCACATCGAGTACCGCAAGGACGATAAAGGCACAAAATTCATCAAAATACATGATGCATACGTCTCGACAGAAGACGTACAAGAGCCGTCCTCATGGATAGGCGCGGGGGAACTGACCGTCTACCCGGGAGATTACGGGCGGTTAACTCGCCTGAGCATAGCCACGGGGAATGCAGACGTGGCGGTTCCCATCATCGGGTGGTTTTCCTTCTCACACTCCCTCAATCCGCGGGAAGGCTATCTGCCGGAGCCGGGCGCAAAATCCATATGGGGCGCCTACCTGCTCAATAGTTATGGTTTCCTGCTGGGTAATCGTCGCGTCAAGAACGGCATACCCGTGTCGGACTATATTCTCACGGCGAATGTGGACTACCGCACACGCCGCGGGCTGGGTCTGGGCCTAGATCTTGAAAATGTTGCCATGAGGAGGCGTGCGCCGGAAATGACGGGTATCTCGCTGTACTATGCAGCAGACTCCCACCCCATGATTAACCCCACCACTACCCCCCGAGAAGAAACTCGCCACAACAGATACCGTTTGGCCATGCAGACATTGTGGGATGTGGACACTCCCACGATAGATGCCAACAACAAAGCGCACTGGACCATCGGCACCAACGTGAATGCGGTGAGTGATAAATACATGCTGCGAGATTTCTTTGAGGACATCGGTCGCAACAATGACAAACCGGACAATACCGTCCGCATAGAGCGCCGGACCCAACGCAGCCAAGCCATGCTCATGACGCGCTTTGCCCCCAACGATTTCTACGAAACAGATGAGCGCTTGGAGGCATCGTATTACCGCGTGCGCAACACTATCGGCAATAGTAGAATAAGCTACGAAACGCGCACCAGTCTGGCAGCCATGCAGCAATATCTGCCAACAGAGCAACGCTTGGAGTATGAATACCAGCTGAGTAAACTGCGCGACCCCGAGCTGCAGGATTACTACCGCCGCATGCTCAACACGCAAGCTTACCTGCGTTTCAACACAACGCATGAGTTCACAACCAGTTTCAACATTTTACGATTCCTCAACGTGACGCCTAAAGCCGGTGGCGGCTACAGCGGGTATTATGATGTACAAGGCGTTGGCTCCGACAACCGTTTTATGGGCTACGCAGCCTGCGATTTTGACATTAAGTTCCACCGCACGATTGAGAGTTTCCGCATTCCGAAGCTGGGCATGAAGGGGCTCACTCACATTTTCCACCCCTACACCACGGTTTCACACTGCCAAATCTCCTCCTCCAACAACCTGGTGCCCAAGCTGGACACTTGGTCCAACATCGTAGGCAACAGTACAAATAACCCCATGTCGCTGGATTTAATCGGGTTCACAAGCATCGATGCTTGGGGGACGTGGACAATATGGCGATTTGGTGCGCAGAACGTACTTTCTACCACAGTAGACGGCTCGCCATACACCCTAGTACATTGGGACGTATTCATTGATTACAATGCGGAAAATCCCAACACGGCAAGCAATTTCTCCAACCTATTCTCCTCCGTTACCGTGCGACCCACAGAGCGGCTGCGCGTCACCTTTGAAAGTCAGACACCGACCATCCGCGAAGGGGATGGCTTCAGCCAGTACAATACCTCTATTGCCTACCAACCGGTGAGATGGTTGGAAGGTAGGATGGGCCACCGCTACCTCCACAATCACCCGCTGCAACAAGATGCAAGCCAAATGTATCTGCAGGCCAACCTGCGAGTAAACGAAAAGTACTCATTGTATGGCCGTTGGTATTGGGATATTCACCGGAAGCGTTTCCCCATCCAACAATACTCCATCTTCCGCAGATCCGGTCCTTGGTATGTGGGTGCCTCCCTTTTCTTGCGCAACAACGGTGGCAAGAAAGAAACCGGCGTGGGCATCTCTTTCACCTTGGGTGAAACCGGTACTGCCTTACCTGTTGATTTCTTCTAATACCCCCAATCCCCCGGTTCTTTTGCTTGCTAAGTCCAAAAACTTAGCAGCTCAGACCGGGGGCATTTTATATCCTCATTTCACACCACATCAGAGATTCCATGAAAATAGGTATCATTCAAAATGCCCCGCGCACGGGAGACTTTTCCAATAACCTCCGCCACATCGTCCAAGGTTACCGCACATGCCTTGACCACGGAGCCGAGATTGTCGTTGCCTCTGCGCATGCTCTGTGCGGTCCGGGGCTTTTTGATTTGGCGGCGCGCGATTCCTTCCAGCAACAAATGCAGCTGGCCCTGCAAACGCTCTCAAGAGAATTGGGGGCAGCCCCGCTCATCTTAGGAGCATACAGCACCCAAGCGGACGAAGATGAAGAAGAACTAGTGGCCATCCCCCCCCATCTGACTCCCTACCTGCTGGAAAACGATGTGGTAGAAGAGCTGGAAAATGGTGAAATACTGGAATGGGAAGGCAAACAACTTCTCATCACAACAGATGACACTCCCCTTCTACCCGGGACGGACGATTTCGATATCATCATCCATACCGCAGCGTCCCCGTGGTATGCCGCACAAATCAGCCAAGAGGCACAAAAGAGAAAGGATGAATCGCTCAATAATGAAACCTTCGTGGTCTATGCAGCCGGCGTGGGTACAGCAGAATCTCTCCTGTATGGGGGAGGTTCGGGAGTATACAGCCCGCAAGGAAAGACGCTTCTGCGTCTGCCGTGGTTTGAAGTAGATAGCCGGGTCGTCAATCTCTCTCCGCCCCACCGGGAGGCCGATATTCCGCACGAAAGCGAACCATGCATCTTGGCAAAAGCCCTGCAACAAGGTATCCGCGATACCGTACGGCAATTTGGGTACGGAGGTGTTTGTCTTTCAATGGATTTCCCGCATTCTACCCTGTTGGCAGCCCTCGCCATCGATGCGTTAGGCAGCGCAAACGTGGAAGGAGTCACCTTTTGCGGTGCAGAAGAATCAGCCAAAGAGCTTGGAATTTCGTGCAAGCAGTTTAGCGCAACACAACTCATCCGGCACGCAAGCGAACTCTTGGAGGGCGAGGATGAAACAGCACTTCAAGCCCGGATTGAGGCCAGCCTGCTCAGCACCTACAGCGAAAGCCGTGGCTTGCTTCTCTTGAGCCCACTGAGCCGCCGGGATATCATGCTGGGGCAATTCTCCTTGTATGGTGAATCCTGTGGTCTTCTTGCGCCTTTGGGCAATTTGTACGAAATGGATTTACACATGCTGAGCACCGAGTACAAGGAACGGCATGGTCGGCTTTTTGGCACACTCGCAGAGCCCCACGAACCGGCAAAAGACCTCATCATACACGCATTGGCAGATTGCAACGTAAGCGCCGGCCGATTGATACGCGAAAATAATTTTGGGCTGGAAGAAAATGATGTACGCTATGTACAGCGCCGCATCATCGCCTCAGCACTCAAGCGTACGCAAATCCCCTGCTCTCTGCAAGTATCCGCGCCGGAAGAACAGCTAACGATTCCTACCGCACACAGGCTCAATGACTGATGCCGCGAGAGGTAGGGACACCACATGCGCCGCTCCAAAATCACTTGCGCAGAGCACATCTTCGCTCCATACTATGAAGTGGGCAACACAACAGCCCACTTTATCGTATGGAAAAAGAAATAACACACAGCATCAGCAAAAACATTGCTGAACGTAGCGCAGAAAAAGCCCGCCGCGCTAGCGGTTGGAAGCAATGGCTCCTCGCAGCCGTGGCGGCTTTAGCCGGAGCCATTGCGTGGTTTACCCAAGGAGACGGTGCTTCTCATGATGAAAAAATCATCCCAAGCGCCCGCCCTGATACGCAGGCCCCAGCACCATGACGGTACGGGGCAATAAATAAAGTGATAAGTTTTGTTTCTTATCCGTGAAGTGCTTCATGCCATGATCCTGACGGCCGAAACCGCCGTAGGCAGGTGAGTCTGAATCCAACAGCACTTTCCAAGCCCCATGGCAGGGAGCCGGCAGCAAATAATCCGCAATAGCCCGGCTACCATTCCAATTGAACACGAAAACAAGGCCGCCGCGTTCAAACGCCATCACCTGGTTTTCCTCATCCATATTGAGGGGGCGGGCGGGCGCGGCGGCAAGCAGGTTCTTCTCCTTTGCCAGCTTGAGCATCGCTCGGTCAAACTCATTTAATTCTTTGTAGCGCAAGAGCTTATTATCAACCAAACTCCACTGACGGCGACAGTATTTATATGAGTTTTCATTGCCCTCGCGGGGGAAATCAATCCACTCCGGATGCCCAAACTCGTTGCCCATGAAATTGAGCCACCCTTCTCCACCGGCAGCCAAAGTCGCAAGGCGAATCATCTTGTGCAAAGCCACGCCGCGGTCCACCACCAGGCTTTGCATATCACAACTCATGTGGGTATACATCTCTGCATCCATAAGGCGGAATGCAATCGTCTTATCCCCCACCAAAGCTTGGTCGTGGCTTTCCGCATAAGCAATGTTGGGCTCTCCATAGCGGCGGTTGATAAGCGTGTACCACATATCACCCACGCTCCATTCCTCATCCTTTTTTTCTTTGAGGAGCTTGATCCAATAATCCGGCAAGCCCATCGCCAAGCGATGGGTAAAGCCAAAGCCGCCTTCATCCAAGGGGCGGCACAAGCCGGGCATACCGCTCATATCCTCCGCAATAGCAAAAGCCCCGGGACACACCTGCTGCACAACGGTTGCAGCCAGCTGCAAATACGTTACAGCGTCCACATTAACTTGCGTGTTGAAATAGCACCCCAAATCAGTAAACGGCTCATGGCCATGGTGCAGGTAAAGCATACTGGTGACGCCGTCAAAACGGAAACCGTCGAAATGATACTCTTCCAACCACCAACGCAGGTTGCTGAGCAGAAACTCCAACACCTCGGGCTTGCCGTAATCAAACAAGCAACTATCCCAATCCGGGTGGCGGCTATCTCGCTCTCCGGCGTGGAAATACTGACCGCCCGACCCATCAAAATTATTCAGTCCCTCTGCCACATTCTTAACCGCATGGGAATGAACCACATCCAACAACACAGCAATCCCCATTCCATGGGCCGTATCGATGAGGTATTTTAAATCCTCCGGCGAACCAAAGCGGTTGCAGGGGGCAAAAAAGGAAGAAACATGGTAACCAAATGAGCCATAGTACGGATGCTCCTGAATGGCCATAATTTGCACCACATTGTACCCCAAATCAGCTATGCGCGGCAACACATTGTCCGCAAACTCTCGGTAACTATGTATGCGCTCCTCCTCTCCGGCCATACCCACGTGGGTTTCATAGATGAAAGGAATGCGCACTTGTGCGGGATTCCAGCGCAGATTCTTCCATTGATAGGGCTGCTCCGGCTCCCAAATGATGCCGCAATAATCGTACGTTGCGGCATCCTGAGCCGTGTAACGAATCCATGCCGGGATGCGGTCGCGGTGCTCATTATCGGCCCCCACCACATGAACTTTTACGCGCTGCCCATGCTGCAACGCTTCCGCCTGTAGGCGAATTTCCCACACACCATCAGGACGGCGAAGCATGGGGTGACTCTCACGGTTCCACCCATTAAAATCGCCAATCAAAAACAATGCTCGCGCGCCGGGAGCCCACTCACGATACACCCACTCCCCCGTCTCCCTATCACGGTTGAACCCCATGCGAAGATACCCCTCTGCGCAAGCCATGAGGGAGCCATACCTCCGCCTCAAACGCGCCACTTGCGCATCATACAAACGCAGGCGTGCCTGAATTTCCCGTTCGTACGGTGCCAGCCAACCATCTGCCAGCACCAAGCCTGATATGGGCGGTCTTCTCATACCCTCATTCTGGCACAAGCTCTGCCTTTTGGCAAGAACAAAGCAAGCGTGTTTCTCTACTTTCCTTTGCGAGCGTTCTGCCCACCTATCAGCAACACCATTTCCCCCTTGGGCGGATGCGCCTCAAACTCCGCCTGCAACTCTCCTGCAGTGCCTCGGTGATAGGTTTCAAACACCTTTGTCAGCTCCCGGGCTACGCAAACCGGCGTGTCCCCGTCTATCTCTGCCAATGCCTTTATCGTCTTGACGATGCGGAAAGGTGATTCGTAAAAAATACTGGTGTGCGATGCCTCCACCGCTGCCTGCAACATTTGCGCTTTGCGGCCACTTTTGACGGGAAGAAAACCACCAAAGAAAAAAGCATCACTCGGCAAGCCGGACCCCACCAACGCCGTGACCACGGCAGAGGGTCCCGGCAACACCGTAAACGGTACCTCTTTTGCCTTAAGCTCTTGGATAAGGCGGTAGCCGGGGTCGCTCACCCCCGGCATCCCCGCATCTGTGACAACTGCAAAAGACTCCCCGGCCAATGCGCGCGTGGCAATTTCCGGAGCTCTTGCCGCTTCATTATGCTCATGCAGGCTCAACAATGGCTTGCGGATACCGTAATGAGAAAGCAAAAGCCCCGTATTACGCGTATCTTCGCAGCACACGCAATCCACCGTCTCCAGCACTTGCAGAGCGCGCCGGGTAATATCTTCCCTGTTGCCGATGGGCAAACCAACGAAGCTGACCGGATAGGATATCATGGAATGGTCAGGCGGTTCACAATATTGGTAGCTGCCTTGCGGGTGGCATAGGAAAGAGCCGCATCCCGAGCCGTTTGGACATTGCCGGAATCACTGTTAAAGAAGCTCCCCTCAGCCTCGGTTGTGCCGGATATAAGTACCTTATTGGTGCGGCAATCTATCACCTTGTAGGAGACAAAGACCCGCAAACCAATTTCCGCACTGATGTATGAGTCTCGGTAGTCCGTTATCAGCGAAGTTGATGCCACATTCGTCACAACACCTTCAATTCGCACATCGCTGGTCGAAGGAGAAGCCAAACGGAAAGTTCCATCGCGCTGCAAGGCATCAGCCACGGCTGTAGTCATCTGCATAGATACCATTGCATGCGTGGTGCGGTTCTCAAACATCTCCACACAGAAAGTATCCACATTCTTCATCGCCCCATTTCGCAGCCCACCCAAATGGTATCCGCAACTGCCAAGGCAAAGTGCTACAAAAAAGCCAACAAGGAGAGATATTTTATTCATAGAGCAGCGTACGTTGGTTCTTGATAAGTGCTAAACTTTAGGCAGCAGGGGTCTTCCCCGCAACAGCTTGGCGCGCACGTGCCAGTAGCTTCTCTGCCTCGCGAGCAGCCTCCGGGTTCACTTTCTTTTGGCGAATCACACTCTCAAAGCAGAAAATAGCAGAGGTGTACTCCTTGGAGCGATCCAAATAATAGCGTCCCACTTCCAACTCCTGCTGCACCAGCAAGCGGCGCACATTCTTTGCTTCCTCGTATGCTTTCTTAGCATCCGGATGATTGGGGAAACGCAGTGTAAACTCCTCATATGCCTCCTGCGCATTGGCCAAGTTCACCAAGTTCTGGTCACCGCGCGTGTGGCTGGCAGCCCACAACTTGGCCACCATCATCTGCGCCCCGGGTGCGTATCGGCTGTCCGGATAATTATCCACCAAGCGGCGGTAGACCTGGCACGCTGCCTCATACTTCTCCTGCTTGACCAGATAATCAGCCAGCACGGATGTAGCCGTAGCAGACATTTCATTATAGGGAGCATTGCGCGTTACTGCTTCCAACCACTCTATCACCACGCTGGATTCCATGGGTACATTCCACATGCCGAACACGCGCGCTTGCAACTGACCGTTTGCTGCGGCTGTTGCCATCGCAAGTTGCCTGTTGAGCGCTGCCTCGTAAAGGGAGCTGTTTTGGTAATTCTCTACCACCTTGCCATACTGCTTGAACGCCTCGCGGGGGTCGCGCATCTGTTCGTACAACTCCGCCAGCATGAATCGAGCCTGTGGTGCATTGGGTGCCAACCCATGCTCTGACAACAGCTCCCGCAACTCTCCCTTCGCCTTGCCAAGCTTACCATTGTTGCGGTATTCGATGGCCTTTTGCATCAATGCCTCGGCTTCCGGATCCGTTGCCCGTATACTCCCTGCCGGGAGTGGCCCACCCGTCTGCTCACACATCGGCAATACCAGCGCAAACGCTGCACAAAGCTGCAACAACAGAACTTTTCTCATGACAAACACAGCATACCATGCGCCCCCCGCAACTGTCAAGCACACTCTCCCCTGCTCCTCTCCTCCCTCTTCAATATGACACGCAATCCGGGTTCGTAACATGCAAGACTGATATTTCTTGCACATACTGTTTGCGCCTGAGGAAAGGTTGCTCCCTTACCCCGGGTGAGTTGATTCTAACCATAAACGAACAGTATAGCAGCCGCCGTTACCGGGAATGTTACTTCCCCTTGCTTTGGTTTTGGTGGGATTGGTGGGCGAAAAGGCATGATGCCGCGCTGTCCGAAACGGATATCCGCAGTCATCCGGTTCAGCAGGTAGTCGACTATGAACACCACCGCAATGACTACATCAGTGATGGCAAAAATCTCGTAGTCTTCCTTAAAGGCCAAAGGCAGCATGCTGATAACCACCAGAATCAGCATCAACTGGTTGTACTGCTGAGAGGTCAAAGAGTTCACCTCTTTCAACTCTACGATGTCGTGTATCCTCTGCCGCATCATATTCGTCCGCCCCTTATATCATCCCTACCGCCGAAGTGTCAATCACTTTCGACTGATTATATCTAAAAGAAATTGAATTGAAAAGTAAATATAAAATCTAATGAGATACCGTCCCCCCCTTCAGAAAACCCCGCCTCCGTTTGTTGCGAAGGCGGGTATTTGACGTCGAGCAAGCGGGACTTGATTCGCCGCCCCCATTGGCGGCTCACCTCCTGCGGAAACAAACGCAGCGCGTTTGTCCAAACAGCCTTACAGCCGGCGGCTGTTTTCTACCCAATCCCCCGCCCTGCTACGGGGACGTGTGTTCAAATCCCGCGGGGCTATTCTACGCCACAATGAAAAACCCGCCTCCGTTTGTCGCGGAAGCGGGTTTTTAACGTCGGGCAAGCGGGATTCGAACCCACGACCCCTTGCACCCCATGCAAGTGCGCTACCAGACTGCGCTACTGCCCGTTTTTGTTGTGTTGACCGCCTTAGGTGGTCGACGGGCAGAGTATACAATTAAATTTTGCAGTTGTCAACACATTTTTTTCATGATACACTCACTTTTGCCATGAAAAAGGTTAAAACAGCCATTGTGGGGGCCAGTGGATATACCGGCCAAGAGCTTTTGAGAATTTTGCTGCGCCATGAGGGTGTGGAACTTGTGTGTGCGACCTCCCGCCAATATGCCGGGCAGGAGCTTTGTGATCTTTTTACGCGTTTCCGTCATGTACCGGGCGCGAACCTCAAATTTACGGATTCAGATGTGGCCGCGATTGCCGCCACAGGTGCAGAAGCGGCGTTTTTGGCATTGCCGCACGGGGTATCGGCCTCGTACGCGCGCGGGCTGGTAGAAGCGGGGATACGCGTGATTGACCTGTCGGCAGATTTTCGTTTGAACGACCCGGCGGTGTATGAGGAATTTTACGGCAATGCGCACCCGGATATTCCGCTGATGCAGGAGGCCGTGTACGGCATGCCTGAATGGCACCGGGGCGAAATAGAGAATGCCCGCATAGTGGGTTCGCCCGGTTGTTACCCGACGAGCATTATTCTGCCGCTGGTTCCCCTTTTGCGAGCAAGCTTGCTCCTGCCGGAGGATATTGTGGTGAACAGTGGCAGCGGCGTTTCCGGTGCCGGGCGCAAGGCCGATGTGAGCTTGCTTTTCTGTGAATGCAATGAGAGCATGCGCGCGTACGGCGTACCCCGCCACCGCCACCTGTCGGAAATTGAGCAGGAACTTTCCCTGGCCGCCAACAGCAAGGTGACGATTACCTTTACCCCGCACCTCATGCCGGTCAACACCGGTATTCTTACCACCACAGTAGCCAAGCTTGCACCGGGGGTAACGGTGGATGACCTGACGGCTTGCTATGAGAAAGCCTACGCCAATGCTCCGTTTGTGCGCCTGATGGGCTCCGGAAAGCCTGCAGATACGAAGAATGTGACCCGCACCAACTTTGTGGATATTGGCTGGGCGGTAGACAAGCGCACAGGCCGCGCAGTATTGATGAGCGCAGAGGACAACGTCATCAAAGGTGCAGGCGGACAAGGTGTGCATGCGTTTAACATCATGTTCGGCTTTGATGAGACGGAGGGTCTCTGGCTTATTTGATGAATAGTTGATTATCCTCCCCTTTCTCTGCACATGCAGCCCATTCTCCTGATTGTAGATGATGAGAAACCAACGCGAGACGCGCTGAGTCTTGCGTTGGAGGATGACTACGAGGTGTACGCCGCGGCGAACGGACGCGCGGCGCGCGCCATCATGGAGAGTGAACCCGTGGATATTTTGCTCACGGATTTGCGCCTGGGCGGAGAAAGCGGGATGGATTTGATAGATTTTGCGCAAGGGCTTCCCAAACCGCCCAAGTGCATCATGATGACGGCATACGGCAGCCCGGATACGGCAGCCGAAGCCAAACGGCACGGGGCGTATTACTTTGTCACCAAGCCGCTAAACTTGGATGAAGTTGAACTGTTGCTGCACCGGGCCGCCCACACGCTGGAACTGGAGGAAGAGAATAAGCAGCTCGCATCGCAGCTGCAGCCCACCCAAGGCTTGGATCGCATGTTGGGGGATAGCCCGCAGATGCAATCCATCTTCAACCGCATCCGCCAGGTAGCGCCGACGACCGCCACGGTGTTGGTAACGGGCGAAACCGGCACAGGTAAAGAGCTGGTAGCAAAGGCCATACATGCACTTTCCCCCCGCAAGGAGAAACAGTTTGTAGCTGTCGACTGCGCAGCACTTTCTCCCCAGTTGATGGAAAGCGAGCTTTTCGGGCATG
>JAFQGD010000001.1 GCA_017398355.1 Akkermansia sp. | reverse complement strand
TACAGTCGGGATTTCCCCTCGAACTTCCTCTCCCACGGTTCGTTACCTCCCCGCAGTTGTTCTTCAGGTCTGGGATTCCGCATCATCGCGGCTCCGCGCGGACTTTCACCGCAGTGCGCATATCGCGTCGGTCGTACAAAAGAAGCCCCACACCAGCGGTGTGGGGCATGAAAAAAGTTAGGGTTGTTTCGGAGCTGTTAGAGGCCCAGCATGTTGCGAGCCATGATGTTGCCTTGGCTTGCAGATAAACGCAATGCGGCCATTGCTTTTTCGGTGTCTTTTTCTACCAATTTGCCGTCAATAAAGCTCATGGCTAGGACGAAAAGCGCCACGTGGTCACCGCCTTGCGCAGCGGATTCCAAGTCAGCCAAATCGCTGCGGTCCTTGAGCTGAGCAAAGTAGATACGAGCCAGCTGGTTTTGGGCCTCTGCATGCCCGGCAAAGGCAGCATTGCGCAGGTGCGTGGCCCCGGCTGCGGCATTTCCTGCGCGGAATGCCGCTGCTCCGGCCTCATATTCTTGCTCAGCGTTCATCATTTTTGCTCAGGAGCAGAGGGGGTGAGATTGAAGCTATATACCTTGCCCAGCAAGCTTTCGCCCAGCACTTCAAGTGGCAGCACGAAGGTGGAGCGCACGCCCTTGGTCTTCTTGCTGAAGCCATTCTCGGAGTCCAGATAGGTGTTGAGCACCATCTCGCCTGCGGGCTTCCCATCAATCAACAGCTGGGTCTTTTCCAGGCGACCGATGAGTTCTACTTTTATTTTCTTACCCACGGGCAGCTTGGCACCAAAGGAGAATTCCAGCGTGTCATCGCGGCGGAAACCGATAGTGCCGTCCTTCATCACAGCTATAAGTTTACCTTCCGGGGAAGAGAGCAGCACCTGTTCTTGGCCTTCGGGGGCAGAGGCCAGCTCCAATTCCATGGTGAGGTGATAATCCGGGCCGAGAGCAGGAAGCGCCAACTTTTGCGGCAGAAGGGAGGGGGTGATGTTAACGGGCTCCTTGCTCTGCCACTTATAGAGCGGGTTACAGAAGGGGGCAGCACCTATACGGGATACCAGCTTTTTATGGGCATCGAACTCCAGCGGCATGGCTTCTTTGCCCCACATCTTCTGGCTCAGAATCTCGATGGACTCTGTGATAGCCGGCCACACGTCGTAGGGTGCGTAGCCGCTGTGCTTGGCATCTGTCATGTCATTCCACACTGCAAATGTGGCACCCAGTAGCTGAGGGTGGCCGGCGGGGAGCATCTCCTTGCCCACCACATTGGGTTTCCAGTTGGCATAGAGCCACTTGTGGCACTTATCCATGCGGTAGTAATTGGCAAAGGGTACGATGTAGAGCGCACCGTCGTTGGTGTTGATGACATCGTATCCTAAGTTGATTGCCTCCCAGGCTTTCATCCAGTCGCTACTCCAAAGGTTCATTTGCACCCCCTCGGCTACTACCGGAGTCTTGCCGGGTTTGCTGCTCAGGCTACCCCAGATGCGGGGGGTATATCCACGGTTCAGCACATGGCGCAGAAGCCCATCGGCAAACTTGCGGTAGTCTTCTTTCTCGCCGAAGAATTCATCTGCGCCTACATGTACAACCGGGCAATTTTCAAATACGGCAGCGCCCAGGTTCTCGTCTTTTTGCAGGTATTCATCAAATACGCCACCTACAAAACTCACGGTCTCCGGGTTGGCGGCATCCAGCATTTCGCAACGGCGCTTGGCATGTTTCATGGGGCCTTTGTAGATGAGGTCAGGGCGCACACGGGTGAAAGAAAGAGCATGGCCAGGGGTGTCAAACTCGGGGATGATGTTCACATTGCGTTCCTTGGCAAATTTCACCAGCTCCATGAATTCTTTCTTGGTATAGAAAAGGTCTTGTGCCGTGAGCGGGGTGCCGTCTGCCCCTTTTACCTTGGATTCCAGACGGAATGCGGAGTAGCTTTCTTTGAAGGGGTCTCGCCCGGCATCCACATAGTTTTCGTGGAAGATGTAGTTGTTGTTGATGACCAAGTGCAGGTCATTCATCTTGAACCAAGACATGGCGCGAATCACATCCTTGAGGTAGCTGAGGGGCACCGGAGTGCGGGCAATATCAAGCATGAAGCCACGCAACTCGTAGCGGGGGAAGTCTACGGCCTTGCCGCAGGGCACGCTGCCACCTGTTTGCCGCAGGATTTGCAGAAGGGTGCGGGTGCCCCAGTATGCGCCTTTCCAGCAATCTGCCGTGATTTGGAGCTTCTTTTCACCCACTTGCATGCGGTAGCCTTCTTTGTCTGCATCATGGCTGTCTTGTTTGGCAACAGTACGGAGCACAATGTCGGCCTCATCTTGGTTATCAACCAGCTTCACGTTTTTCCCTGTTACCTCGTGCAAATCAGCGGCGATGATGGCTGCTAGGGGGGCATTCTTGCAATACAGGGAAACGGTTTCTCCCAGTTTGAATTCGCCAGTGCTGCCGGCCCATTGTAAAATTTCAGGGATGACGGTAGGCTTAGGGTTGGCACCTGTTGGCTGATTCCCCGGCTTGAGCATCAGTTCATAATCCTTACTGATGACTTGTTCCTCACCTTTGCTTACCTTGAAGCTGAGCAGCACAGGGGTGTTTTCCACCACTTGTTTGATGTTACCCTTGGTGTCGATGAGTTGCTCGTAGTCCGCACCCAAAATTTCCACCTTGGCACCGGGAATCTTGGGTATGGTCAAGCGGGTGGCACCGGGACGAAGTTCCGGCAGGGTGAGAGAGTCGGCTACTTGCTGTAAATCCGAACCTAAGAGCGGTGCTGCGGTCATGGCTGCTATCATCAAAAGTGAGGAGGCTTTCATGCTTGGTAGGTATGTACGTTTTTTGCGTGAAACTACGCGGTCATTCGTAGTCTACCACACTACTACGAGGGAAAAAAGCTGTTTGTTTCAAAAAAGATTAAATTTCTACCCAATTTAAGCGATTACCCTGCGGAGCCACACACACTTGGGTTGCAAGCCCAAGTTCTTGTACTGTAGTTTGCATGGATTTTAGGGCAAGCTCCGGGGTGTTGCATTCCGGGCTGATGTGGCCAAGAATGATGTGCCGAAGATTCTCGTGTGCTACCTTGGTAACCACTTCTGCTGCTTGCTCATTGGAGAGATGCCCCCAATCGCCTGAGATTCGCTCGATGATATCGTAGGGCCGACCGGATTCTTGCAGCATCCGGGGATCGTAGTTGGATTCTAAGTACAAGGCATTTACCCCGCTGAGAAGGTTATTCATGCCTCGGGTGATGCGCCCGGTGTCGGTAATATACCCCAGCTTGCTTTCCTTATGTTGGAAGAGGTAACCCAGAGGATCAGCTGCATCGTGACTTACAGCAATGGGTGTGACGGTGATATCCCCAACCTCAATGGTACTTCCCGGTTCGATGTAGTTGAGTTTTGCCGTGGGGGCAATGGCTCGCAAATCTCGCGCTAGATAGCGGCTGCAATAGATGTTGAGTACATCCTTTTTTGCGAGCACACCCAAACCGCACAGGTGGTCACTATGTTCATGCGTGTAAAAAATGCCATCAATTTGCTTGATGTTCAGCCCACACTCATCTAACCCTTTCCGAATGCGCAGCGCGCTGATGCCGGTATCTATGAGCAGATGTGTATTGCCTGTGGATATGACGGCAGAGTTTCCTTTGCTACTGCTGGCGAGGGTGGAAATGCGTATCATATGCGGAGAATGATATCACACGTAGGGCTTTTTCTCAATAGTAAACCGAAGCGAAATATTTCCCCGCTCGTTAGAAATATGCATCCCCGGGCGTATCTGACGCTTTTTTTTCTTTCCATCAGGGGTAAAGTGGATATAATGAGCAGAAAGGCGTATGGCAGCGGCACAGAACAGGCGCAGAAAGCGAAAAAAGGGCGGTGCAGATGATCGTTCCCTGTGGGGCTTTTTGTTTCGTAAGGAGGAGCCCAACCCGAATTTTCTCTCCGGCTCATTTTATAGTGATGAAGAGGAGAATGCGGAAGAAAGTGAAGGTCGGCCTCGCAGTTTGCTGCGGGAGTTGTTGTCCCGTATCAACGTGTTGACCTGCGTTGCGATTATTGTATTTTTACTTTTTACAGGTAGCCTGATCATTATGGTATGCCGCATGTGGAGCCCACAGAGCTTGAATGATGTGGCAGGCTATCAGGACCAAGGGAATTCCCGGGATTTGATGGTAATGCTCAAGAATGCCAACGGGTCAGAGGTATCGATTACAGAAGGTGAACTCAATCGATATTTGCGGGATACGTGCCGCATGCGTCAAACGGGGCTTTTTTCATTGGTAGCCCATGTGCAGGGGGTAGCTGTTCGTGTGCATGATGGGTATGTTGAGCTGGTGGTGGATCGTATCATTGGTGCCAATATGCACCAGACTACAGCGGTTAACCTTACTTTCCGGCAAGAAACGGACCACGGTCGCCCGGTTCTAAAGGTGGATTTTCATGGTGGCGAACCACTGTACGGCTCCATGCCCCGTGGTGGCATGATTGGGCGTGTCGGTGTGCCCCAACGGCATATTGAGATGCTGAAACCAGCGCTGGAAACACTCGTGGACTGTTATCCGGAAATTGTCAATATAGTAGAAGAGTATGGCTATTGCCCTCATTTCTCAAAAGGTGAAAATGGGGAGGAAGGTCGCGTGAGGTTTTTACCCTATACCCCGGAAATATAATTGTCTCAACTAGATAAGAAAATGCGTATATCATTAATCACAATAGCAATGTTTGGGGCATTGAGCCTCAGCTCATGCCTCATTCAGCAAACGGTTGGAATGTTCATCCGCGATGAATATCCCGGTGCACGTCCTCCCATGGTCATTAAGGATGTGGACGGTAAGCCGGCCAGTGAGAAATGGCTGAAGGTGGATCCCACCATGCTGCCTCCTTCCGGTCACATAGAAGGGCGTATCACCAAGGCAGAAGACGGTATCCCCTATGGCTTGACTTCCGAATTTAGTAATGTGGTGGTCTCACCCTATGCTCCGTACAACCAGCTGGATTACACCGGTGTTGAGGTCGGTGCCAAAGTGTGGGATCCTTACACAAAAAAGCCGTTCTATATTCCTCGCGTATTCACCTTTAATTAAGTTTCATATATATGGCAGGAGAGGATAAAGCCCAGCAAGTGTCATTAAGCCAAAAATTTGCCCTCGTTGCATACAAAGTACTGTGCTTTGTACTACGGATAACCAATGTACGAATAGCGGCCGCCATTGGGCGAGTGATAGGGTATCTGGTGTGGGCTTTATTCCCCTCTCGCCGTGCAATAGTGGCGCGCAACCTGCGCATTATTTTGGACCCGACCTTGCGTCCTAAGAAGCTGGCATCCATGGTGCGGCGTAATATGGTACGCACCAGCATGAACTTGGCCTGCTCACTCAAAACCGGGTTGATGACTGAGCGAGAGCTCAACCGAGCCATTGTTCTGAAGGGGAAAGACATATTCGAGCACAGTGGTACGGAAGGGCGTACGGCTATATGCTGTATTCCTCATGCCGGTAACTGGGAGCTTCTGGCTCGCATCCGCCCGTTGTGTGATAAAGTAGAGCATTATGGCTCTATGTATCGCCGCATGAGCAATCCCTTGCTTGAACAGTTTATTTATAATTCCCGCACCGGTTATGGCTGTGAGATGTTCAGCAAAGAAAGTGGCTTGAAAGCGGTATTGCAGTTTGCCAAAACAGGTGGTTGCCTTGGCGTCTTATGTGATCAGTACACTCTTGAGGGGCTTTTCTTGCCCTACTTCGGAAAGATGACCAATGTGACACCACTGCCTGCATTGTTGCACAAACGATGCAAGGGCAAGGGAACATTGCTTGCTGTCTTTACCCGCAATGTGGCGTTGGGTAAGTGGGAGGTAGAGTTGGGGCACCCTGTTTCTTTGCCGGAGGGGTGCGATTCTTTGCCGGAAGTAACCATGCAAGTGAACTTGGCGTTGGAAAAGAGCCAGAATGATAATATCATGGATGGCTTCTGGATGCACCACCGCTGGAAATCTCATGCTCAATTCGATGCTCAGCTTACCCCGGAAGAGATGGAGCTGGTGAGCAAATACGTCAAACTTCCTTTCCGTATCATTGTTTGCATGCCGGAGTCTTTTGAAGAAGCGGTCTTGTTGGCCCCGGTGCTGCGGGGGCTGAAAGCATCTCGTTTTGATGCGCAGCTCACTGTAATCTGCCCGGAGGCACAAGCCGAGTTCTGGCGTAGCTTTGAGAAACCGCTTGTGACCTATGTCGTCACGGCCGATGGCTCGACCGGCGTGCTGGAACAGCTGGAAGCTGATGAATTGTATAAAGATGGTCCGTATGATTACTTATTCATGTTCAGTGAGAATAAGAAAGTGATGCGTGAATTGCAGAACTTGAAACCTATCTTTATCTCCGGGCTCGCCAGCAATCCGCTCACCAAACATTTCCGCTTTATTGTGCGTATGCTGCCGGATCCTAACGGAAAGAAGCCGGAACACCGCCAGAAGGAATACCTCTACGGCATGAAACGGTACCACCGCTTAGATTGCGCCCCAGAGGTAAAACCCACAGTGGGCAATGATGCGTGTACGGACTCTTTTGTTGCTCCGTTCTCTACTCTTGGTGCAGCCGATTCTTGGCCGGAAGAGCGCTGGGCAGAACTTGTGCGCCGCCTTCAGAGTAATGGCAAGCAAGTGAAGCTACTGCACCTGCCACAGGATGCAGAAAAAGCCACTCGTTTGGCTTCTTCGTGGAAGATAGATACATGTGAGGCTGCTCCCGAGAGTGTGGCGAGCTTCTTAGGTGCCAAGGCGCATTTGTATGCGGTGGATGGATTGTTGCCCCAACTTGCTGCATTGGTTGGTTGCCCATGCACTGTGCTGATGGCCAGTAGATTGGCAGATTGCTATGCTCCGGTGGGAGAGGGACATCGAGTTGTGTCGAACCATGTGGCATGCCATCCCTGCTATCGTAGTACATGCAATGCTGCAACAGGCACTTGTGCGGCTGGCGTGAGCGTAGAGGAAATGTTGGGAACGCCCGTATAATGTAGAACGGAACGGGACCCCGGCTCACGAACTGTATGGTCACCACGCGAGAAGATGGTGCAGATGAGCTTGTGCTCCGATTCTTGGAGTACATGGAGGGGGAGCGCAACGCTTCCCCCCGCACGCTGGAAGCTTATGAACGCTCCTTACGCCAGTTCCGGGGGTGGATGCGGCAGCGCTTTAGCAGCTGGTTTGATTGTACCGAAAGTGATTTTAGAGCGTGGTTGTATGATGCTCTGGAACAAGAGCTCAAGCCCGCATCCATACGTCTGCGCTTTGCCGCTCTTCGTTCGTTATACACCTACATGCTCCAGAGAGAAGGCTTATCTGCCAACCCTCTGGCAGAGGTGGTGTTGCCCAAAGCTCGCCATAGCTTGCCGGTTCATTTGAGTTTGCGACAAATGGAAGAGCTTTTGTCGTTGCCTCTGCGAACTCCGGTAGACAAGAAAAGTCCGGCGTGGCTCCCTTTTCGAGATGCTGCCATTTTGGAGCTATTCTATTCCAGCGGTATGCGGTTGAGCGAATTGGTAAGCCTGAATGCGGATGCGGTGCAAGGGGCTGATTGTGTCAGGGTGCTGGGCAAGGGACGAAAGGTTCGCTTGGTGCCGATTGGCGATTATGCCAAGGAGGCTTTGGCTCGCTATCTTGAGTTGACTTGTCCGGAGCCGGGGGCTCCCTTGTTCATCAGCCGCTTAGGGAGCCGAATGACGGGGCGCAGTGTGCAGCTCATGCTGGACAAGTATTTGCGCCTGTCGGATATACCGTTTCATATATCACCCCATAAGTTGCGGCATACGTTTGCGACTCACCTATTGGATGCGGGGGCCGATTTGCGTGCTGTTCAAGAGTTGTTGGGGCATAGCTCGCTTTCTACGACTCAAATATACACCCATGTCACCAAAAGCCGCATGAAAGCTGCTTATATGCAGGCCCACCCGCGTGCAGGAGACCTCATGGATGATTCTCCTGAAGAAATTCTTTGATGCCGTAGGTCGGGAAGAGCAAGCTATTGCGTTCAAAGTTTTTGAGGTCGCGCCGTGCTTTTTCTTCGTTACCGAACAATTCTTCAATACTCAAGGCTTCTTCTGCGGGAATCTTGGCCTTCTGCTGTAATACGAACATGAGACTGCGTACGGAAGGCATGCGGTTGCGTGGATTGGAGTACAGTGCTTTTCCTACTTCCCAGGCCTCTTTCTCTCTTCCGCGTATGCGACACAGATTATAGAAGTATTGTCGCTGGTATATGGCCGGGGCACCTAGTTGAGCTGCTTTCTTATACGCTTCTACTGCGAGTGTAAAACGGGGCCTTCGGTACAAATCACTATACAAATCACCCAAGTGAGCATAGAGTAAGGCGCTGTCCGGGTTGTGCAGAATGGCATCTTGAAGAAATTTCTCCCCTCTGTCAATGTAGTGGCGCGTGCGGGTGGCTCGTTGGTGAATTTCCAGCCTTTTATCGTTGGATACATCTGCAGCAGCGTTAATGGCCATATCTCGTGAGGCAGAAATCCAGTAGTTGAGCCTATGGGGATTCAAGGTTGTTATGGATTCCCAGCGGCGTTGCAAGCGTTCCCAATCGCGGTCTATCCAGGCAGAGGTGGCATCAAGTGTCAGTATTTCCGCCGCGAGAGAGCGTAATCCGCCCAGTGAGAAAAGAGTAAGCTGCTCGGTGAGGGCATCCTTTCGATTCAAGGAGGGGGGAAGAGGCCGTTGCAGGCCTACCTTGAATTCGTGTTCCTTGATGCGGTCGGCAGGCAAATTCAGTAAAAAACCGCCCGCTGCTAGGGCGAATATGGCCCCGGCATAGCGCATCCCCACTTGCCATACATGGCTCATATCTTTTGTAATCTTGCCTGAATGTCTTGGCTCAGCTGCTCCCAATAGGGAACCGGCACCCCGGCTTCGTGTGCTCTTTGCAGGGGAATTCCCCAAATGGCATCGTACTCTACGGGACGTCCCTTCAGGTAGTCTACAGCACTACTGGGAATGAAATCTCCCATAAGACTGGTGCGCTCCATTTGGGAATGGACAATGTCTAAGGGAAGGGGATAGCCCCGTTTTTGGGCTACGGCACACACCTCATTCATGATGTGGCGGGCGCGTTCTGCCTCTCCGGGTATTTGGAAAAGCTGGCGCACGCTAATACCCCCATGCGCTAAGCACAGGCCGTTGAACGGGATGTTCCATGAAAGCTTACACCACAAAATCTTTTCTGCTTCCGCAAAAGCCAGTGTTTTGATGCCGGCCCGTGCGAACAATTCGGCGTACTGTTCCGCTTGCCGGTAACCCTCAGGCGTGTTGAAGTAGGGGGCAAATTGAATATCCCCACCTTCCAAATGGTGAATGCTTCCCGGGCTATCCATCATACAGCATACGAAACAAAGGCCAATGTGAATGCGCTCCGGTGCAACAAAGGCGGACAACGCTTCTGCATTGCCCATCCCATTTTGCAAGGTGATTATGCGTGTGTCCGCATGCAATAGCGGTGGCAAGTTTTCGTTCAACAGATGGTTCGATATGGCCTTCCAGCATACGATTACCAAATCGACCGTCCCGCATTCTTGAGTTGTACGGTAAATTTCCGGGGCTTTGATGTGCATGTCTCCCCCCACACTTTCAACCATAAGTCCGTTTTTTCTTACGGGTTCGTAGGCAGATCTCAAGATGAAAGCTACATGTTCTCCGGCGCAGGCAAGCTTAGCGCCATAGTAACAGCCCAAGGCTCCCGCTCCCAAAATGGCTATTCTCATGCGCCCGACTTTACCCTAAAAAGGGCGATTTTGCAATAAAAAACGGAAACGCACACACTTTAGCCTTGATATATGTGGTGGAAAGCATTATTTAATAAGCACTTCACTTAATTTCGGGCGGGCCGGCTTGCCTGCTCTACAAATCATAAGAACCAAGATGGGTCAACAACATCGTAAGGAAACGAAGCGCCGCCGTCGCAGTGCTTATATCAAGCGTCAGAAGGAAATCGCCAAGAACAGCCTCAATGCTGTTCCTGTGCAGCTTGCAACCAAGGTCGTCAAGGCTGATGCTGAGCCGGCCAAGAAGGCTCCTGCCAAAAAGAAGGTTGAAGCATAAATTCCTTTCAAAAAGACCAGGAAAAAGGTACACCCATACGGAGGTGTGCCTTTTTTCGTGCGGCTTATTCCGCTTGCTTTCGTTGAGCTGCTTGAGAAAGCAAGCGGATATGGAGAAAACACATATTCACGCTTGCCGTTTCTTCAAAATGTACTTGCTGTTTTCTTAGGTTTCCACAGCTTTGCCAAGTGCGCGCAAGTCATGAGTTGGACTTGGTGGAATATCATGAGAGGGAGCAGCAGGTTATTGGATTCTTCTCCGAAAATGGCCATCATCATGGGGGCCCCTACGGCCAGACTCTTTTTGGAGCCGCAGAAGACAATGGTGATGCAATCCTCTCTGGAAAAACCCAGTAATTTGCTGCTAAAATAGGTGCAGGCATGCACGATGCTCAGTAGCAATAAACAAGCAAACACCAGCCCCCCTAAGTGTGTGGCGGAGAGCTGTGACCAGTACCCCTGGGCTGTGGCACCTGAAAACGAGGTGTAGACGACAAGCCAGATGGTGCCTTGGTCATTCCACCGGATAAGTTCTTGGTGCCGGTGAACCCAACGTCGCAACCATCGCTGGGTGAATTGCCCCAAGAGGAAAGGCAGCAAGATTTGGTAGCTGATTTTGGCAATGGTCATCAGCCCAATGGCTGCATCGGCTGTGGCTTCTGTCCTGAAAAGGAGACTCACCAGCATGGGGGTGAGAAACACCCCCAACAAACTCGAAACGGAAGCAGAGCAAACGGCCGCCGGTACGTTACCTGCCGCCACAGAGGTAAAGGCTATGCTGCTTTGGACAGTAGAGGGCAGGCATGCTACATAGAGCAAGCCCAGATAGAGAGATGCACCCACCAATGGCTCGAAGAGTGGGCGCATGAGAGGAATGACTAGCGGAAAAAAGATGAAGGTGAAAAAGAATACCATGCTTTGTAGCCGCCAGTTGAGAAGCCCCTCCAGCACTGATTTGCGGGAAAGCTTGGCGCCGTACAAAAAGAACAGCAAAAAAATGGCGGCATCTGTCAGCAGACCAAATCCACCTGCCATGCTCCCGGTGCAGGGAAGTAGCAACCCCAACAAGACACTAATGATAATGCCTGTCGTGAATCGATCCGACAACACGGGGATGTGGCGGATGAAGCCCATTTATTTGCGAGGGGGAAATTCATAGCCCACCTTGCCTGTGCCGGGGGTAAATGTGAGGTACGCCTCGAAATTTTTGCCGGTTTTATGGCTGGTGAAGTTTTTGATGAGCTCCGTCTTGCCTTTGGTGAGCAGCTGAGCCACCATGGCTGCATCCAAGGTTACACCACACATGGTGTGCGGTATAACGAGCGGTCTCCGAGTTTTGCCGTACACGATGCCATCTACATGCCATGCATTGTCTGTTTCGAGCAATTCGTGTTCGCCCTTGCCCTTCACTTTCACCATGCCATGTCGGCGTGCGTTGCTCAGGTCTTCCTGCGTCGCATCTGCTGCCGTAAACTTGCGTTCTGCGGCTTTGGCGGCGTCATCCTTACTGCGGCTTTCTCGTGGCGGGAATTCGAATGCCACATTGCCCTTGGCTTCATCTATGACGAGGTATGCATCAAACTTCTTGTGGGTGCGCTGGGATATGAACCCGGATATGAGCTCTGTCTTACCCTTTTCCAGTACTTGGTGCAGGTGTGCGGGCTCCAGCGCTCTCCCCAAAATGACCTTCGCCATAGTGAAGCCTTTTTTGCCGTTTTTGCGGGTGAACTCTGGCACTACCCACTGTTTATCATTTTCCATGAGCTCTGCTTCTCCTTGGTTGATAATTGTGATATTGCCGATGGAGGTAGCAGCTTCTGCATCTGGTGCTGAGGGGCTCTTCTTGTCTTCTTCAAAGAAGAAATCAGTCTTCCAGCTACCTCGTTCTGTCTCCGGAGCCACGAGGCGCAGCCCGGCTTTGAAGGGCTTGCCAAATTTGGAGCGGAAACCGTCCATGATGGGTAGTTCTTTGTTGCGGATGAGCTCTTGTATTTGCTCATCAGTGAGACTCAGCCCGGCGTGAATGCGTCGAATGCGGAATCGGCATTGCGGGCAAGCGATGGCATCCAAGCGACTGGTGAGCCCCTTGGTGCCGCAGGCGGGGCACTCCTCGGATAAATCCGGGTTCTTGCCGTTTTTCATGTAGTCTCTTACGGATTCTACAATTTCTGCGGTGTAGGAGCGGATGTCCTTCATGAAAGATGAACGATCCAACTTGCCGGTTTCCATCTGCTTGAGCCTGTATTCCCACTCGCCGGTGAGCTCCGGGCTGGACAATGTGCTCAGGCCGATCTTGCTGAGCAGGTCTATCAAATCCATGCCCCTTCGTGTGGCAACTAGATCCTTGCCATCGCGGGCAATGTATTCTTGGGTGATAAGCCCTTCGATAATAGATGCTCGCGTAGCGGGTGTTCCCAGCCCGCGTTCTTTCATGGCGTAGGAAAGTTCTTCATCCTCTACCAGTTTGCCGGCCGTTTCCATGGCCGTCAGCAGGGTGGCTTCAGAATAGGCGGACGGCGCTTTTGTTCGGTCCATGAACGCTTCTGCGTCCTTGTTGACGACTCTTTCTCCCTTGCCTACTTTGCAAAGTTCATCTTTCTTACGGGAAAGATTACCGTACAAGGCGCGCCAGCCGGCCTTGAGTTGGATACGTCCATGGGTGTAGAATGAATCTGTTGCTTTTGCTGTTTTGACGATGGTTGTTCGCTCTGTGTCCTCGAACTCTGCATTGGGCATAAACACGCCCAAGAAACGCTGCACAACGAGGGTGAAAATCTTGGCTGCATCACCACTCAGATTTGCCACCTTGCCCGTTGGGATGATGGCAAAGTGGTCGCTCACCTTGCTGCTATCAAATACACGCTTGCTGGGGCGAATCCCGCCCTTTGCCAAAATTTCTTCCGCAAAACCGGCGAATTCCGGCATGGCGGCTTTCAGATCTGCCACGGTACGGGTAGCAACTTTCAGGTAGTCGTTGGGGAGGAACTTTGAATCCGTACGGGGGTAGGTGAGCACCTTGTGCTTTTCGTAGCACTCTTGTGCTAAGTGGAGTGTGCGGCTGGCGGAGAATCCGAAACGATTGCTGGCCTCTTTCTGGAGAGATGTCAAATCAAAGAGCAGGGGAGGGGGCATGGAAACGGGCTTGCGCGTCTCCACAACTTCTGCCGGTTGCCCCTTGCAGCGGGCTGCGATGTCTTTTGCCTGTTGCTCATCCCACAGGCGTTCTTTTGTACGCTGGGGCGCCTGTTCATCCTTTCTCCATTTCGGGTCGAACCAGCGGGCTTCATAGCTACCGGTTGCTGCTGCAAAGGTCGCCCGTACTTCGTAATAGGTTTCGGGCTCGAATGAAAGAATTTCCTTTTGTCTCGCAGCCAACAAGGCCAGCGTAGGTGTTTGTACGCGCCCGGTCGGGGTGATGTTGAAGCCACCGCCGGCGGATTGCAGAACGGTGAGTGCGCGTGTGCTGTTGAGCCCCACCAACCAATCAGACTCGGAGCGACATACCGCAGCATCTGCCAGATTGGCCATCGCCGCATCACTCTTCAAGGCTTCCCAAGCTTCTAAAATGGAGTCATCCGTCATGCTCTGCATCCATAGGCGGCGCAGGGGCTTGCGTATCTTTCCATAGCGGATGATGTTGCGGAAAATGAGCTCCCCTTCGCGCCCGGCATCACATGCGTTCACCAAGTCACTGACTTCTTTGCTGCGCGCTAATTTCAGCACTTTCTTCAATCTGTCCGCCGATTTGGTGATGGGCTCCAGCTCCATGGTGTTGGGCATTACCGGCAGGTATTCCATCTTCCACGGAAGACTTTTCCCATCATCTGTCTGCGGCTTTTTCTGTTCTACTAAGTGGCCGACAGCAGAGGTAATGATGTGGGTGCTGTTTTCGTAACTTCCTGTCGTTGCGTCTTTTTTAAATTTTCCCAACTTCTTTCCCAGTACGCGCGCCAAGTCGCTTGCTACGCTGGGTTTCTCTGCAATGATGAGGGTCTTAGACATGTGAAAAGGTGGTGTGAGAATGCTCATTTGCCCTGCTCAGGGGGCGCTCCGCTTGTCTCTATAGATGCACGATAAATGCCATCTTTGTCAAGATTAAAATGCGCCATTGCGCGTAAAAAATACCTTCTTTTTTCCGGCCGCGAAAGGGGGGGACAAGATTTGCGCCGAGTTCGGAATGGATGACAAATGCGAGAAGTTGTGATTATTTGGAAATGGCGAGAGCGAGCAGGGGATAACAATTCTTGGGCAGCAAGAACCTCCTTTTTTGCAGCCGAGCGGCCGGACCCCGTGTGGGGAAATCTATCAGAGCCGATTTGCCAACTCCTAACTATATATATACCAAAAACAGAAAGAAATAAGACAATGGCTGATATCGAACAGAATTATCAGGTGAAGTACAGCGAGAAGTGGGGGTCCTATCTTCAGCAGGAGGCCTCTCGCTTGGATAAGTATGTGACCGTTGAAACCGGTTTGAGCGGCAAGATGGTGGCGTTCGACCAATATGGCTTGCTCGCGTTTGAAGAGAAGGTCGCCCGTATGGCTCAAACCGTGTTGACGGAGGCTCCCACAAAGCGCCGCGTCATGTATCCTCACATTTACACGAAGGCCGTCGGGTTTGACGAATTTGATGCAAAGAAGCTGGCCAACATTGATGTGCCGGTGAGCAAGACGATAGAAGGGTTGCGTGCAGCCGCCGGGCGCACCATGGATAAAGTTATGCTGGAAGCCTTCCTCGGTGAAAATTACACCGGAGAGAACGGGACAACGGCTGTCCCCTTTAGTGAACAACAGGTGATTGCCAGTGATTACGTAGATTCCGGTAGCGCGGTTAGTGCTAATCTCACCGTAGCCAAGCTGCGCAAGGCTTTGGCTATGCTGCACAAGGCTGAGGCTTGGAATGAGGAACGCCGCGCGTATGGTGATGAGCTGGTGCTGGCTTGCACCAGTAATCAAATTGACTCCTTGCTTCAGGAACCGCAGGTTTCCAGCTACGACTACAATACGGTGCGTGCGCTGGCCGAGGGGAAGGTGGATTCCTTCCTAGGCTTCCGCATCATTCGCACGGAGTTGCTGCCTGTGAATGACCAAGGCGAGCGCTCTTGCCTTGCTTGGGTGAAGAGTAAGGCTCAATTCGGCATTTGGGATGATTTCAAGGTGAAAATCTCTGTGCGAGATGATTTGGATGAGGCTTTACAGGTGCGCGCGAAGTTTGCCTGTGGTGCCACCCGTTTGCAGGAAGAGGCCTTCGTAAAGATTCTGTGCAGTGAGGCATAAGCGAACACATACTCGCTACGCCTGAACCCGGTGTAGCTAAACTAAACCGGCGGCACCCCGTCCCATTACTCCGGTGCGGAGTGCCGCCACACCAAACCGAAATATCTGATGACTCATTCGCTCGTGACCGGCTCTATTGTGGTGGCAAATGCCTTGGCAATCGTAAGCATGGCTACTACAGAACTGAATCCTTTTCTGGAATATGTGCAAAATGGCGCTTCCGTCGCTGCCGTGATGGGAATGTTTTTATGGCGAGAGATGAAACGCGCGGAACGCTACGAGCAGCTCTATGACCAAGAGCGAAAGCTACGCATTGAAGCTGCCAATAAATGCCTGGCTTGTCCTTTCATGTTGCGTAGTAAAAATGAGCAGGCGGAGCATCGAGCTCCCGCTGATAGCGCAGAATAGAGCTCTGACAAAATCATAGCTTGCTATTCCCTCTGCCGTGTTGTAGGATGCGCTCATGATAGCTTTCCTGAGAGGAACGGTTGCAGAAGCTTTGCCACAATCTATTGTGTTGGATGTGGGCGGGGTAGGGTATGAGGTGCACGTGCCTTTGTCCACCTATGATCGTATCAATCCGGTAGCAGGGCAGGAAGCTGTTCTAAAAACGCATCTTCATATCCGCGAAAATGTGCAGATGCTCTATGGTTTTGCTACGGATGAAGAACGGGATATCTTCCGCTTGCTCATCGACCGGGTGAGCGGAATAGGCCCCGCTACAGCCATTGCCATATTGAGCGGTATGAACGTGACTGCCTTTAAAAGCGCCGTGGTGAGTGGGGATGTGCAGTCCATCGCTCGAGCTAAGGGCGTGGGCAAGAAAACGGCAGAGCGCATCGTGCTGGAGCTCAAGGATAAAATTGGCCTTGCTTCTACCTGGGAGGCCCAGCAGGAAGGTACTACATCCCAAGCGGCGGCAGATGCAGAGTTGGCACTCATTGCGCTTGGCTTCAAGCAGACTGAATCCCGCAAGGCCATCAAGGCTATCCTCAAGGAGAAACCGCAAGCCGGCACAGATGAGTTGATTCGTGCGGCGCTTCGTCACATGAGCTGAGATGGTCAGACTGAACCGATGGTGGGTGCGCTCCCTCTTGGCCATGCTGTTAGCATGGGTGGGGGTATTAGTGGCAGTTGTTGTATGGGCAGGTTGTGGCTACCCTTGGGTACTGAAGCAGGGCGAGGTGCCCCAGCAGTGTGATTTGCCTAGCGAACGAGTTATGCTGGTGCCTTTTGGTGCATGGTATTCTGCGGAGCAACACATTGCATCATCCGTGCCTGTTATACAGCTCAGAGAACCCCATCCCGGAGAGTATGAGCTTTTGTATTGGGGAAACCCTGTTCGTCCACGGTACGCTTACCGTGCGCTCAATATCATGAGTGGGAATTCTGTTTTACTGCGTCCTGATGGTACTGTTGAGCCATTACGAAATCTGCCGGTTCCCACGTCCAAACGCCAAGATGGTCGCTTGCCCTTGCAGCCGGTGCAAAAGTTGGGTAAATTACGCCCCGCGCCCGGGGGCTATTGCGCTGTGCGGGTGGAGGTGTTGGCGGCAGATAGCGGAGCTGTTTTGTGCTGGAAAGAGTACCTTTTGCGCTGCCCCGAGCAAAACTAAGGCTCATTTGCGTTCATTTATCCGCAAATCATGAGCCATGCGCGTGCTTTTATTCTTGCAAAACTGAGAGCAAATCGTTAAAATGCACTCCGTAAACCCGGACGACCCGGATAATTCTTTTATATACCATGAAACCGACACTCCTCGTTCTCGCAGCAGGTATGGGCAGCCGTTATGGTGGCCTTAAGCAGTTGGACCCCATGGGTCCCAATGGCGAAGTAATTCTTGACTATTCCGTGTATGATGCTATCCGTGCCGGCTTCGGCAAGGTGGTGTTCATTATCCGCAAGGACTTTGAAGAGGCCTTCAAGAGCCAAGTAGGAGCTCGCTTTGCTGATAAAATTGAAGTTGATTATGCCTTCCAGTGTTTGGATGACCTGCCCGAAGGTTACAGCGTGCCTGAGGGTCGCGTCAAACCTTGGGGTACTGCCCACGCCCTGCGCGCCGCTCGCAATGTAGTGAAAGAACCCTTTGGCGTGGTCAATGCGGATGATTTCTACGGTGCTGATGCCTTTGCCAAGGCTGCTGAGTTCCTGACTGCTCCTAAGTCTGAAGACGGCAAGGAACACTACGGCATGATTGGCTATCCCCTGAAGAATACACTCAGCGACCACGGCGATGTGAATCGTGGTATCTGCGGCATCAAGGATGGCTACCTCGACAGCGTTGAGGAATACACCAAGATTATGATGGAAGAGGACGGCGTCTGCCGTGGCGATTGCCTTACCGGTGAACGAAAACCCGTAGATCCCGAGGAACTTGTCTCCATGAACTTCTGGGTGTTCCCTGCCAGCTTTATTGACCAGATTGAAGACCACTTCACCCGCTTCATGGCTGCACATGGCTCCGAGCTCAAGAGCGAGTGCTATATCCCCACCGTTGTAGACGAACTCATTCACAATGGTAAGGCTGATTGCAACGTCATCAAGACAACGGCCAACTGGCTGGGCGTGACCTACCCGAGCGATAAACCCGCTGTGGTGGATAGCATTGCCAAACTCGTGGAAGAGGGTGTTTACCCTGCCAAACTCGGTTAACCTTAATTCTGCCCTTATGTACGATATCAAAGCAATCGCCAATCTCTTTGATTTGCGCGCCGATTATGTGTGTGGTGCCCCCTATGGCTCCGGCCACATCAATGATACATACCGCATTGAGGTTGACCAGTCCGGCTTGCGCGTAAGCTACATCCTGCAGCGTATCAACAGCAATGTTTTCAAGCAGCCCATTCCCCTCATGGAGAATGTGAAGCGCGTGACGGATGAGGCTCTTCGCGTGCTCTTGGCAGAGGGTTGCAAAGAGGCATACCGCCGTACTCTTACCATCATCCCTGCCAAGGATGGCAAGCCCTATGCCCAGGATTCTGAAGGCAACGTGTGGCGTGTTTATCCTTTCATCGAACGTGCCCGCACGTACGACATGATTGAAAACCCCGGACAGTGCATTGAGGTAGCTCGCGCTTTCGGTAATTTCCAGAAGTTGGGTGCCAATTTGCCCGGCGAACCTCTTTTTGAAACCATACCTGATTTCCACAACACAACCAAGCGCTTCAAGACCTTCCAGAATGCCATTGCTACCGATCCCTTGGGTCGTGCAAAATCCGTCCAGAAGGAAATTGACTGGTATCTTTCCCGCGAGGCCGATTGCCACAAGGTTGTCAACTACTTGGCTTCCGGTGAGCTGCCCCTGCGCGTCACTCACAACGACACCAAGCTCAACAATGTGATGCTGGATGATGTGACCGGTGAAGGTATCTGCGTGATTGATTTGGATACCACCATGCCGGGTTCTGCCCTCTATGACTTTGGCGATATGATTCGTACTTCCACCTCCCCCGCTGCGGAAGACGAGAAGGATACCTCTCTCGTCACAATGCGTATGGAGTACTTCGAAGCTTTGGCCAAGGGCTATTGCGAGGCGGCCACCTTCCTCACTCCGCTGGAGAAGGAATTGCTGCCGTTCTCCGGTAAGCTCCTCACCATGGAATGCGGTATGCGCTTCCTGACGGACTATTTGGAGGGCGACACATACTTCAAGATTAAGCGCCCTGAGCATAATCTGGACCGCACCCGCACGCAGATGGCTCTCGTCGAATCCATCGAAAAGCAGATGGATGCCATGATGAAAGTTGTTGAGAAATACTGATTGTTTCTCCTTTTAATCTTACATCCCCCCCCGTCTGGTTTGATGCCTAGGCGGGGGCTTTTTGTCATCGTATGTTGTGGCTCTATCACCCTTGCAGCCCCTGCATTGGTGAAAAAACATACCCCAAACCCCGTAGCCGCGCAAGCGGTGCGCGCAACACAGGGTGACACAATCGGTGGCTCAATGATTGGGGCGTGGCATGATGCTTTCATGCCACGCCCCGGTATGTCCTGTGTGATGGACTTTAGAAGCGATAGGTGGCGCCGATGTTGGCGCTGTGGCTGTTGGCTCGCGGCACCAGTTCCATGGTGTAGCCCGCGTTCACGCTCCATTTATCGTTGAGGGCGTGGGTGGTGCCTACGCTCAGGTTCATCCCTGCGCGGCCGGGGTTCGCTCCGCCTCGGCATACGCCGCCCAGGTGGGTGGCAGGGTTGTCGCGCACCATGTCGCCGATGAAGCTCACTTCGCCATACACGCTCGTCTTGGCCGTGGCGGCGTAGGTGGCTCCCACACCCACTTCTGCACGCAGGTTG
>JAFQGD010000027.1 GCA_017398355.1 Akkermansia sp. | reverse complement strand
TCTTAACATAGTCAGCGTGACCGGGGCAGTCAACGTGAGCATAGTGGCGTTTTTCGGTCTCGTACTCAACGTGAGCAGTGGAGATGGTAATACCACGCTCGCGTTCCTCGGGAGCGCCGTCAATCTGATCGTATGCTTTGAATTCTGCCTTACCCTGCTCTGCAAGAACCTTGGTAATTGCAGCGGTGAGGGAAGTCTTGCCATGGTCAACGTGACCGATAGTGCCCACATTCACGTGGGGCTTGGTGCGCTGGAATGATTCTTTGGCCATAATAGTATTTTGGTTGGGCTGCTTTGTATTCTTGCATGAGCCGGAAAGCTTCTGGCGGGATTTGAACCCGCGACCTCATCCTTACCAAGGATGCGCTCTACCCCTGAGCTACAGAAGCGCTGGCTCCAGACCGTCCAACAGGACGTAAAAGCGAGGGGAGTATACACGACTTTTCTCACTACGTCAATCACAAATTCACAAAAAAATCAAACTTTTTTATAAATTACTGATTATCAGTACCTGAAACAGGTAGATTTTTTTCTTGTCTATCCGCAAAGGTAGACAGAAGCTATGGGCCTATGAAGACAATTGCCATAGCAACAGCAGTTGCACTCAGCGGTTTTGCCGCCATGGGTGCAGAAGATACAAACAACACACCAGCAAGCAACAACACCACTTTGAATAAGCCCGCCGCAGCAGAAAAATGCTGCCAGAGCGATAAGTGCGCAGGCTGCAATGATACTGCTTGGGTGGATATAGAAACCATCACCATCGAAGCAGCCAATGGAGATCCAATTGCCCAATACGCAATTGCTTACATTACCGACACCGGTGCCGGTGATACAGAAAAAGACCCTGAAAAAGCAAAGGAGATGTACGCCAATGCGCTTCCCGGGCTTGAAAAAGCCGCAGCAAACGGGAATCCGCGTGCATGCCGTGCTTTGGCTCACATGTATGCAGAAGGTAAGGGTGTAGAGAAGAATGAAGCAAAGGCCAAGGAGTACATGGAAATGTGCAAGAAGGCTTGCGAAAACGAAAAGAAAGATGCAGATAGCACCCCTGCAACCGATAATGCTGATAAGAGCATGTAAAAGCAGCTCTTCTCCAGCATAAATTCGCCCGCTCGGCCATCGGCCGGGCGGGCTTTTTATCAACCTTCTTTAGAGAGATGAGTCTGCATATTCTACGCGTTTCAGGTAAAGTCCATCCGGTGGTGCGCAGAATCGCGTTTTATCACCGGTGGTATCAGTGAGCATAGAATGAAGATTTTCGGCGCTCATGCGCCCGCGGGCTACTTGGTGAGCCGTTCCGACGAGCATACGCACCATGCGGTACATAAAGCCGTTGCCATGAAAACGCAAACGCAGCATCCCCTGCCCTTCCTCATGCAGAGCACACGAGTAGAGGCGTCGTTCGTAAAACCCCGGTGGCGGTGGCTGGGGCTCATTGCCCCTACTGGCCGCGAAGCGGCGAAAATCATGTGTTCCTTGGTACACCTGCAAAGCCGCGTCCATGGCATCCACAGAAAATTGGTGCGGAATATGCCACACGCGCCCATGCAAAAACGGACTAAGTACCGGCTCACAGCAGATGAGGTATTCGTACACCTTACCCACTGCATCAAAGCGCGCGTGAAAAGAATCTTCTACCGGGCGCACAGAAGTAATTCTGATGCCCGGTGGCAAATTGGCATTGAATGCAGCCAGCCAATTTTGAGGTGTCATGCGACAAGTGCTCGGTGCATCTAAATGAAATTTTTGCGCTAGAGCGTGTACGCCTGCGTCTGTGCGGCCGGAAGCGGCAATGCGTATGGGCTCCCGCAAAATGGAGGCGAGGGCCGCCTCTATCGTATCCTGTATAGTGCCTCCACCGCGCTGACTTTGCCACCCACGATAATGCAGGCCATCATACGCACAAGTAAACAACAAACGCGCCATATTGATTGAAAGTGATTATTAGCCACAATAAAATGAGGGCCGCAACGCTCTGAAGCGCATGCGGCCCTCATAAAGTCACCATTCAGAAGACCAATAAAATTACAGATCCAAGTCGATTTCTACCTCACCTGCATCATCACCGCTCTCCTCTTCAGCAGCGGGTTCCTCCCCGGAGGAGGCATCCTCACCAGCGGAGGTGTCAGCATCAAGATCAAGGGAGGGAAGCTCGCCATCATCAGAGGAGGCAGAATCATCAGCAGCAGGCTCCTCACCGGCCTCTTCCGTGGCAGCGGGTTCTTCCGTGCTCTCTTCTTCCGTAGCGGCAGGTTCCTCATCTGCGGCGGGTTCTTCGGAAGCAGCGGGTTCCTCAGCAGGCACATCTGCGGGAATCTCCTCTTCCTCCACCGTCACCGGCTCGGGAATCTCCACCACCTCGTTCGTGGCGTTGCCTGGAGCCACCATGAACTCGAGGGCTTCTTTCAGCTTAGCAGAGCCGTAGTATTCAGCAAAATTACCGGGGGTTTCGCTTGTTTCCGTTTCACCCTGCATGTAAGCCACGCCCTTTTGCTTGCGCTCCACGGCGGGGGCATCATCACTGGAACCATTGGCAGCGCCTACGGCCAACACCAAACGGTCGCGATCCACCTCGCCATCAGCTGTGGCTACGGGCATGCTGGCGCGAATTCGCCCCACTTCACGGGCCAGCTTAGCAAGGGATTCTGCATAAGCATCCCCCTCGTGGCCGGAACTGCCGGCACTACGAGACAGTGCGCTGCCACCAATGGCAAATACACGGGCACCTGCGTTCTGGAAACGCTTGTTGAGAGCTTCGACGCGGGGAGCCGCAGCCTCAGCGGTCTTGTAACTGACAACTTTTTGCAGCTCAGCAGTAAGTTCCTGCGAAAGCTCAAGAGCAGTCTTGTCTTCCTTTTGGCAGGAAGTGAGGGTGCTCAGGGCCATCAGAGCGCACGATGGAATGAGGAGGAGACGTTTCATGGAAAATAAGATATGCTACGCTTTGCAAGTTAGCAGGATTTTTTTATTCTGTCAAGGTAAAGTGTCGGATTTCATGAAAAAAAGCACATCAAGGCTTGGTTCGCGGCGGTTCCGGCAATAAATCAGCATAAATTCCGGGGGTGGAATCTTCAATGAATGTGGCTCCCACCCATCGTTGGTACAGCTCGGCCGGGCCTACGCCACCAATGATGGCATAAGCGTACCCCAAGGCTCGCATTTGCTCAAGCCCGGTCACAAACAGCGCTTTGCCTACACCAAGGCCTCGGGCTTCTTCTCCCACCCCCAAGGGGCCGATGAAACCGCGAGCCGTGGTATCCACACACACAAAGCCTATAATTTCAGATTGGCGAGTTGCAATAAAGCAGCCCACCGGCTGGTGTGCCATAGCCACGGTACATTCACTCACCCACTTGGGGCTGAAATGCTTTCCCACCCAGGCCGCAAGAAGGTGCGTTTCATAGGGGTTGCACCGCCGAATCAAAATGCCTTGTTCTGCCAATTTGGCACGCAGGGGCGCGCCATCCGGCAATGCATACAGGCGTACTAACATATCTTGCATATTTTACCTCCTTTTCGAGAAAAAAGCGAGCGGTTCACAAGCAAATGATGCCGCAAACCGCACGCGATATGATGGCAACTGTGGCACGGCATGCATGCCACAGTTGCACATGGGGGGATTATTCTTCGGACTTGGGTTCGGCCTGGGGCTTTTCCTTACCCTCAAGCGTGTTCACATGGAACTTGGCCAAGCGGTCAATCGTGCCATCCTGCGTCTCCGGGGCATACACGTTCTTGATGAGGTATGCCAATGCGACAGCATCACGGAAATTGTAGGGAGCCGCATTCCACTTGTTTACATCCATATTGTTGGCCTGAGCCACATATTCCTTCACGCCGGGCATTGCCCACAGAAGTTTCATCGTGCGTTTCATGGCATCCACCGGGATTTCCATCTGTGCACCATGAGAACACACTGCGGCTTGGCAAAGGGTGTCGATTGCCAAGTTGGCATCTGCTACCTTGGCTTCGGCAATGGTTCCCTCCAACTGGTCTGCCGGAATCTGGGCGGCATAGGCGCGGCCCAACGCATACATCAACCAGCCGTATTGAGAAGAATTGATGTACTTGTCTGCTTTGGCCGTTTCCACGGCCCCCTTAATGGCTTCCAGTGCGCCGGGATCATCGCTCACATTGCCCATGATTTTAGCAACCTCATAGAGGGCCTTATCATTGAACTCAAGAGCGCCGGGGTTGGGGAAAGAAGCCACGAGCTCCTTGACCTCATTCCACTTCATCTGGCGGATAGCGCATTCAAGCTCCAGCACAGCAGATTTGGTGCAGGGGTTACCGGGTAGCCCCACATAGGCCTTGTATTTTTCTTTGCATGCAGCCAGTTGTTTGCGGGCAGCATCAAAGTCATTACCGGCGTATGTTTTGGCAGCAGCGGCAAAATCCACAGGAGTCTGGATGTAGAAGAGGTCGCACTTGGCGGCATCTGCACCCATCACCTGCTCCGTTCCCTTATCGATGTAGAAGAACTTGGTACCATCTTGCTTGGGTTCAAGCGCAATGTTCATCGGCTTGCCCTTTTCAAACTGCACATAGGCTTTCACCAAGGCAGAACCTGCTTTCTGCTGAGCCATTGCTGTACCTGTGAAACAGGCGGTTGCAGCAAGTGCGAGCGCTACTAAATTGAATACTTTCATTGTATTTGAAATGGGTTGATGGTTTACTTCTTCTTACCGAGCTTAGCCTGGAATGCTTTCTTTTCCTTGTCTTCCTTCTGCACACCGGCATCGGCGGCATACTGGGCTACAAGTTTCACGACTTCGTTGAACTTATCGCGTTCATCCGGGGTGAGTTTTTCCTCGATACCGGCCTTGCGAATCTGCGTCACATAGTCCTGACCGGTTGTCCAAGCGCGCCAGTGGTCCGACTGCTTGAAGGTGCCCTTCATGCGGTCGCCGGAGGTGGGCGTATTGCGCTTCCACATCAATTCCATCATGGCCTTACATGCGGGTGCAGAGTAAGAGATGTTGCCGCGGTTCTGGTTGTACAAGTTCATGTAGGTCTGCAGGCCCTTGGCAATATCGCCCGTGCCGGCATATGCCTCACCAAGCATCATCATCATCTTCAGGCGGTCGCCGCCACGGTTAGCACGGTTGTTGACGTACTTGCTGGCACTTTCCACAGCCTTCGCATAATCCTGCGTGGCCATGTAGAGCTTGGTAAGGCCCACCAGAGCGGGGCCGGACACCTCATTATTGCTGTTGCCGGCCAGTTGGAGGTAGAGCTGAGCAGCCTCGCCCTGCTTAGCGGCATCACCGGTAAGAGCAAGTGCATTAGCTTTGCCCAAGTTGGCCTCGTTGATCATATCGCTGTTGCGGCTCAGCACCATATCGAAGTAGGTAAGTGCTGTGTTCAGCTCTTCCAGCTTGCTGGCCTGGTCAGGCAGACGGTCAGCGTAGCTCACTTCGTAGTTACCCACCTGCACGCAGATGAAGTTGGTGAGATCGGAAGGCTTGAAGGAATCCGTCATCTGGCGGAAAGTCTGGGCGATATCGCGATCCAGCTGAGCCACCAAGCCTTCGTCCTTATCACGCTTCGCCTGCTTCTTGGCCTCTTCCATGGAGTTGAGCATCGCCATGCGGAGAATAGCATTGGTGTACTTATCATCCTTGGAGATACCGGGGAAGTCGTTGAAATGGGCAGACTTTTCTTCCAAGGTCAAATCCTTACCCAACAACTGCTTGTGACCATCCACATACTTAATCACGTAGGTGTTGAGAGTCATTTCCAGCTCAGGATTCTGCTTATTGTTCGTGAAGGCCAAGTTCGCTTCGCGGGCAATAATCTTCTGAGCCTGAGTGAGTGCCTTCTCGTATGCAGCCTTATCGTTGGCATCCATCGCTCGGCTGAGGTCAAGTGCGGCCATCTGCAGAGCGTAGGGATTGCCTTCGTAATCCGCCTCTGCCCAGAAGCGGTCGGCATAGCCCTGCACGCGGGTCTGATGGTCGGCATCGCTTTCGCCATCGCGCTTCATTTCGCGGCCATAGGATACGAGCCAGAAGAGAGCATTAGCAGCCGTGCTCTTGCCCTTTTCACCCTGCTTGATGGAAGCATCTGCACATTCCTCAAGAGCCAGGATACCTTCAGGCTTGCGGGCTTCATCCTCGCCGTTGATGAGGATGCTACCGGTCAGCAAGCGGGCCGTGGGATACAGGTCGTTCTCCTTCCAGTTTTCGGCGATGACATTGCAATATTCCAGAGCTTTCTCCAAATCCTTGGCATCTGCAGCGGGGTCACCATGGCCTCGGCGCTTGAGCAAAGCATCCACACCGTCGTAGTACACGTTTGCCACAAGCGGATTCTGCTTGATATCCATGGAGGGGAACTCCTTGGTGAAGCGGGAAACGTACTCCAAGCACTTGTCAAGATTGATGGGATCGATGCGTGCCATCTTGAGGTAAGAATCCATCACAAAGAACATCGTCTGGCTCTTATAGGTATTCACCTGCTTTTCCTTAATCTTACCGGGCACCAGAGAGCCACTATCAAGCAGGGCTACACCTTCCTTCACCACCTTGTCAGCCTGCCCCAACTTGTAGTAGGATGCAACCTTACTGAACTGAGCAGTCACGTAGCGATCACCGGTGGGGTCGGATGCATAGGCTTTTAATACAGCATCTGCAGCGGGGATAGCCTCTGCCCACTTCTGTTCCTTGAGGAGGCGGGCCATCGTGTTCACCAAAATGGTGTTGGAGCCGTCTGCACCCATCTTGCTGCCATCTACCTTGCCTTCGTATTCTGTTGCCTTGGCATCATCACCCGTTGCGCGGCAAAGCTGGGAGAACTGGAAGTAGTTCTTATCCTTCATAGATACCATCTGGCCGTCCTTGCCCTTCTGGGAAAGCTTGGGATAACGATCCAAGAGGATCTGGTAGCCGGCCTTGGCCAAGCGGTTGGAGCCAAACTGCAAAGCTGTGTTGGCAGCGGTGATGGTAGCGTAAGCTTCCACCTGCATGTTGGACTTTTCAAACTTATTGTACATACCCAAGAGCTGCTTTTGCTCCTTGGCGTTCAGTACGAGTTCTGCTGCCTTGTCCGGAAGCGGCTTGGCATACTTACCCAACTGCTTCAAATTCGTTGTCAGCGCAATGCGAGCATCAATCACGTCCGGAATCAGCGAGAAGAGACTCAGCTCCGTACGCGCGGCAGCCGTAGCCGTCTTCATGTCGCCTTTGCGCAAAGCGCCATCCACCAAAGAAGCAGACTTGATACCTTGATTGAGGAACTGGGCACCATAACGAGCCAATCGCACCGGGCCCAAATCATAGCTGGCCGGGTTGGAATCAATCACCTTGTGCCCCCAATCAATATACTCGGGGTTGGCGCTGGCCACTTTGATGACGGTATCCAAGCCACCCATGGCCATGTTATCCGGCAAAGGAGATTTTGCAGTGCGGCTCTTTTCCAAGTACTCTTCAGCCTTCTTGAAGTCCGGGTTCTGCTTGAGGAGGTTTGCCTGCATGAGCAAGAAACAAATCTTGCCGTCCTGCTTGAGGGCTTTTTCTTTGGCAGAAACCTTGCCGGCCTGGTAAAGTTTCAGGTATTCCTCCAGTACGGGAATGGCCTGCTCAAATTTGGAGGGGTCGCCGGGCTTGCCCTCAGAAGCGGAAGCCTGCTGGAAACGTGTGTAACCTTCCTGGAACATGGCTGCCGTCAAGAAGGGTTCGTAGCCATCGGGCGGAACCTGCGCCTTGGCTCGCTCTATCATTTCCTTCTTCTTGAAGTTCTCGTTGGTGTAGAGCTCTTTCAGTGCCTCGCAAGCCTCGTCATACTTACCAATGGCAGACAGGTTCGTCGCTTTCTGCATGTAGAAGAAAGGCACCAGATGAGCAAACTGTTGACCTACACGAGAGGTCGGATTTCCGTATGCCTTGATGACCTTGTCGCACAGTTCCACCGCTTCAGCCTGTTTGCCGGCAGCTGACAATTTCTGGATCTGCGAATAAAAAGTCATGGGATCCTGTGCTTGGCAAACAACGGGAGCGCTCAGCGCGGCCATTGCAAGCACAGATGCAACTGTTGTATATTTATTCATGAAACGATTTTGGGGGTTGTTGTAAAAAGTTTTTGTTCGGGCGGGAGTTTTTGAACAAAAAGAGGGGAGCTGCGGGCTGTTTCCGCTACGCTCCCCTCCGGGGTTAAAGCGTTTGAGGGGGCTGTTACTCCTCCGTTGCTGTGCTCAGGCCCACAGAGTGGATATCAGCCTCGGCCAAAGCAGCCATCACGTCCACAATACGCTGGTGGGCTGCACGGGGAGAGCCCTCCAACATCACTACGGGGTTCGTGTCAATGGCGGTTGCTTGGTCTTTCAGGAGCTTAAGCTGCTCCACAAGCTGCTCCATCTTGCGCTGGGCGCTGTACGCAGAAGCGGCAGAAGCATCGGACTTCATGCGGTCTGCAAGGGATGCATCGTATGCATCAGATACTTGCAGGTCATTATTCCAATACACCACACCATTGGCGCGCACGCTAATCTTGCCGGGATCCAACGGGGGCTTGGAAGATGCCTGACCTTCCGTTGCGGGAATAGAAATATCGAGTTTCTTCTCACTCACAAGCGATGTTGCCACAATGAAGTAAATCAGCAGCAGGAACACGCAGTCAATGAGGGACGAGATGTTCATCTCGGGATCTCCCTGCTCCTCAGTCTGTAGCTGTTTATGTCTTGCCATAGTCTTAGTATTTTGTGAGGTTTACTTGGTGGGGAGAGTTCCGAAAACGATATTATTCACACCGGCAGCGGCTGCGCAGCGAATAGCTGTAGCAGAGCGATCCCACGGTGCATTCTGGTCACCACGCAGATAGAGACGAATCTTGGATTCCTCAATCTTGTGCTGATTCTTGAAGAGTTCTTTCTGCTTGGAGATAAAGTCCGTCAACTCCTGAGTTTGCGCAGAAGTGTAGCCAATGCTCTTACCACCGGCCTCAGCAACACCCCAGTAGGTACCGCCGGGATACGTGGTCGTGAACTTATTGAGTGCATTGCCTTTCATGTGTTCCGCATCAGCGAACACGTTGACAACAATACATCCCTTGGCGTCTTTCAGCTCTGTGCAGGATACCGCGCTGGGCATACCCACGCTCGGATCCTTGGAAACGGTAATCTGAGTGGCGTTCACCACGAAGAAAATAAGCAGAAGGAAGCAGCAGTCAATCATCGGAGAGAGGTTAATATCGGCGCTAACCTCTTCTTTTGTGTTTAATTTTTTCTTAGACATATAAGAATAATTAATCGATGTTGAATTGAGATGCCTGCCCGCATGGGATAAACCCTGTATCGGGCAGGCCCGCTACGAAATCAGGCATTAGGCCTGTTCTTCCTCTTCTACCTCCTCTTCAGCGATTTCTTCTTCGCCTTCCTCGCCATCATCGCCCAAGCCTTCGGGGATACGGGCAAGCTGAGCCTCAGCATTGATGACGTTGATGGAGGTGTTGACCATTTCTTCAATGGTGTTCACACATTCTGCTTCCAGAGCCTGAGCTTTCTTCTTGAGGAAGAAGAAGGCGGGCATGGCGATAATGGAAATAATCAGACCCCAGAAGGTGGTGAGCAGAGCCACGGAGATGGAACCTGCGAGCTGGGTGGGGTCAGCCTGACCGGTGGCAGACAAGATGGCGAAAGCTTCAACCATGCCCTGCACCGTACCGAACAGACCAATGGAGGGAGCAAGGGAGCCGCTCAGAGCGAGCATATCCACATACTTCATCAGCGTGGGACGCTCGTTGTTGGCAAAGTCTGCAATAGCATCTTCAATGCCATCCTTGCCCAAATCCTCAGGGCGGTTGGCATCAATGTTGGGCAGAGCGTAGGCAACCAAGCGACCAAGATAGGTGGGGCTAGTGGTGGCAAGCTGAATAGCAGACTGTACGCGACACTCTGTCATGAGCGCAATAAGCTGAGAGCGCAAATCCTCCGGGCAGAACTTATTCTTACCAAGAGACATGATGCAATACACGATAAGGAAAATCGTGGCAGCAAGAAGAACCACGAGAGGAATCATGGTCCAACCACCTTCGATAACCCACTTATCGAGCATGGATTTTTCCGTTACCTCAGCTTCCTGAGCGAAAGCCGTGGACATTGCGAGCATTGCAACAGACCCGAAGGAGAGTGCACGAACACCGAGACGTGTAATGACTGATTTCATAGTGATAAAACTGCGTTTATACAGAAGTGACGTCCCTAATTAAACCAAATTTTCTTTCCTTTGCAAGAAAGATTTACGAAAAAGCAGAAATTTTCTCCGTTTTTACCCAAGCTGAGCTTAAAAGAACACCATTCCAAGCAAACGAAACAAGAAAAGAAGATAAAATGATATTTTAGAAAAACTAACTAATCACAGAATTAGTTAAACACAAAAAAAACGCGGAGTTGCACCACGTAGGGCAACTCCGGAAAAAACGGTCGGCGCGAATAAGCGCAATACTCCAAGTAAAACTTGGGCAATCTCTTTACTTACCCTTATAGGGGAGAACCTTGATGGGCTGCACAGCAACCTCGGGAGTATCGCCACAATCCTTGGGCATGGGGCGAAGAGAGGGCATGGGCTGAGACTGGCAGCAGCAGGAGCTAAAAGCAGCTGCGGTTACAACGGCGAGAATGAGAGTAATAGCTTTCATAGAAAATCGCATATTCGGGTTTTCGATGCGCATTAAAGCAAATTTGAGCCAGAAAGTCAACTCTTATTTTGTAATTCAGACATTTATTTTAGGTGGAGCAGTAAACTCTTGAAAGTAATGGGCACATGTGATACAAAAAACCGACATGGCAGCACGCAGACGAGACAGGTTTCATGCCCGGCGAGGCATATGGGCAAAGGGGAGCAAAGTGCGGCGCATCCTCACGTGGGTATCCATCATCATCTGCGCTGTTGTCATCCTTCTCGTAGTGGCATATTATCAACTTTTGGCACATTTGCAGAGCCCGGAGTTCTGCCGCGAGCTGAGTCGGCATGCAAAGGCGGCATTGCAAGCGGAGGATGTCACCCTGCGGGATGCATTGCAGATAGACGGAGACCGCATTACACTAGGAGAGGCAACCGCCACAAACACCCGTATCATCAACGCGCTATCAGCCCGTGGCATCAGCGTAGAAATTAACCGCAGTGCCTTGTGGAACCGCACTCTATCCATGCGAAAACTGGCCGTAGAAGAATCCGAACTGCATCTTGCATTTGGGCAGGCGCAAGCGCGCAAGAAGGCAAAATCAGCAGCACAAAAGCAGCAGAATGCCAAGCCCGCAGAAAGACAAGCTGCCACAAAAGCGCCAGCCCCCACTCCAGAACCCGCCCGAGAACAAATGAGCGGGATTCCCCGGCAATTCTCTCTTGATTTCTTTGAATGCAAAGATAGCGATGTACACATTCAGCTTGGGGAGAGCAAATATTCTCTGCATGGTTGCACCACTACTGCAAGCCCCCAAACTAAACTGGGGCACAACACATGGCAAATCAACGTAGAGAACGGACGCCTGCACACACCCTTTTCCTGTTTACAGGATACCAGCATCAAAAACGCCACCCTCATTGCCTCACCGCGCGAAATCAGCTTAGCGGAAAGCCGCATGATGCTCACGCCGGGAGAACTGCGTGTACGCGGTGCGTATAATATAGCCTCCAAACGCTGGAGCGGACTGCTGCGAGCCAACAAAGCCAACGTAGCAAGATTGCTGAATCCGGAATGGAAGAAGCGACTGCACGGGGAAGTATACGGGGAGCTGGAACTGACCGGCACCCAGGAAGGGCTCTCTAGCGGCTTAGGTTTTATTTCTCTGCAAAAAGGCGTATTGGAGGGGCTCCCCATTCTCTCGGATTTACAATTTCACAACACCTTTCCCTACCGTTCTCTCCCCTTGGAAAAAGCCGAATGCCGCCTGAGCTACCCCTACAACGACCCTAGTCACAACATACTCAACGCTTGGATTTTTGACCAAATCAACATCCGTTCAGCCAATGGCTTACTGATTGTTCGCGGACATGTCATCATTGGCTCCGACCAATCACTTGGCGGCACCCTCTCCATTGGCATACCGGAAAACCGTTTCAACGACATTCAGCTTCGGGCTCTTAGCGGAATCTTCGGGCAAAGAGATGAACAAGGCTACCTCTGGCTCAACCTCAACCTGAGCGGGACACTTGATGACCCGCACGAAGATTTATCCGTACGCCTCACCACCATCCTGGGGCAAGCTCTTCCGCAGCTTGCCGGAGACGCAGCGCAAGGCCTGCATACCATCCTCAACAACTTCTTCACCCAAGCCGAGCCACAGGAAAACGGCGGCTCGAACTCAACCTCTGAGAAAGAGGAACAAACCACCCCTGCCTCCACGATAGAAAAAGCCGGCAACCTGATTAACAACACCTTGCAATCCCTCTTCTAAATCATGAGCCAAACTTCCTACCCCTCGCAATACATCGACAGCGTTTGCACCATCCGCGAGCGCTTTGCCCCCACGGCCTACCACGCCACCTTACCCAATGGCAAAGAAACAGTTGCCTTTGTGCAAAAAAAAGAAGCTCACTTGCTGGAAATAATCCAGCCGGGAGATAAAGTACACGTGACCCTCTGTCCGGCGGATTTTGACAGAGCGCGCATTCGCGCCATCGCAGGCAACTGAAAAGGGGACTTTTCTGCTCGACATTTCCCCATGAGAGGAGTAGAATACGCGCACGCATGACACGTAATCGGTCCATTTTTTCCCGCATAAGCCCGCTGGTTGATCTCTCACTTTCGCTGTTTTGCGCCTACATCGCGCCGGATCTGACCAACTTGGTTGCTCCCTTATTTGGCTGGCAAATACAGAAAGACTTCAACCTGATAACAACCACACCCTTTGTCGTAGGGGCGGCAGTAGCAGCCGTGCCGGTTGTGCTACGCTTAGTCGGCTTCTACCATCGGGGCAACCTGCAACGCACAGCCTCTGCTATTCGTCAATTATTCACCTTCTGCGTGTACTACTTGTGCGCGATAGCCATCTACCAAGCAACTCGCGTGCAGGGCGATTATTTCTACATCAACCACACCATCTTGGTGTGCCTTTGCATCATCCCGCTTGCGCTTTTCCTGCGGTTTCAGATATTCCGTTGGTTGCAGCTCAACACGACCAGTGGGCGCAAGCATTTGCGAAGCGTCCTCTTGGCCGGCGGCGAAGAAGCCATTGATGCCGGGTGGCTACAGTTACCGCAATACTGGCTGCGTAGCGTGCGAGTAGTCGGACGCGCCATTCCCGGTAAAGCCACGCGAGAAGACATCCAAAAGCTCATTGAAGAAAACCACGTTGAACAGTTGCTTTTGTTTGGCGGCTTGGATGCCTATGAGGAAAACAAAACAGCCGTCAGCCTTTGCGAGCTACAGGGTATAGATGTTTATATCATCCTTCGGAATGACCACGCCGTTTCCCTGCGCGCCAATATCGCAGAAATAGAAGATTGCCGCGCGCTCATCCTCTCCTCCACACCGGTGTATTCATGGGCGCAGCTGTGCAAATCCATCATGGACCGGGTACTGGCATTTGTTGCCATCATCCTTAGTTCCCCCTTGTGGCTCATTGCAGCCATTGGCATACGCTGCAGCGACCCCAACGGCCCCATCTTCTACCGCCAAATGCGCTCCGGACTGCACGGCAAGCCTTTTGCCATGTGGAAATTCCGCTCTATGTATGCTGATGCGGATAAGCGGTTGGATGAAATCAAAGCCAAATACGGCAACGAAATGGATGGTCCCATCTTCAAGCTGACGAATGACCCGCGTATCTTCAAGTTCGGGCATTTCATCCGCAAGACATCCATTGACGAGCTGCCTCAACTTATCAACATCCTCTGCGGAGATATGAGCATCGTGGGTCCCCGCCCCCTGCCCACATACGAGACAGAAAAATTCCCGGACATCTGGAATCGCCGCCGTCTGAGTGTCAAGCCGGGGCTCACCTGCTACTGGCAGGTGGAGGACCGCAGCGACACGGCCGAATTTAGCACCATGGTGAAAAAGGATCTCAAATACATCGACAACTGGAGTCTCTGGTTGGATATAGTCCTTATCCTGCGCACCGTGCCGGCAGTACTTTTTGGCAAAGGAGCCAAATAACCCCGCAGCGGAAACATGTTTCACATCGTCCTTTTTCATCCGGAAATTCCGCACAACACCGGCGCTGCCGGTAGGCTGGCTGTAGCCACAAATGCGAGGCTTCATCTCATCAAGCCCCTCGGATTCAGTCTCGATGAAAAGCACATACGCCGTACCGGTTTGGACTACTGGCCTCATGTTGATTTGCACCTGTGGGATCATCTGGAGCAACTGGAAGCGGCCGCTGCCCCGGGTGCCCGTTTTTGGTATCTCTCCACCAAGGCTACGCACAGCATTTGGGCAGAGGATGCACCCATTCAGGATGGAGATTATTTCGTCTTCGGCCCGGAATCCAAAGGGCTGCCGGAGCGTTGGATAACCGCCCACCCGGATACAGCTTTGCGCATCCCCATGCCCGGTGAGCATGCGCGCTCCCTCAACCTCTCCACCTCCGTAGCCATTGTTCTGTACGAAGGGTTGCGGCGCACCCTCTCCCCCCATGTGTTATGAAAAATATAGTCTACTTTGATTTGGAAACGCGCCGCTCAGCAGCCCAAGTGGGTGGCTGGGGGTTTGCCGAAAAGATGGGCATGTCAGTGGGTGTCACCTATTCTACGCGGGACCAGGCATACCACATCTACACAGAAGATCAAGTAGAGGCTCTGATAGAGGAATTGCGCACGGCCGATCTTGTGGTAGGCTACAATCACATTGGTTTCGACTACGAAGTGCTACAAGCATTTACCTTCTGGTCCATCAAGGACGTGACACACAATCTGGATATATGTACCTACATGTCCGAGCGGCTGGGGCACCGATTGAAGCTGGATTCCATCGCCAAAGTGACGCTGGGTGGCTGCTCTAAAACAGCAGATGGTACAGATGCGCTAAAATGGTGGGCGGAATATGAGAAGACCGGGAACCCGCAGTTGATGATGGATATTGCCCGCTACTGTTGTTTTGATGTCAAAGTGACAATGGAGGTACACAAGTTCGGGGTCGAAAACGGCTACGTCCTTTATGAAAACAAACAAGGCGAAGCGGTAAAAATTGAGGTTGATTGGCAGTAAGGCTCTACCACTACTTCCTCTCCGCATCATCCTCCAGAGGGGGCAAAGCCACCACACAGCAGGCATAGCAGCTCAATGCTCGCAGGGGATACCATACCGCACCACATGCCACTATCTTGCACAGGTCATTTACCCATACCATCTCCGGCAGATTTGTCAGCCCATACAAAAGGGCCATTCCTGCAAATACGGATATCAACGCCAAATGCAAACGCCCGGCAGCAACTCCGCGCGGCAAATTCAGCAGGACGCACAGAGCCAAAAACGCAGTACAGATAAGCGGCAAATCCGCCTGCCGCAGGAGCAGTGGCTTCCCTGTGAGCATGAGGTAGGCGGTACACACCGGCATCAAAAGTGATAAAACCGCCACCATCAGCACACCGTAGCGAGTCCACTCTATGCCACGCCCTGCCAATAAAACCAAATGGCACCACAGTGCCACCCACGCAACAATGGCCAGCAGCAAGCTCATGAACAACTCAGATAAGCTACCCGCAAACAAGGCCACCCCAATGAAACCCATGGGAGCCAGCAGTAGCTCACCCAACGCACATACGGCAGTAGCTGCGGCCAGCCCGGCCGCCATTCCCGCAAGTTTTGCGACAAAAGCGCGTACAATGGGATATATCAACAATTCATCCTTCATGAGTAGCATCATCCGCAGCAGAGGGGGCTACTTGGGGTGCATAACCTATGGGGAAGCGAGCCTTCCCGCTCATATCTGTGAGCACTTGCGTCCGCTCATATCCGGCAGCGCGCATCAAATCACACACGGCTTGCCCTTGGTCGTGCCCTACCTCCAGCAGCACCAAAGCACCGGGGCTCGCATGGGGCAGCAAATCTACCACAAAGCGCCGCACGATATCCAAACCATCCGCGCCTCCATATAAGGCGGTCGCCGGGTCATGCCTCACTTCGGCCGATACGTTCTCCCCCTCCGGCACATAGGGCAGGTTGGCCAGTACTAAATCAAAGTCATCCGGTGGTATCACCGCATTTTCCGGCGCCGGGGTCCAGGCAGAGAACAAATCGCTGCGGTACGTGCGCACGCGTGCGCCGAGTGCCGTCGCGTTCTCCAAGGCTAAAGAAAGCGCAGCTTCCGATATATCAGCCAACACGACATCCGGCCGCAGGGCAGCCAATTCCAAGGCCAGTGTAATGCCAATCACCCCGGAACCACAGCCCATATCCAGCACCCGCAACCCTTCCCGGCGGGGTACCATTTGCAAAGCCATTTCCACCAGCTCCTCAGTCTCCGGGCGTGGCACCAGCGCCCGCGCATCAGACCGGAATGAACGGCGAAAGAATTCCGTCTCGCCCAGCAAGTGCTGCAAGGGAACGCCCTTGCCGCGCTCGCGCAGCAGGTGGCGCAACTGCTCCAGCTGGGGCTCTGTCAGCGCATCCTCATAGTGCAAATACAGCCATGTTTTGTCGCGGCCCAGCACATGCACCATCAAGCTCTGCATCGAGTAGCGCGGGGCATCCACGCCGCGTGCTTCCAACCACTTGGTCCCGCTTTGCAAAACTTCTTGTATCGTATTCATGGCCGGCTTTAGAAGAAAATTACCCCAGCTCGCTCATGCGCTCCTTCATTTCTTCATGCTGCATGTGCGCAATCAAATCTTGAAGCGCACCGGTCGCCACAACAATATCTAAATTGTAAGCAGTGAAGTTGATACGGTGGTCCGTTAGGCGATTCTGGGGGAAGTTGTAGGTACGGATTTTTTCTTCGCGACCGCCGGAGCCTATAAAGGCACGGCGCTGGGCAGAATAACTTTGCTGCGCCTCGCGCTGTTTCATCTCGAAAAGGCGCGCGCGCAAGATACGCATACCCGTTTCTTTATTTTTAAGCTGGGAGCGTTCATTTTCGCAACGCACCATGATACCGGTCGGCAGGTGAAAAATTTGCACAGCAGACTCTGTGCGGTTCACATGTTGGCCCCCTGCCCCGCCGGAGCGACACGTTTCAATGCGCAAATCTTCCGGGCGTATTTGCACATCCACTTCCTCAGCCTCGGGCAATACGGCCACGGTGGCGGTGGAAGTATGTATGCGCCCTTGTGTTTCCGTAGCGGGGACTCGCTGCACACGGTGAACACCGCTCTCATACTTGAGGTAGCGGAAAACCTCCTCGCCGGATATACGCGCTGTCACCTCCCGGAAGCCCCCTATGTCATTCGGGCTGGCATCCAATATCTCAAATCTCCACCCGCGGGATTCCGAAAAACGCTGATACATTCCCAGCAAATCAGCCGCAAACAGGGCTGCCTCATCCCCCCCGGTGCCCGCGCGGATTTCCACGAGTGCATCTCGGTCCTCAGTTGCATCCCGCGGCAGCAAACTATATTGCACTTTTTCTTCCAATGCGGCAATGCGGGGAGCCAGCTCCTCTAGCTCTGCACGCGCCAGCTCAGCCATCTCTTCATCGTCTGTGGCACTTAACTCTTCATTCTCCGCTAATTGGCGGCGGGCATCGCACAAGGCTGCCCAATCCTGCATCAATTCTTGGGTGCGGCGGTGTTCCCGCATCAATTCCCCTGCTCGTGTCCTGTCCTCAAATAAAGCAGGATCCGCTATCATGCGCTCCAACTCTTCCATACGCACACGGCGCTTTTCTATCAATGGCGCGTAATCCATATAAGGTATCGGGGTGTGGGGTGGAACTAAAAAACTTCCCGCCACCCGTATAACGGGAGGCGGGCTATAGTCTCGCCTGGATTCGAACCAAGACAAAGAGAATCAAAATCTCTTGTGCTACCTTTACACCACGAGACCACTCCTTGCGGTGCATCCTGTGCAGGAATGCGCGCGCATTTTACCATACACATTTCGCCTTGGCAAGACCAAAAATGAGATATCACACCGCAAAATGTAAAAAACGGCTTCCACGCCTACCGCGCAGAAGCCGTTCTAAGGGGGTCACATTGCTCGGCTATTACAGCTCAAGCTCATCATCCAAATTGTCAAGGGATTCCTCATCACTGCTTTCGGAAGCGGGGGTAGCCTCCTCTGTGGTGTTGTCATCCTCCTGGGTTTCCATGTCTGCGGCAGGAGCGGGGATATCGCTGCTCTCTTCAGCATCGGCGTTTTGAGCCTTGGCTTCCGCCTTCTTGATTTCTGCAAGCTTAATCTGAGCACGCTCGGAAAGAGGCTTGGAAATCAGGTAGCGGCCCTGCGTGAGCCCCTGCGCCTTGCGCGTTTCAATACGGAAAGAGTCATAGCCGGCATCAGCCAAGGACTCCATGATAGCATCACTCAGACCCTTGCGTGCATCGGTATCACACACATACATGCGGTAGTTGCCGATGAAAGGCAAATCCCAAGCGGCCACGCTGGGGCGGGGAATGAGGATACCTACCAAGTTGCCCATACCGTCTGAGCAAATACCCCACACCACCTGGCGACCACGAGCATCTACCAAGGCTACATAATACTGGGGATAGGCATAGGAGAATGTTTTCACCGTAGAAGAGCGCAGCCAAGCCTGCATGGCGCGAGCTGTACGTTCCGGAAGCGGGCCGGCTTCGTTGCAAATACGGGCAGCGGGGGTCACAGCATCATTATAGCTGAACACCGTTGCAACCTGAGTTGCCTGCAAACGTTCAAGCGCAGCAGCGGGAGAGTGTGCGGAACCACAGGAACTCACAGTGAGGGCGGCAGCCATGGCACCGCATGCCACGGCAAGAGATTTGAGAAGGGAAAGGTGTTTCATGACGTTTCGGTGTTCCTTATTCTAGCCAATATGCAAGGGGAAAGACAAGCAAAAACTTACAGAGAATGATTTTTTTTGCAATTTTTGACAAAAAAATAGTGAGGAAGGACACTTTCGAGGGAGAAATCGGGGGAGATTCTGTGTCTCGCGCGTAGAAATAGCTTGACGCGCAGGGGCGTTGAGTACAGAATATACGCCGTTATGAATAGCCAAATTTTGTATCGGATTGCCCGTGGTGCATGCGCAACGGCCATGGGCACAGTAGCACTCGCAGCCCTTTGCTCCTGCGATGATGAGGAAACAGCCACCACCACACCTACCGCCCCGGCAGAAGTAAAGGCAAGCGCCCCCGCTACCTCCCCAGAAGCAGCAAAGGAAGCTTTGTTCGAACAGATGGTGTACACGATTGGCAAACTGGCAAGCCAGCGAGTCAACGACCCGGAGGTCACTGAGCCCGTGCGCGAAATGCTCGCCTTGACAGAGGGCTACTACGATGCCATTGCCCCCACGGCAAATGGTACCATAGAGAAGGCTAAGCTTGCCCTGCGCATCGCGGAAATCACGCTGGATTTAACAGCTTTTGCCAAAGCAGAGGGTGCATACGATACAGCCCAAAAAGACTTGGATGCACTGCCGGAAGCCGAGCGCAACAGCCGCGAAGCACGCCGCATCCAAAGTGCCATCTTCAACGGCAAAGCAGCCACCCTTCTTTTCCGCAATCAAGCGGCTAATGCCCTTCCATGGTACGAAAAGGCGTTGGAATCAGATTTGGGAATTTACAAAGAACTAGCCCCAGCAGAGGGTGAAAAGCTGCCGGAAGGCGCCGTTGAGCCGGAGCTGGCACGCGCAGCCACGGATGTGATGAGTTCCTACCGTTGTTTAGGTGAATGCCAATTCTGGGCAGAAGACCCCGAAGAAGCCCGCGACACCTACAACAAGGGAATTGAACTTGCAAAAGCCCTCGATAAGCTCGCGCCCGAGATGTCCATCCAGTACATCAGACTTTTGGGCAACCTCGGTAATTTGGAAAGTCGCGTAGGCAACAAGAAGGAAGCACTCAACGCTTGGGTGCAGGCCGTCAACTTCTGCCAGCGACTCTACGCCGGCAATAGACGCGGGGACATCCGCAAAGAAGCTCGCCTCTACTTTGAATCACTGCGCCCGAACGTACTGGCGCTTGCCCGCGAATTGCAGGACGAACAGGCAGCCCAAGTGGAAAACCAGACACTGCAAGAAACGCCAGCCAATGTTCCGGCAGCTTCTCCGGAGGAACCCACCCCGGTACCTGCACCGGAACAGAAACAGCAGTAAAAGGCAAGTTTGACCAACCGTGGCCGACTTCCTCATCTCACTTCCCGCACTAGAAAAGAACGCACGCCTGTTGCATGAAACGGGCGTGCGTTCCGGCGCCAAGGTATTGTTGGCACTCAAAGCCTTTTCCACCACATCAGCCTTTGGTACCATACGCCCGTGGTGCGATGGATGCTGTGCCTCCGGCTTATACGAAGCACGGCTGGCCGCGCGGCATATGGGGGGGCACATTGCTGTGTTTTCCCCCGCATACCGCGAGGAAGAGCTGCAAGAGCTGCTCCACATCGCGCACCACATTGATTTCAACAGCCTGCCACAATGGCGGCGCTATAGGGAGCAATGCCTAGCCCACCCCCGCTACCTAAGCGGTGAGCTTCAGTTTGGTCTGCGCGTCAACCCTTGCCACTCAACCGGGCATACAGCCCTGTATGATCCCTGTGTCCCCGGCTCACGCCTTGGAATCCCGCCGGAACAACTTGCCGATGCGGACCTTCGCGGAATTAGCGGGCTGCATTTTCATACTCTCTGCGAACAAGGCGCAGAAGAACTCATTGAAACATTCCGCGCCTTCGAGCAGCACTTCGGCAAACTCTTAGCAACCCCGGAAATGCGCTATATCAACCTGGGTGGCGGGCATTGGATTACCAAGCCGTATTACAACCGCGGGGCGCTAGTCTCCTTGCTGCAAGAGATACGCAGCACATACAATGTGGAAGTCTTCTTGGAACCCGGGGAAGCATGGGCTATTCATACCGGGGTACTACGCGCCACGGTGTTGGACGTGTTTGAATCCTTGGGATACAAGCATGCCATTTTGGATGTGAGCGCCAGCGCCCACATGCCGGACGTGTTGGAAATGCCGTATCGGCCGGATGTGTTTGCCCTGCATCCCGGTGGTGCGGACACCCCGGCCGTGGCGCTCCCGGGTGAGGAGTACCGAAAAGCCGGGGAAGCGGGAGAACTCACGCACACCTACCGGCTGGGAGCCCCCACCTGCTTAGCCGGAGATGTCATTGGCGATTTTTCCTTCCCTTCCCCGCTTTCCCCGGGCGATACGATTATTCTGGATGATATGGCTCACTACACCATCGTCAAGACAACTCACTTCAACGGAGTTCCTCACCCATCTATCTCCCTTTTGCATGCAGATGGTACCCGCAGCACCGTCTGCCACCTCGATTACTCCGATTTTGAGCACCGCTTGGGCTGATTTTGCCCCCTTAAATAAACTTTTTTTAGTTTTTTTGCAAAATTTTCGTAATTTTTGTTGACATCTTCACCAAAAAAAGGTATATTCTGCGCACCGCGAAAGCGGTAACAAACCAACAACGCGCCCGTAGCTCAATTGGATAGAGCATCTGACTACGGATCAGAAGGTTTGGGGTTCGAATCCCTGCGGGCGTGCTACTCATTCCGGGCTATTAGCCAAAGAAACGCCGGTTATCTTCAACGAAACCGGCCTTTTTTGACTCTAAATCCCCCGTATGAGTTCATACAACATCATGGGGGCGTCCCGGTTTCGACTGAACATTCGAGGCGCCGGCTGCATGTGGAGGTTGATCGGCTGGCCTCCTTAAAAGCCGCTCAAACAATTAAATGCCTATTCCAACAACGAATACGCAATGGCTGCGTAACATACGCGCCTGGATCCGATACCTGACGCCTACTGGGGTTGACGATCTTAGCTAAGTAGGCAGGTATCCGGCGGGGGAACCGCGCCGGGTATGACATCCACAGGTTCCTGGCTTAGGTGAAAGGCTGGCGTGGAGCGGATCACCGGCGAGATGCAGCAATCCACGCCTGAACATGGAGATGCTTGCGTCAACAGTGTCCAGGACAGGGGTTCGATTCCCCTCGCCTCCAGACTTCAAAAACAGCGTATCAGGTACAACATTTACCTGATACGCTGTTTTGTTGATTCAATTTTTGTTCAAAGACGGTATCGTCTCATCAGACACAAAAATGCGCCGTAATTTTTCTGAGTTGTGATAATGGCAGGCTTTGAGGGACTCTGCCAGATTACCGAAATCAACGTGGTAATCTTCCACACGGCGGGCGTAGTAAACAGATGATTCGGCATCAATAGTCTGTGATTCGTACTCGGTGGCAAATTCCTCTAGGATTTTACCGCAAGCCAAGGCATATTCGACAAGAGAAGCCACTGTCTCAGCAGATTCCTTATCTTCCACTTCGGAGAGCAAGAGAACAATCATCTCCATATTATTCACCTTGAGCTCCAGGGCTGCAGGGGCTGCCTTTTCCGGCGCAAGGGGGCCTTTCATCAAAGCGGCAAGTGAGGTAGCAGCCGGGAGGGAGGCCGAGCCGTAAAAGTCCTGTTTCTGCAATGCCTGAATAGCCGCTACAGCCGTTTTTCTGGCCTCGGCGCAACGGCGAATGAAAGTTTCGGCGTATTCCGCGTTCACCTCCGGATTGTGTTTCAAGGCCACCATTTCGGCATGCAACGGGCGCAGGAGAAGAAAATCCACGGCAACACGCGAAGCCAGCAAATCTGCATCGCTCACATCCTTCACAGATCCCAAAGCCTCTGCTACATCCTCAAATGCCAAAGCCATTGCTTCCAGCTTCTTTTCCGCAGCCGAAAGCTCCTGCTCTCCGTATGCACTAAAGGGATTCAACACGAAAAGGCAAGCGGCTATGAGCAATAAATGGGTGATTCTCTGCATCGCCGCAGAGAATAGCAAAGCCAGAGTCTTAAATCAAGATATTTTACACTTACTTTCTTGAGTTTGCGACTTTTGAATCTGCCGATTTTGAAAGCGAACCGGCAAAGGAACCAAAAAGCGAGCCCACCCCGGAGAGCAAAGCGCCACGAGCTTGCTGCTTGGCGCGGGCTGCCGTATTGCGTGTATTCCAGGCGGTAAATGCGCCTTGTTCCCGTGTAGCATTGGCCTGCTGCAACGAAGTATTGGCAGCGTTTGTAATTTCATCCTGCAAGCGGGTAGCCAAATCCACTTCGCGCACGCGAGCAGAACCATCTGCTACCAGATTGGAGGCAACGGCATCTGCGGCAGCTTTATCCATCTGGCTATTGGCATTGCGCGCAGAGCGCTGCTGGTTGGCCACAGCAGTGGCCGTGAGTGAATCTGCTTGGCGATGAGCCAGGCGTTCCTGTACCTGAGCGGCTTGAGAAAGCTGTTTGCTCTGCTGGCGCAGAGAGACAGATTCCATGACTTTGGGCAGCGCGAGGGCTGCCGCTGTTGCGATAGTAGTAAAACCCATGAGCTCAGCTTACGCCTAAAAGACGCCCGATGCAAGAGGCGCAAGCCCCGGCGCATATCCTGTCCCCCCCCCATGGCGAGGTAAAATCATGCTCGCCCGGCAAACATCTTTTCCACATACTTGGCAATCATATCAACCTCAATGTTCACCACTGTGCCGGGTTGATATGTGTGCATAGCCGTGCGTTGCCATGTGTGCGGGGTAATCCAGAACTCCAGCAAACCGGGCTCCGGCATGGATGCAATGGTGAGCGACACGCCATCTATTGCAATGCTGCCCTTATCTATCGTGTAGCGCTCGTACTCTTGGGGAATGCGTATACGCACCATGTGATCCTGTCCCACCGGACGAATGGACACCACCTCTGCCGTGCAATCCACATGCCCCATCACAAAGTGACCGCCAAAACGACCATTGCCGCCCATTGCCCGCTCTAAGTTACAAAGCGAACCCGGCACCAGGGTACCAAGAGAAGTCACACGCATCGTCTGGGTCAGCAAGTCAAACTCCACCCCCGACTCTGCAATTTTATCGACCGTGAGGCAGCATCCATTAACTGCCACAGAATCCCCCAGTGCCAGCTCTGCCGCAAAGGGAATTTGCACGGTATAGCGAGCCCCCTGCTCTACCGGCACGACCTTCAGCACCTGGCCGGTACACTCTACAAGACCGGTAAACATAGCTTATCGTATAAAGTTAAATATGCAGAAGACGATGGCCGTGGGCAAAGCCGCCCACAAGAACAAACGCAACGCGCTGATACCGGATTTGAAATACTTGCCCAGAATGGCTTGTCCGGCGGGGTTGGGCGCATTGGCAATCACGGTGAGACCGCCACCGGTCACGGCACCGGCCACAATGGCATACTTGATTTCCTCTTGCAGATTGGGAACAGTACTGGCCAGGAACGTCACCGCAGCATTATCGTTGAAGGCGGTTAAGATACTAGCCAAGCCCATGGTGACGGTAGCGCCCAGCTCAGCCAAGGCTTGCAGCACCGGCTGCATCCACCAGCCTTGCACACCACCCATGATGAGCAAACCTGCCAAGAAGAATGCCACCAGCAGGGGCACCTTGATGGAGAAAGCATTCTGGTACTGCGGAGTAGCCATGGTGAAGCCCAGGAAGAACATGAAACCACCTATGAAAATGGCGGGGTGATGGGCAAACATCACCGTCCACACCAAGAAGAAGATAGATACACCATACACCCACACGGGGATGACATCCTGGCGGTCTTCCCATGTAGTAGGCACGGCGCCATCAAAAGCACTATTGATGCGCTGCACCTCTTCCAAGCGTTTGAATTCCTTTGCAAAAATGAAGAAATAAATCACATTAGACAGAACGATACCCAACACGGCTTTCCACCCGAAATGGGTGAACATGTGCAGCATATCCCAATTCCATTTGCCTGCCACCATCACAATGGGAGGAGCTGCAAAGTGCGTGAGGGTGCCCCCTACGGATACGTTGACAAAAAGCAATGCAATCGTTGCGTAGCACAGGGAAGAACTGGGCTTGAGTTGATAGAATTTTTTACCCAGCAAAATGGCAGCCAGCGTCATGGCAGCCGGCTCCGTGATGAATGAGCCTAAGAGCGGAGCGATACACAGCACGGAAAGCCACCAGGCAGCCGGTGTACCCTTGCCCAAGGAGGCGCTGAACTTCAGCGTATTTTCTGCCAAACGATAAATCGGGCGCGAGGATGCAACCACCATCACAACGGCCACAAAAAGCGGCTCCGTAAAGCTGGTATCGTGGTCGATATAACGCAGAAAGTCCTCCATGGAATAATAATGGCAACACACAAAGAAGAACGGAACAATCCATAAACCGAAGACGACCTCTACCTCCCCCAAGAAATGGCAAAGGGTGGAGGCAAAGGAAACGGGGATACGCTGCTCCGGGTGCAGAATCATAAATTTTTCATCACGGAGGCGTTGTTTGTGGCGTTTTTCCAAATGGTGAGCCAAGGTCTGGAACTTGGGAGCCAAGAAGGTATGCATGATGGCCAGCAGGAAAATAATGGTCGCCGCCAAATTGAAATTATCCACTTGCACGCGGTGTACCAACTTTTGCCACAAATTCATCTCTTTCTCCGCCGTAGTGTAGATGGAAAGAGGAATGGGAAAACGGCTGTACTGTTCTTTCGAGCCGGTGTAATGATAGCTCCAAGCAGGGAAAGCGCCTTCGGGATTGCGATTGTACACTACCTTACCACAATCGGGGCAAGGTTGCCCATCCGCAGGCGGAGAAAAGGGTACTTTCATGCAAGCATGTTCCAGCACAGTATGGCCATCATAGGCATTGTGTTCATGCTTGAGGTATGTTTGCACAAAGTCCAAACTCTTGCCCTGCACGGCCTCCTTGAGCATCGCCTTTCCCTTTTCGGAGGAAGTGGCAGAGGTGATAATCTGCTCCTTAATAGCGTTCTCATCCAGGGGTGATGCCACAGCCTCAGATACCATATCGGTATGTTCATGCACGGGCGCCGGCTCGCTCTTTTGAGGCAGTACCACTGTCGCAGAAGGCGTTTCCTGTGCGCTAAGTGTACTGCCGTTCAGCAGCATCATTGATACAATGAAGAAAAGAGAAAAAAACTTTTGCATGGGAGAAACGGTGTAATCTTCGCGCCGATGGTATCATAATGCGTTTTTCTTTTCCAGCCAAAAAAGCGTCTTTCGCTTTGAAAAAACTACCTTTTCTGAGTGAAAGAAGTTAATTTCTGCGCAGTACACTTTTGCATTCTGCCGGCGTCATGAAAAGCCCCCACATCACTCCTGCATATACAAGTGCAAACAAAGCCACGCGCGCACCCCAAAAACACCAACCACCGGCGGGAAATATAACAGCAATGGCGTATGCCGCCCCGCCCAGCAAGGGAAGCCACAACCAGCTACGCGAAAAGGCACGGCGGTAAAAGAGACCAATATCTAAACCAAGTTCCTGTTTATAATGCAGAAAGTTCAGCATAGCCAGCTGTGTAAACATTGTAAACGCCCCCCACAAAGCCAAACCGATGATACCATACCAACGACAAACGATATAGCCGCCCAGCAAGAAAAGAGCACTATTGAATGCGGCAATGAACACACGGCGGCGCAGACAGTTGCGCGCTTGCGAAATATGCCACCCCACCCCCTGAATCAAGCTGAGCGTTTGTGGCAACATCAGCACGATGGTAATCAGCCAGCAGGTATCTGTCGCGCCACCCAAGGAATCCCCAATCCAGAGTGAGAAAAATTCACGGCCGAAAAATAGCATCTCAATAAGCAAGCCAACCAGCAGTATGATCAAATAACGACCCACGCGTATCATAGCCGCCGTCTGCGCCGCAGGACCGGCCCCTGCCACGACCATCTGTACCACCCGGGGCAGGTACAAACCGGCCAAGCAACCGGCGGAAAGAAAGTAATAACCATACACCTTGAGCGCATTGGTGTAAAGAGTCACCTGCTCCGTATCTTGCGTGATAGCGACTAGAAAATTCCCCGTACCGGCATTCATGACGTTGATGAGCTGGCTGAGGAAAACCCAGAGGGAGAAGGCAAAAAGCGAACGCAGCAAGGGTACATCCCAACCACGCCAGCTTACGCGCGCGCGCAAGACAATAAAACAATAAAAAGCGTGGCACACCAGGCTGAACACCCCGGTAGCAATGGTGAGAGCCGTAAGAGCTATCGAGCGGAAACCCAGCATGAGCAGCGCAAAAGTGCCCGCTATATTGCATACGGAAGCAACAGCTGCAATGATGCCCGGCACGCGGAAGCGTTGCTGTGCAGCGGATATTCCCCCCAGCGAGCGAGCAGGAAACATCAGCGCCGTGTTCAATAAAGTCATGAGATAGAGGATACGGAAAATATCCATCTCCTCCGAAGTAAAGCGGCTAAACACCTCCCCCAAAAAAGGATAAAAAGCCAACCCTAATACTAAAACTAACAATCCGATAAGTGAAAAAAGTGCCAGCAAATTCCCCAAAAAGTGGGCCTCCCCCGCAGCGTCTCCCCGCGCCCGGTATTCGCTCAAAAACCGTATTGCAGATGCCGTAAGGCCAAAATCACACAAGGCCAAACGCGCCACAACAACACCGGCCAATGTGTAAATGGCGAACTCCGACTTCCCCAAACAGAGTAACAACAGGGGTATCAGGAAAAAATCCACTCCCATACGCAACAGCAAGTTGGCGTAGTTGAGAAAAGCTCCCGAGCGGATTTCTGACTTCATAGCATGTGTGGCACGGTATCAATTCAACATTCCCACACATCCAACAATTCCGGGGGGAGCGTGGTCAGGAAACGTGAGGGTGGGCAGTACTGGCTGTCGTAGCTATGGCCGTTGTATCGAGGGAACGACATATACAAGCGGTCTTCCGCACGGGTTACAGCCACATAGAATAAGCGTGTTTCCTCCTCCAAGGCATCGTCATTCCCCTCAGTAATCACCCGATAATGGGGGAAAAGGCCCTCTGCCAAGAAGATGATGAACACCACCTTCCACTCCAACCCTTTTGCTTGGTGGATGGTACTCAACGTCACACAATCATCATCCGGTTGCACCTCTTGGTCTGCCTCACTCAACAAGGCAACTTGGGACAAAAAATCATCCAAACTCGGGGAATCCCCCACAGTCCGGGAAAGTTGAGAAATATCTTCCAACCGCTCCTCGTAGTTTTCGTAGGTCGCCCGCAGGTGCGCATCCAAATAATTTTGCACTCGTTTGACGAGTTCCGGCGGGGTCAGCTCCTGCCCTACCGGGTGCAGAGTATCCATAATAGCAAGGAAAGCACCCCAATGAGGCCGCACGGCAGGTGCCACAGCCACAGGACGCATTTGCTCGCTATATCGCATATGCATCAGATCCTCCTGAGGCATGTGTTCCACGATTTGCTGCCACCCGCTCCAAATTTTGGTGGCTGTGGCATCTCCCACGCGGGGAAATGTCGAAACAAGACGGCGGAAAGCAACCTCATCTCGCGGATTCACCAACAAGCGCAGCACAGCAAGTACATCCTTGATATGCGCTTGCTCAAAGAAACGCAATCCACTCGTGATGCGATAGGGGATGTGGTGGCGCGAAAGCTCCATCTGCACATCCAAACTGTGGAAATGAGCCCGATAAAGCACGGCAATATCACGCCCGGATACGCCCGACTCTAAGAGGGAGTCAATCTCACGTGCTACCATCTGGGCCTCTGTGCGGTTATCCGGTGCCGGTATAACGGCAGGGCGCAGTCTGTTATCATGGCGCGCTGGGCGCAATACTTTGACAATTTGGCGGGAATTATGCGCAATAGCCACATTGGACACCTCCAATATAGCCGGCACGCTACGGTAATTTGTCTCGATTTTATGCATTTCTGCATCCGGGTATGTGTTGCAGAAATTAAAAATATGGTCTACCTTTGCCCCGCGCCATGAGTAGATACTCTGAGCATCATCCCCGACCACCATGAGACTCGTGTTATCCCCGCCCACCAGCAGAGAAATAAGTTCCTCCTGTAGCACATTGGTGTCTTGATACTCATCTACCAACACATGCAGGAAGCGTTGCTGTAATTCTTGGCGCACATCGGTATTCTCCCTCAACAAGCGGACAAAATTGAGCAGCAAATCATCAAAATCCATGGCATTGGATTCCGCCTTTCGCTGCGCATAGCCTTCAAATATGCGTCCAATCGTATCTGCATGTTGCTCCAAGTAGGCATACTCCTCATCCATGGTGCGCTGCCAGCTGCGCCCCGTGTTGTGAGCCAAGCTATGCAGGGAGAGCAACAGCTCCGGCTTGGGAAAGCGATCTTTCTTCGTTGTTTTCCCGGCATATTGCTTCACTAATGCACGAAAGAGCGAGCGCTGGTCATCTGAATCCAAAATGGTAAATCCGGGTTGATACCCCAAGCGTTCTGCGTAGCGGCGCAAGAGCCGGTTGGCAACAGAATGGAACGTACCACCCCACAAGTGGGAGGAATCCACCCCGGTAAGTTCCCCCACACGAGCCAGCATCTCACGAGCCGCCTTGTTGGTAAAGGTCAGGAGCAGTATGCGCCAACTGGGCACCCCGGACGCCAAAAGACGAGCCACACGGAAAGTGAGTGTGCGGGTCTTGCCACTACCCGCACCCGCCACCACTAATGCGTGGCGGGCGTTCGTCATGACAGCTGCATATTGCTCGGGGTTCAACTCCGCAGCAAAATCCGGCAGCTTCGGCACGGCTGAAAGTGAGGGGTGCATCAGGACTCAAAGTCCAGATAGATTTCTGCACGGCGGTTTTCACCGCGTACGTAATCAATCTGCTGCACCGAATCTTCGGGGCGATAATGGCGGCGGGGCTGGCTCTTGCCCAAGCCATGGGTCGTAATTTGCTCGGCATTCACCCCAAAGGATACCAGCGCTTCCTTCACAGCATCTGCGCGGCGTTCGGAGAGCTTGAGGTTGTATGCCTCGGAGCCCACATCATCCGTGTGCCCGGAGATGTTGAGTTTCTTGCCGGGGCTGTGCTTGAGCAGCTCTGCCACAATCTGCAACTGACGAACAGAACGCGGAGTCAGGTCAGATTCGTTGAAAGCAAAGAAGAGCGCCAATGAATCGCCACCGCGCGGGTTCTTCACAATCGGGAAATAACGGCCACCTTCTGCACTGGCGCTGGCTTCATAGCTGCTCAGCAGGGCATCCAAAGCCACGGCGCTCACTCGCCAACCGGGTTCCGTGCGTGTCATTTCCAAGCCTACGTTGCCGGGGCGTGGGCTGTCTTTGGAGACAATATATACCAAGAAACCGGCGTGGTCCGCATTCTCAAAGGTACTGCGGATGGGCGCATCCGTACGCAGAGAAAAAGCACCCTCCTCAAACACCATGCAAAGACCGGCTATCGTCGCATCAGAGACCTCCGTCCCCGTCACAAGAGAGCGAGCTATTGCCATATCGCCACGGCGCACAGATTCCATGAAACCCTCAGCCACCGTCAGAGCATCCGTTGTGGCACCCACACGGGTCTTATCTGCGGGAGTGGTCTTGGCTACCTCAATGGTCACCTCTCCATTGCGTGCAGTCACCACATCCACCAACATGTCTTCCCCGCCATCTGCGGATTTGATGCGGTAGCGAGTCACCTTGGCTCCATCAGGGCGACGGGCAGTACCCACTTCTTCCACAGATATAGCTTTGTGAGAAGCCGCCCATGCTTTGATGGCATCTGCAGCGCTCTGGCTCAAGCTTCCGCGTTTGACCAATTCATCAAGAGCTGCGGCCGCATTATCACCCTTGAGTGCTTCTGCTACTTGCAACGCCATGGAATGCTCCGGGCTGCGGGGTTTTTCCGTGAGCTTAGGCAATGTACGAAGCTCAGATGCGGGTGCCGGTGCAGGAACCGGGGCGGGGTCGGGCATGGGAACCGGTGCCGGCGCAGGAGCGGGCGCGGGTGCAGGAACGGGCGCAGGAGTCGGCTGTTTCGGCGCCGGGGCAGGAGTCGGCTCCTCCGGAGCCGGTTCCGCAGGAGCCGCTATCGCCGGTTTACGGTTGAGAAAATCAGGCAGTTTGATAACACCGCCTTTCTGTAATAAGAAATACACGGCGGCGGCGGCACCGATTGTCATCAGGAAAGCTAAAAGGAATAAAACAATGCTACGTTTCATGGTGTGATAAACTGAGATGGGTTGACGGGGATGGTCCCCTCCGGGGTCGAAACGGGTGCGGAGGGATTCTTTTGTGAGCGGGAAAGATATGCCTCTCGAATACGCAGTGAACGCACGGCATCATACGCATCAGGATGCTTGGGGGCAGGGAAATGAGCTATCACATCTGCCGGATTCAGCCGATTCATACCACCGGCAGGATGATAGCCCGGCATGCCGGCTTCTGTGCAGCGCGATTGAATAACCTCAAAATGCAGATGAGCCAAATAATGCCCCCCGGCCGTACCGATACTGCCAATCCTGCGGCCACGATGCACGATGGTACCGAGACTGACGTCTCGGCTCTCTAAATGCGCGTACAGAGTCTGGATAATGCTGTCTTCCCCGGGCAAGCGGTGCGCCAACACCACCACATTTCCCCATCCATCAGCAGGCTTGCCACTATATACCACCAAGCCACGAGCTGCCGCATACACAGGCTCTCCCAAGTCCGTATTTTCGCCACCTATGCCGTTTAAATCTTGCCCGCTATGCTTACCGCCTCGTTTTGCGTTATCAGATCCGAAAGGCTGAGCATCATACATCATACCACCCTCCGGGGTACCACATGGCCATTCAAAGCCATCCACCATTGGCACGCGAGCCATCTGCTCCGGGGTAAGCAAAATAAGCCCCCCGATGAAAGGCTCCGGCATGTTGCTCTTGGAAACATCCGCCTTGTAGATGGATTCCCCCTCGGCACGAGCCGCAGCCGCGGCCCCACGTCCGGCAGCCAAATAGCAGCAAAATACCACCATCCCCACCCCTAAGAGGATGAAGAATACCCACCTAAGCGGGCTGATGCGTCTTTGAGCTGCCATACCGCAGCTATATTATCCGAAAAGTACTTGTATTACAAGCGGATTCTCGCGCCCGCGAGCGCAAAAGAACGCTTCTTCCCCATTAGGGTGCGTCATACTTACTATACTTGCACCCACATGGAATCATCAATCCCCCCGAAAGCCCGCACCCTGAGAAACGGCTTGCACAATGCGGGGTTACGGCATATAATTCCGGGCATGTTCAACCAAAAGCTTCTGGAGGAATGCAGCAATGCACACGGCGTATCCGGGTTCGAAGGCGAAATACGCGAGCTGGTGAGGCAAGAACTGAGCAGCTGCGGAGAATCAACCTGTACTGCGGCCGGCTTGCAAATCTGCAGCCGCAAAGTGGAGAACGCGGTCCCCACTGTATCGCTCATCGCACACATGGATGAGGTCGGATTCATGGTACAAGGCATCACGCCGGATGGATACCTGACACTGGTACCTCTGGGGGGCTGGTGGAACCACACCCTGCCGAGCCAGCGAGTTCTGGTATTAACCCGCAGCGGGGACAAAATACCGGGACAAATTGCGACCAAGCCCCCTCACCTTTTGCCGGAAGCACAGCGCCGACAGGTAATGGCAGATGATGCGCTTTTCATCGATGTTGGCGCGTCCGGCCAAGCAGAGGTGGAGCAACTGGGCATCACCCCGGGGTGCCCGGTGGTACCGGATGTGTGCATGCAGCCGTTGGCTATCCCCCACCGTTGGATGGGCAAAGCTTTCGACAACCGCAACGGCGTCTACTGCATGTTGGAAGCAATGAAGCAACTCTGCGCCGAACAAGTAGCCTGCAACCTCAACGCCATCGGGACAGTCATGGAGGAAGTGGGCACCCGAGGGGCCCGCGCCATCCCCGCCGAAATGGTGGGAGATGTAGCCATCATCTTGGAAGGCGCCCCCGCAGATGACACCCCCGGGCAAAGCAGTATCTGCCGCCAAGGTGTGGTGGGCAAGGGCGTACAGGTGCGATTGTTTGACCCCACCCACATCACCCATCCCAAGCTCGCAGATATGGTCCTGCAAGTGGCGAGCGAAGCGGGCATCCCCCACCAAGCAGCTGTTCGACGCACCGGCGGCACAGATGCCGCAGCTTGCTACGCACACTGGCAAGGCATTCCCACCATTGTGCTCAGCACACCCACGCGTTACATTCACTCACACAACGGCATCATTGACGACCGCGACTTGTGCGCCTGCTGCGATTTGGTATGTGCCATCGTACGCAAAATAGCCGCATGCCACCTGAATGCTACGGATTTTGTCTCGTGAGCAGCGCAACTACCATTCATTCTGCCTCGGGGCGTATCGCGTGGGTAGATATCGCGCGCTGCGTAGCCATGTTCTTCATCATGTGGATGCACACAGGTGAAGGCCCGGATTGGTTGGGCAAGCCGGTAGGCGGCGCCATCTGCCTGTTCTTTGCCATGGCCGGTTATTTCATGCCCAGAGAAGCAAGCAAATGCGCCAAGCGGGCATTAAAACTTGGGCTGGCATGGCTGCTGTGGTCATTCCTCAGCTTTGGGCTTTTCCTCTTGGTACGCCCCGAGCTGCAATGGACATGGGAAAAGGTATTCGGGTGGGGCACCTCTGCCTACAATGTACCCTTGTGGTTCTTGCGCAACCTCGCCATTTACCAACTCATCATTGCAGCCTTGGCGGCGCTGCGCATTTTCCCCCGCTATCAATGGCTCTTGCTGGTACTGCTGATCAGTTTTCACTGGGCGGCAGAACCGCGACAACATGAAGGCTTGCGCTTTGACTGGATGCAAGCAGTACTGTTGGGATACTGCTTGCGGTGCGCCCCGTTGGAATCTATTCAAAACTGGCTCAGCCGCCACACTATAGCAATCCTTGCATGCATTGTCCTCATGCACATGCAGCGAGCTTGGCACCCGGAGCTGCTGGAATACTTCGATATCTCCACCTACGGCTGCTCCCTGCCCATGGTCTCCCTGAGCTATGCCGTCATCTACTGCCTAGCCGGTATTTACTTAAGCCGTTTTCTCCCCCGCATTACCCGTCCGCTCGCCACAGCCGGTGGGTGTATGCTCTTCATCTATGCGGCGCATTCCCTGCTCTACGCCCCCCTGTACAATTATAAAATCCACGGATTTTACGATGTGTGGGCTCCGGTGCTTGGCATAAGCATCCTCACCATCCTCGGCACATGGCTCACCCGCAAATGTCCGCAAGCCATGCGCCTTCTCTGCGCCAAATAAAGAGCATTCGTGCCTCACCTAGTACGTTTGTAGGCACCATCCCCCACAGAAAGAACCTGCACCCGCACAGTATCCAGCCCTGCATGCTCAAACCCCAGCACGCGTGCTACTGCCGTGCTCACATCAATGAGTCTGCCGTGGATATACGGACCGCGATCTGCCACCCGAACGATGCAGCTCTTACCCGTTGTCATGCTGGTAATTTTCACCTCGCAAGGCAAAGGCAAAGTGCGGTGCGCGGCATACAATTCCCCGGCATACAACTTCTGGCAAATGGCACCCTGAGCCCCATCTGCCTCATACCACGAGGCTTTGCCCACCACATCGTAACGCAATGCCTGCTCCACACTCATCGGCACAAAGCGATTCCCCCCTACGGTGTAGGGAGCCATCTTGTAGCCTTTGTAGTCTTCATGAGTAGCGGGGCGAGCACCATTCTGCGAGCTGAATTGCTGACATGTCACAAGAATCAAGGACAATGCAGCACAGCCAATCAGAAAAATCTTTCTCATACCATCTCATCCTAACACAAGAATCCGCCCGTTGCAATCTACAAGTTGCTCCCCACTCTTAAAATTCTTTTTTTGTAGGAAATTACGCCTTTCTATGAAATACAAGATTGCAATCCGGGGAGAAAAGGAGTAGGATTATGCCAGTAGCACAATTTTTTACACCTATGGCAACTCCTCAACTCAAAACAACCGGGGCCGCTCCTGCACCCCGACGCTTTCTCAACACCGGGGCCGCACCCAAAAAGCAAGTCAAACTCATGGGTTCCAATGGCCAAGCCATTACGCCCAAGAAACCAGCACTGAATACCCCTGCAGCTGTCGTCGCGCCCAAGCCGGCCGTAGAAGCTCCCACCCCCGTGGCAGCACCTGTAGCAGAGGAAGATTTGCAAGCAAAAGCAGCCGCCGAAGCAGCCGCTGCAGAAGAAGCTGCCCGCTTAGCAGCAGAAGAAGAAGCTGCCCGCTTGGCACAGGAAGAATACGAACGCCAGATGGAGGAATACAACCGCCAGATGGAGGAGTACAACCGCCAAATGGAAGAATACAACCGCCAGCAGGCCGAAGCTGCCGCTGCCGAGGAAACCGCACCGCCCGCAGAAGAAACACCCGTTGCCACACCGGAGCCTACCCCGGCACCTGCAGCCACACCTAAGCCCAAGGCCAAAGCTGCCCTCAAGCCTGCCGGCGCCAACAAACTTGCAGCCGCCAAACCCAAGGCCAAGGCCAAAGCTAAACCCGCACCGGCAGAGGAAGATACCCCCACAGACGATGAAAAAGCCCGCGCCGAAGCAGAACTACTGGCCATGCAAGCCGAAGCGGCAGCGCAGAAAAAAGGTGGCTTATTTGGCATTTCTTGGCTTTCCATGCCCATAGCCGGTGGCATTGTAGGCTTGGCCGTACTGGGTGTCATTTGCGGTTCCCTCATCATCAAAGCCAACGCAGAGGCAGAGGCCAAGCAAGCACACATGGATTACACCAACAAACTGCTCAAGCGCGCGCAAGACATCAACAAACAAGGCATTGAAAGCATGGCAGATGCCAAGGCAAAGGGAGTAACCATCGTGTGCTCCAAGGAGGATGCTCAGTACTTGCTTGATGTCGTGGTAGATCCTTTCGTCCGCGATGAAAAGGGCAAATTCGTCTTCGGTGGCAACCCCGAAGGCGTGGCACAACTGGCCTGCTTGCTGCTGGGTATTGCCTCCGAACAAGATCCCAGCATTGATGCACTCATCTTCCGCACCCTGGATACCAAGTGCACCAAAATTAAGCCCACCCTGTACCGCTGGCTCGTACAGCGCATGGCTGTCTCCAACAACAAAGGCATCAACGTCAAATTCAAGAAATTGGCAGACTCTGTAGCCAAGCAGCAGTGGATGCAACGAGCCGAGGTTCTCTCCTATATTTGGGAAGCCATGGGCTTGCGCGTTTCCAAGAAAGATATCCCCACCATCATGGAGCTACTCAAGGACCCCGACATCGACAAGAAACTGGCAGGAACCTTGGCCGGCTGCTTGGACAACATTCTCATCTTCATGGATAACGAAGAAGATAAGAAACAAGTGGGCGATGAAATCTTCGACAAGCTGCCGGAGCAATACCGAGAAGCCATGCTCAACACCTTTGGACGCGCCTGCTCCCCCAAAGCTCTGGCCTACTACAAGGAACGCGCTGCCGACAAGAAAAACTGGCGCAGCGACCACGTCTTCTTTGCCAACTACGCCAATGATGACATCATCCCCTACTTGCAGGAACTCAAGGAACAGGCCGGCGATGACGAGAAGAATGCCAAGTACATTGACCGCGCAATCGGTGGCGTATTTGCGCAGGATCGCGAACGCACGGATGAAGAAGCAGAAGCTCTCATCAAAGTCGTGTTCGACAAGATTGATGGCGACATTTCCAAGCGCTCCGACTTGGTAGCCAAGACGGACGAGTACTCCGCCGATTTCGTAGGCGAAGGCCCCGAACTGGATAAACTCAAGGAAGAACTCAAAGACTTGGATGAGACGTACAACCAGCGCGTCAGACTTATCAACACACTCAAAGGCATGCATGACCGCCCCTGGGTTATCAACGTACTCTCCAAGTATGAAAAGGATGATGACCCTGAAATCTCCCGGGCCGCGTCAGAGGCTAAGGCTCAGGTGAAAGAGAACACCGCATCCGATGAACACATGCGCAAGAAGTACCAAACGCGTGGTCAAGAATAATAGTCCATCTTTATGAACATATTTCGGCTCGCCTAAAGCGATGCCATATGATAGAATGCGCAGCACATGCTGCGCATTCTTCGTTATACAGTCGTATCGGCTCTCGCTCTGCTGGGTATCAGCTCCTGCTATCCGCCGCAGGTGCAATATCCCTATACCCCCATGATTACACAACGGCGAGCAACCTTGCAGCAAGAATTACTCCTGCTGCTGCCCGAAGCTCAGCAAAAATTACCGGCTGCACAGGAAGAAGCCAAGTGGCTTTCCGACACCGCCTACAAAGCAGCTGCCGGTATCGCCAGATTGAATGACTCCCACTTTCCCGGCTGGGCCGGCAATGCACTCATCAATGCCCACCTGCAAGACCGCGGGCTCTGCTGGCACTACCAGCATGATATGTACCGCGAACTGCGCCGCCGCAAGCTCTCCTTCTTCCGCCTAGGCTGCTGTGTGCGAGATCGTGCAGATGCCTCCGAACACAACTGTTTGTATATCGCCGCACGCGATGCAGACTGGCCCCAAGCATGGGTGCTGGATGCTTGGATGTGGAATGGACGCCTCAAAATCAATAAAGCCACAGAACTAGACCCGGACGATTGGGAAGACCTGCCCGGCATCTGCGCCATGCTCAGTTTTGCCTACCCGGAGGAACACCATTGGCCCATGGAACACTGGTATAGCGTACGCACCCCCAATGGCAAATATGCTGAATATTGGCAGGAATACACCCGCAAATCCTCTCAATACCGCCGTATGTACCAAAACATTGAGCGCGGTAAATTAGAACACCCCGGCTCACCCACCAATTATTGATACGATGAAACGACTTTTCGCCATCTGCCTTTTTGCCCTTGCCGCCGTCTCCTGCCAGCATGCCCCTGCACCGGGCTATGCAGACACACCGGCAGTGAGAGAGCAGCGTAGTGCCCTCACCCAAGACCTGCTTGCCATGCTCCCGATGGAGGAACAAGAGCTCCCCGGCGCTCGGCGCGAAGCTCGCTGGCTGGCAGACACATCCTATAAAGCAGCCGCCGGCATTGCCACTATCAACAATCCTTCCCTCATGGGATGGTTCAACAACCGCATGGTCAACTCCTCCCTCAACCTCTGCGAGCGTGGCCTCTGCTGGCATTACCAGCAGGATATGTACCGCGAGTTGCGCCGCCGCAAGCTTCAATTCTTCCGCATTGGCTGCTGCGTACGCGACCGCGGCGATGGCTCCGAGCACAACTGCGTCTACCTCTCCCCGGCCAATGCCAACTGGCCACGCGCCGTCATCTTAGACCCATGGTTGAAAAATGGCCGCCTCATCACCCTCAATGAACGGGACTTTCGCGGCGATAACTGGGAGGACGCCCCCGGTCCGCTGGAGTTCCTCTCCTCCGTCTACCCGGAAAACCACAACTACCCCATCGAACACTGGGCTCAGGTGAAAAGCGGTAGACGCTGGAATGAATACATCCCCAGTTGGACCCCGGAAGGAGCCGCCACCCGCCAAGGCAAAATCATGCAACAAAATATGCAAAATGGCCTGAAAGCCCGTGGTGGCAAGCTCACCAATTACTAAGCAGCTGCGGATTCCCTGCTATTACACTTTCCCGACAAGAAAAATGCACATCAAAAGTGCATTTTTCTTGTTTTTACCCAAAATTGGAGTACCATGATAGTAACAATCAACCCAGTATTCTATGAAATTGAAACTTTTTTGTTACACCCTTATAGCAACTCTCATAGCAACACCGGCCATGGGCGAAATGGCATCGCAAACGATAACACTAAACAGTTATCCGCACGATGATAACCCCGTCTATGATGAATGGGATGACATTGATTACACTGAGCACTCATACTACGTTGAAGATGCCAATATCAGACTTAATGGCAATCTCAAATTGGGAAAATACGACGACGTGTACATCACCTGGAATGGAAACAGCGAAACTACCTATAAGCTGACTGGCAGCGGAAAAACAATCTCTGCTTGGGGATGGACAGATTGGTACATAGGCGATGGAACCTACGTATTTGAGGCAAAAGGGAGCCCCAGTATATACGATGACATGTCGGGCAACGGAGATAGCCACATCATCTTCAACGCAAGTGTCGCCCTCGATTGGATACACGAGTTTTCCAGCATCACTTTTACGAACAAAAACAGTAAAGTGTATCACATTAGTAATGTGGACACCATCTATGCCAAGGCCGACATATCCTCAAAAAACATGCCCAATATCCTCTCGGCCTGCACCACTGTGGTAGGTAACGTCATCCTGAATGGCGCGCCCAAAGGATACACCCTCACCTTCCCCACAGAAGCATACGAGTCTGAAGACGTCACCCGCGTATACGGCAATGTCAACATAAGTGGTAAAAGTTCACTTGTCCACACCATCTACTGGGGAGATTACAGCAGCGATGCGAGCTGCGATGAATGCGATGGCTGGCACACAGCCCCGCCCAGAGAAGTCATTGACCAAGCTATTGAGAGTTTGGGGGAAGATTTCATTGTCTTCTCCTGCAAATCATACTCGGGGAAACTGGAAAACCTGAAACTGGCTATCGGGTATGAAAAATCATATAGAGATGAAGAGGGATGCTATACAAACGGAGACGTCTTCATCGTGAAAACGGAAGATTTGGGCACATTCATTCCCGTGTACAACACGGAGTCGGGGCTCTACGACATGACCTTCAAAACATACACCAATGCCGCAAATGCCGCCTCCCTGCGTCCGGGTAAATTCTCCACCTACTCCGTATTCGGGCAAGATATCTACCTTCCGAAAGCAATCACCCTCTCCTCCTCCGACATCTGCACCCTTGTATGGGATGGAGAGTCTGAATCGCGGGTATTGATGGGCAAAGGCGCCCTCTCTGCCCAGAAAGGATTGAATGTAAAGCTACTTGATGGTTCTTTCAGCGTATTGAATTCCTGTTCTTTCAAGAATGCAACCTATGTATTAAACAATGCTTATCTTGCCATGGGGAGTGCCTTGACGGCGCAATCCTTTGCGCTGGAAAATAAGTCCGGACTCAGCCTGAAGGCCGACAAGGCGCTCAAGTTGACCACAAAGGACAAAATTGCACTCAACCGTTTACGCGCATCACACCTGTATGTAGCAGGCAGCGTCAACATCGGCGGCCACCTCAGCGTCGGAAAGCAATCTTCCATCGCACTCTCCGACCCCTCCCCCAAAAACAAAGCCATGAACCTCACGGTGAAAGGGGATTTCGAACTGACCGACAGGAGCGTGCTCACCCTCAGCGGAGCCATCTCCGCAGCCAACATGCTCATAGAAGACAGCACTATTTGCATGAAAGGCTCCAAGTTCCAAACCATTAAGGTGAAAGACAGCCTGACATTAAACGGATCAAACGAAATATACTTAGACTTCAACGTGAGCGCTAAGGATGTAAGCAAGAAAAAGGCATTCAAGCTCTTCACCTTCAAGTCCACCAACGTAAACACCGAAAAAGAGCTGTACTCTCTGCTGGGATTGGATAGCAATTTCTGCAAACTGGCCTTCGACGCAAAGAAAAAGAGTATCTTGCTCACGGTGACGGACCTGCGAGAATGGAATGAGTACATGCGAGATGACGATCCATGGCTTACCTCAGCCGCCGCCACCTACGAAGCCGTTTCCCCCTTGGACAAAGCAAGTGACACCTTGGTGCAAACCACTTGGGGGGCAGCAAAGGCCAATAGAGCCTTTGTGGATAGCATCGCCACACGCACTCAGAATACCGCCAGCCTGGAACAAGGACGCGGTGCCGCCTGGGCTACAGCATTTGGCTCGGCAAGTCGCCAGAGCTCTCATGGCGGCAGCTTGGGTGCAGAGCATAATCTGAGCGGTGCTGCCATGGGTGCAGAAATCAACACCACCGAAAAGCACAGCATCGGTGTTGCCATGGGCATCACCTGGGGCAAAGTCAATACCCTCTCCGCCTTCACCGTGGATCAGGATAGCACACACATGGCACTATATGGACACAGCAACCTCAAAAAACGCGCCACCGGCGAACTGACTCTCGATTGGAGCGCTGCGTACGGCCGCAGCGAAAATGACGCGACCATCTGGGGTACCCGCTATGACTGGACGCAACACACCATGCAGTTGGATGCTCGCCTGAATTACGCCCGCACGCTCAATGAACGCAGCGTAGTAGCCACATTCGGCGGTATCCAGTACCTGCATGTAGATTCCGCCACACCGGAAGCAGGTGTGAAAGCGGACTCCTTGGAGAATGCGCGTGTAGAAGTAGGCGTGAATGCCTCTTACAAAGCCACCCCCCAAACAACAGTGCGCGGGGAAGTAAGCGTCTTCGGTGATATTCTGCGGGATAACCCCGCTTGCCACTTGGGAGATGTTTGCCGTGGCGGCTCAAATCCCGGGCGAGCCGGTATGAACATTGGTGTAGGCGCTACCCACCAAATCAATGACCATTGGAACCTCCACGCCGGGTACAACCTGGAGCTGGTACCACGCGCTACGAGCCACGATGTCGGCGTGGGCGCTACCTACCACTTCTGATACAGCCGGCATTTCATCCCTTCACCGCCACCTTGGCTCTGTTTGCCAAGGTGGCTTTTTTGATAAGAAAAAGCCTAAATTTGAGTACTGCCACGATGGAAGCTTGACCTCATACGGAAAGATGGCAAAATGGGGCGGTTAAACATTCGCGAATCATGCCACAATTTCTCATTGATATAACTGCATCGCCCTTCTTTTATTTCTGCATGGGCATATTGCTCATAGTGCTGTTTTTCTGGTATCTCTCCGCAGAGCTGGATAAAGCAAAGCGCAATGCCGGCACCTTTTTCATTGTAGGTTTATCCGGTTTCTGCCTTCTTTCACTGTTTGTGAACGGGATGCAGTACGGCATTGACATCAAAGGCGGCACAGAGCTTACCCTCGAAGTACAGCCCAAGCTCAACGACCACGGCAACTTGGTTCCCCCGAGCGAGGAAGACATGCAGCAGGCCTGCAATATCTTGGAAGAACGCCTGAACTCCACCGGTACCAGCGAAGTCCAAATCCTGCACTCCAACAACAAAATCCTCATCCAAATCCCCCAGCAGGATGCCCAGAATGAAGCCCGCAACCAAGAAAAAATCGAGGCCTTGGTAAAAATGCTCACCAAAATGGCCAAACTGGAGCTTCTGGCCGTCTATCATGACAGCGAGCGAGTCATCGCAGATGAAGAAACACAGGCCAACATCGCCCTTTATGAAGAGCGCTTGGCTGAATACAAAAAAGCCGTAGCAGCAGAAGTGAAAGGCGTGCGTGCCCCGGCTATGCCCCGCATCCCTTCCCGCTTAGGTCTCAACGACTTCATGATTCTGCCCTATCCCCGCACGGACGATGAGACAGGCGCACCTGTTTTGTACACAGAGGGTGAGCGCAAGGGCGAACAGATTATCGACTACATGGTGCTGCAAAAGCCCTATGCCGCCATGCAGAAAGACGTATACATCACCGGTAAGGAAGTAGCCAACGCCCAGCCCAGCTATGTGCACAAGGGGCATGTAGACGTGGTACTCAACCGCACCGGTGCCAACCGCATGGGTCGCCTCACCGGCTCCATGACCATTGGCCGCGACCGCTTGGCTGTGGTGCTCAACAACCAAATCAAATGCGCCCCCGTGGTAAAGGCTGTGCTGCACAAGGAATTCAACATCTCCGGCCTGAATGCTAAAGGCGAGCCCGAGGACATCTCCAAGGCCTTGGCCAACCCCCTTTCCAGCGACCTGAAAGTGGAGGGCCGCAAGAACGTGTCTGCCCAGCTGGGGCAGAGCGCCCTGGAACAGGGAACCGTGGCCGGTCTTATCGGTATGCTTGGCGTCTTTGCGTTCTGCTACTGGTACTACCGTTCGGCAGGCATTGTAGCCATGTTTGGCTTGGCATTCAATGCGTTAGCCCTACTGGGACTCATGAGCTTGTTTGGCTTTGTATTGACGCTCCCCGGTATCGCCGGTATCGTGCTGACCATGGGTATGGCGGTGGATGCCAACGTGCTTATCTACGAACGCATGCGTGAAGAAAAGGCCTTGGGTCGTCCCTTTATCATTTGCCTGCGCAATGCCTACGAAAAGGCCTTCTCCGCCATTTGGGACTCCAACATCACTTCATTGATTACCGCCGTTATTCTCTTCTGGCTGGCCAGTGGCTCCATCAAGGGCTTTGCTGTGACCACCAGCGTAGGTATTGTCACCTCCCTTATCGGTGCCATTGTGGTTACCCGCGTACTGTTCTTCTGGGTAGAAAAAATCGGGATGCTCAAAGATTTCACCTTCGCACGCGCGCCCTTCTCCGGCAAGGTATTTGACTTCATGAAATACCGCAAGTCCACAGCCATCGCATCCCTTGTGCTGATTGTAGGCTGCGCCGTATACGGTTTCTGCGTGCGCGGGGAAAAGGCATTGGGTATTGACTTCACCGGTGGTGCCACCATCACCTATGTCGTACCCGGCGATTCTGCATTGGATTACTCCAAAGTCGAAAATACAGTCATGGGGATGACACTCTCCAAGTCTCCCACCGTGCAGGAGTTCTCCAACGCAACTGACCGCAACATCAAAATTCGCTGCGCCAATAAGGATGACGCCACCAAGATTAACGCGCTTCTGCGCGACACAGTACCCGGCATGAAGGAGCTGCCCGCAGAATCCGTGGAAGATATTAGCTCTGCACTCGGCGCTACATTCTTCAAGACCGCATGCTGGGCTCTATTGGCCGGTTTGATGGGCATTACCTTCTACTTGGCACTGCGCTTCGAATGGAGCTTTGCAATGGGTGCGCTCATCTCCACCGCGCACGACGTGGTGGGAATTATCGGCCTGGTGGTACTCATGGGAACAGAGCTGAACATCATCCACATCGGTGCTTTCCTGACGGTGGCCGGCTACTCCATCAACGATACCATCGTGATTTACGACCGCATTCGTGAGCAACTGCGCTTGGCAGAGCCCAACGAGGACCTCAAGGACATCATGAATGAGGCTATTAACACCACCCTTTCTCGTACCTTGCTTACCTCCGGTTCCACCATTGCTGTATTGGTAGCACTCATTGCATTGGGTGGCCCGGCCATGAGAGATTTCTCCATCACCATGCTGCTCGGCATCTTCATCGGCACCTATTCTTCTATCTTCATTGCATCTCCCTGCGTGCTTGCTTTCGATAAGAAGCACAGCCTGCGCCGCGAACTGCAAGAAGCAGACCAAGGTGCCAATAGCCCTGCGTAATGTAACCATTCATCTGTGCAAAACCGCCGTTTTATCACCTTGCTTTTACTCCTGTGTGCTGCAGCATTCGTGGCAGCCGTGTGGGGCTCGGTGAATTGCGGCATGAGGCTCTCGCAGCCTGATTTGGCGGCAGAAGATGCCCTGCATCTTCGCCGCCTTATCTATTTTCATTTTGCCGTAGCGCAGATAACCGTTGTGGGAGGATTGTGGCTCATCTACCTGCGGCACCGCCGCTGGCGCAGGAATTACCTCTTGATTAGCTACAATGACAAAGGGCGGCACCTGAACCCACCCGGTATCCGCATGCCCTCCGGCCATGTATACCGCTGCTCCCTTTCCTCTATGGAGCAGGCAAAATTACCCCCGGCCAACGGTGTTCCCACACTGGTATACCCTATGTTTATGCTTAGCGGCCAATCCAGTGGCCCCAAGCTGGAGCAAGCCCTGCAAAATGCCTACAAAGCCCAAGGAGCGGAAGAACCCGAATTCTTCTACCAACCGGTGCTGGGTGCCTCCCCCTGGCTGGCACGAGCTGCAGCAAAGCTTATCCGTGAGCAGCTTTCCCGCCATCCGAAAGCCGGAGTACTCGTAGTAGCACATGGTTCACAGATGCCCGAACCACCCCCCGAGCCGAGCCTTTTCTGCCGCCGTCTACGCAACCTGTTACCCGGCACCGAAATTGCGCTGGGCTACTTCAACCAAACACCGGAAGCAGCGCAGATACTGGCCGGCATGCAATCTCAGCATGTGCTCCTGCTACCCTTCCTGCTGACGGAGGGCATCCATACCGGGCGCGACCTCCCCACACCCGAACAAGCCGCTGCCTGTAACAAATCTCTGACACGACTCCCCGTTGTAGCCAACCTGCTGTAATCCCCACATGAAATTAGCACTCAAAGTGACTCCCGGAGCCAAGAAAAACGAAATTCTTGGGTGGGAAGATGATTACCCCCAAGTAGGCAGAGTCCTCAAAATTAAAACATGCGCTCCACCTATTGATGGTAAAGCCAATAAAGAAATCGCTTCTTTTCTGGCAAAAACATTGGGCCTTGCCAAAAACGAGGTCGAAATTACCCATGGCTCCTCCGGGCGCATCAAGCTTATTTCTCTTCCGGACGGCACAGATTTAAGCCCTCTTGGCTGAGGTTTTTTCCTGAAAAACAAAAAGAAGCTCGGAGCAGCCAAAATTGGCTTGTCATACCGCAGCAAATATGCTAGAAAAAAAGCGACTATGAAAAAGTGTCTTTCCATCATCACTCTGTTGGGTGCCCTTTCCGGGGTAGCCTCTGCCGCCCCGTACGTACTGCCCTCTCCGCAGCCGGGAGCCCTCACCCCCTATGATTGGCAGCCTGTGTATGCCATTGAGGGGCTGTACTCCATTGCTGACAGCAGCGACGACCCCGACATGTGGGGTGTGCGTGGCAGTTTGAACCTGTACAGCAGCGCTGATAGCATTGCTCGTCACCAGTTCAACATCAACGTTGGCTACGAAACTGGCGATGAATCCTACACCCCCGATGGCGATATCAACATTGAAGTCGATGCTTACAAGATTCCTGTAACAGTCGGCTACGACATCAACTTGGCTCTTACGGATAGCTTCATGCTCTATGCAGGTGGTAAGGCCGGTTATGCCTTTGGCGATATTGATGTGACGGTTGACTCCACCACATACGGCGACAACGCCGGTGGTTTCACCTTCTCCGTGGGCGGTGGTATCAAGATTCAGTGCTCCGATGCCATCTATGTGAAGGCCGGTTACGAATTTACTCGCACCTACTTCGGCGATTGCAACTTCGGCGGTGCTACACAGAATGTCATCATGGGCCACCACGTATTCTCCGTGGGTATCGGCAGCCAGTTCTGATGTAACAAACAAGACTTTCAGCAACGCAACACCCCGTCCGCCGGAGCGGTCGGGGTGTTTTTTGCTTCGCCCTCCCCCGGATGCGTGGGTCAGCATTTTTCCTGCAACTCAGCCACCAAACGCTCCATGGCGCGCTCAAGCAACTGCACCACAGCATCGAACCCGGCAGGCCCGCCATAGTAAGGATCCGGCACCTCTCGTTCTCGCTCTCCCGGAGCAAACCATGTGCTCATGGGGCGCACCTTGGCGGCATCTTCTTCTCGAGAGGCCAAGGCTAAAATATCCTCTTTATTCGATTCGTCCTGGGGTATAATCAAATCAAATTGTGCAAAATCGCGGTGACTAAACGTGCGAGCACGGTGTCCACCCCAAGCATAACCTGCGCGCTCCAACGCCGCCAGCATACGGCGATCCGGTTTCTCACCGGTGTGGTAAGACGCTGTGCCGCAGGAATCCGCCTTGATGCGCCCTTTCAACCCGGCGCGCGCAATGGCCGCATTAAACACAATCTCCGCAGCGGGGCTGCGGCAGATATTACCCAAACACACAAATAATACGCGATAGCTCATGGTTGTACGAAGCGAAATTTGATTGACAAGGGACATCAGACTCCTTTTTTAGTATCCCAAAGCACCAAGTGCATGCGCTCACCCAAGCGCACCCTGTGGCGTAGGCACATATCTGCCACAGCCGGGCGAGCCGCAGCCAGGGCATCTCGACTATCAGCACAGGGCATCAGGATAATTTGCTCGCGGGGCAGAGACAACGCTTCGATAGCGGGCCAATCGTCTTCCCCTCTCACCACAAACTTGAACCAAGCCTGGGGGAGATCTGCATACAAGGCCAATACCTCCGGGTGCAGCGCAGCCTCTTCATCATTGCCGGAATACCGCAGCTTGGGGGATACATTCCACTGCCCTACACGTGCCAACAAATCAGGATTCGGGGCAATGGTACCATTCGTCTCAACCTCGATAAATACCCCCTGTGGTAGGCATTTTATCATCTCTACCAACTCTGCTTGTTGCAAAAGAGGCTCTCCGCCAGTGATAACCAAAGCTTGGCAACCATACGCCATCACCTTCTCTGCCACCGCTCGGGGAGAGACTTCAAGCCCTTTCTGCCAAGAATACTTTGTATCACACCAATGGCAATGCAAATTGCAACCGGCCAAGCGCAGAAAGACAGCGGGCACCCCCATGCGAGCCCCCTCCCCCTGCAAGGAATAAAAAATCTCCGGTTCTTCTCGCAATCTGGCAATTTGCATCGGTGTACTCTTCTCCTCCTTTTCTTTACCAAATTCCACGCAGGGGCGCAAGGCCTATTTAGTTTACGGACACGCAATTCCCGCTCACTTGCCATTAAACTCATTTTTTCAACATGATTTCATTCATATTATCAGATTTGACCTATCATTTTGTGCTTTTAGCTTGCATAGCGCCACATTTGGGGTAGAATAGGCGACAGTAGAGCCCCTGTGCGTATGAAGAAATTCTTCTTATCCATCATCCCTGTGCTGCTGTTTGTCGTCAGTCTCATCACCTGTGCCTACCCCTACGGCTCAGTCAACGCAGATGTTGTCCACGAAGCTCTGCATGCCCGCTCCATGGCCGTCACGCCCTGCATCCCGGGGTGGCTGCTTGATTTGGAGCAAATCAAGCCCCTTTCCGATGGGGAGCTCGCCCAGGTACGCACCATCTTACACCGCTCACACGTGCGCCAAGTGCATGAGAAATACTACCGGGATGATGTGCAGGAGCATCAATCCTCCAGCCAAATTTTCTATCTCTATGCCAGCAACGGCCAATGCTTGGGCGGCAAAGTTGAGGGAACCAAAGTACTGATGGATGATATTGAGCTGAGCGAGGAGGACAGCGCCATCCTCTATGCCATCCTGCGCCCTCATTTGAAGAAGCTTTTCCCCTCCATCCGGTGAGCAGTATCCCCCCATGGGAGCGGCTGGACATAGCCGCCAAGGAGCTGCTGCACTTGCAGCCTGCGCACCACGGCACCATCCACCCCACCGCCGTGGTAGAGGGCGTGCTGGAGTTGGGAGAAGGCTCCGTCATCAAAGCCGGTAGCGTCATCGATGGGCATGTCCGCATTGGAAAAAATTGCAGCATAGGTCCCAATGCGTACGTACGAGGTACATGCGAAATTGGCGATAACTGCATCATTGGCCATGCGGTGGAAGTGAAAAGTTCTCTCATTGGCAACGGTGTTGCCATTGCTCACCTTTCCTATGTCGGGGATTCCGTGCTGGAGGATGATATCAACATCGGCGGTGGCTGCATTCTCTCCAATTTCCGGCACGATGCGGCAGAAATACGCATGAATTGGCATGGGGTGCTCACCCCCACTCATCGCAATAAATTGGGCGCATACATCGGGTCCGGTGCACGCTTGGGGTGCAATACCACTGTGCTTCCAGGTCGCTGTCTGCCACCGGGATCTCGCACATACCCCGGCAGCGTCATCTCGTGACGTAAAAAACGCACACCGGAGATTATATCCGATGTGCGTTTCGTAGGAAAAAGTGGCTCTTCCGTTTATGATTCAGTCGCCGGGGAGATTTTCTTCAACTCCTCGTTAATACGCTCCATAGCTGCCACAATGCGGTCATTCACGTTGTTGCTGCACATGCCCTCCGCCATGCGGATGGCGTTGAGAATTGCCGTTCCATTGGCCGAACCATGCGCAATGATGGATACGCCACGCACCCCCATAAGCGGGCAACCACCAATGGTATCTGCGCTCATTTGCTTGCCGATTTTCTTGAACACGCCGCGCATGCCCATCGCTCCCAACATGGCTACCGGGCTGGATTTGATGCCTGCCTTGAGCCAATGCGCAAAAGCCTTGGCTGTGGCTTCTACCGACTTGAGCAAGACATTGCCCGTGAAACCATCTGTCACGGCTACATCCAGCTCCGTCTCGAACAAATCGTGCCCCTCACAGTTACCGTTGAAATTGAAAGGCAACACGCCGGCTTTATCTAGGTCTCTCAAGATGCGGTGTACTTCCTTTGAAAACTCACTTCCCTTGCAATCTTCCGTACCATTGCTCATGACAGCAACATTGGGATTGGGGCGATTGTATATATAGCGAGCCATCAGGGCAGACATGACGGCATATGCCACCAAATGGCGCGGCTTGGCATCAGGATTAGCACCGGTATCACTCACCAGCACATATCCATGCACACTCGGCAAGGGTGAAACAATACCGGCTCGCTCCACTCCCGGCAACAAACGCAGCTTGATGGTACTGGCTGCAACGGCGGCACCGGTATTTCCGGCAGAAAGAACCGCATCGCATGTGCCGTTTTTGACCAAATCCACTGCCACACTCATCGAGGAATTGCGTTTCTTGCGCAGGGCATCCAACCCGCTATCCTCCATTTCCACCACTTCGGGTGCATGCACGATCTCTACGCGAGGGTCAGACAAGATTCCGGCTGCTTCACACGCGGCTTTCAACTCCTCTTCCCGCCCTACCATGTAGAGCTTTTCAAGTGTAGCCACCTCCGCAAGAGCCAGCTTTGCTCCGTCGATGTTAATTTGGGGCGCGTTATCGCCGCCCATTGCGTCCAATGCCAATTTCATGGTATGAAGCTAAATATAGTGTTACGCTCGCGTATACTCTAGCAGAATTTGGCATCTTGTCAACACAAAAACCGCCTTGCTGAACATTGCAAGGCGGCTGAAATCTTGTTAGATTACTTCGGCGCTGTGGCGCGTGGAACTTAGTCCACAAGCTTCACCACAACTTCAGCACCGCTCTGGGTCTTGTAGGTGCCGCAAGCGGGGCATGCCGTGTGACCGGGAACTGCAGCACCGCACTTCGGGCACTTGCCGAGGAGGGGGGCCTTCCAGGCCTTAGCGGCCAGGCGGGAGCGCTGCTTCATCTTGGAGGTTCTGCGTTTAGGAGCTGCCATAATTCTGTATCGGGTTAAATGTTGCGGTGGTGGTCTTGAGTGGGCCCCCGGATTCTTACTTTCCGGGATATTGATCCAGGGCGTCCCAGACGCTATTGCCACTCGGGGTGGCACAGTTTACACCTGGTTGGGGGTCTTTGTCCAGCCTAAAATCACCAAATTTGTCATTTATTTCACATTCTGCACCAATTAACTCACATTTTGGGTACCCGGGAAGCTCTAGGAGAATGTCTTCGCGCACTTCATCCGTTACATCTGCACTCATCTTCCCTTTCACGTCTATTGCGTAGGAGACTTCCTCTATCTCCACGGTATAATCTATCTCCCCAAGGCAGCGCATGCAGCGCAATCGAAACGGCGCGGATACCTCTCCCCGGACAACCAATTCCGTATCATACAGCTGGGCTTCCAAACGATATTCCACCGGACCGATTCTGCGCACATCCTCACAGTCTATACCGAAAATGCTGCCGTCCAATTCCCCGCTCAGTTCAATTCCCTCCTCGGGAAATTCTTCCAACGGGATGATGATTTGCTGCTTCATGCCAGCATTGTACCCCAAACACTCTCTCTTGGCAAGCGCGGATGCTTCCTTTGTGCCGCTTCTTCTTATTTGTTACGTTTTGTTATTTGTTAAGTTTTAATAACCTTATAGCCCTTCCTTTAGGTATAACAGGTAGAGCTATCATCCTATCCTTTAACACAAATAACGGAGCAGGCCTCCACCGGGCGTTCATTGTTTCACTCATCATTGTTTGCTAATGCTTTAGGAGGCTTTTGAAGCCGACTTAAACAACAACAAACAAGAAAAAATGAATACAGAAAACGAGAACAAGGCATACCTCAATTCCCCGAGAGCAGCCCAGCGAATCCTAGCAAAAACCAGGGGCTATCGCTACTTAAACATCCCGGGTGTCATCTACCCGGAAGATGCCATAGAGGTCAAGCCGGGGTATTGTCCGCGAACCGGCAAGCCATACACAAGTGCGCCAAAGTGGGGCATCAGTACAGAGGAAGCATCCAAGATGCTGCATTGCACCCCCTCAGCAGCAAGAATTCATCTGCACAAATGCAAGATCCGCTTTCACTGGGTGCAGGCAAACGGCAAAGCGCGCAAGATATACTGGGACCGAGCGCAAGTGATACAACTGGCATCAGAGAACGTACCGATATCCCACACACGAAAGAAAGGGCTTCTCAACTCTGCAGAGGCCATGCGCCTGCTTGGCATCTCCCGCACATCACTCATACGCTACAGTAACAGGGGCTTATTAAGCATCCTCGTCAGGAGGGTACCAAGCCGCTGTGGGCTGCGCACCAGTCACTTATTTCTGCAAGAAGAATTAGAAAAGCTACGCAGAGCAAGAGAAGAATGGGAAAAATGCGGCAACGTAACGTTGCCGCTGGAGCATTTTCTTGAGCCGAAGAGGAAACCTAGCACGCGTTGACTCAACGGTATTTGGCAAAAATCTTTTCTATATCTTCTACTTCGCATGAGGGCGATGCAGCCAAATCATCCAATATCAGTTGGCGCACTTTCTGAGCTTCGGCAAGCGAGGCCTCCTCCGAGCCAAATACGCGGTCGGCAAAATATTTGACATAGAGTCGTTTCCTTCTACTCAGGCACAGTCTCCAGCCCTGAAAGGAAGTTTTTTCGTAGGTATATCGGGTAATGTTTTTCATGGTAACGAAATATCTAACACCGCTTTATTCACAAAGTTGCATTTTTTTCAACGAGGGATTGAATCCGGTCAAGAAGGTGAAGGCGGGAGGGGAGGCGGGAGAAAATCCAGAATATCCTGCAGAGCCGGGGTAGGTGGCGGGGTGGCAGCCTGCTCGGCAGCATGTTGTTCTGCCTGCAACACCGCCAATCGAGTATCCTCTGCCATCGCTTTGAACTTATCCGCCTGAGAGAATTCGCCACTCTCATCACGAAAAACAAAAGCAAGCCAATCTCTTTTTTCTTCTATCGTTAAATGGCGTTTTTTTCTCATCAGGCAGTTTTTTCCATAGACAGTATTTGAGCCACTTTGCTTTTTCCGGCAGCGGTAAGCACATAGGCACTCCCTCTCCCGCGGAGGGCAAACGAGCGTTTACACATATTCCGCAAGCAAAGGGTACACGAACAGTAGCGTATATCCAAAGCCTCGGCAATTGTCTCACTCTCGTGCATACCGGCAGCCAAGGCCAGCAACACTTTCATCTCTGTATGAGTCAATTCTATCCGCCCTATATTCACCAAAAGGCGGCACGCAAAATCTACAGCTCTCATCGTTCTTAAAAGGGGTTATTCACAATGTCAATACTTATCTAACCTTTTGCTACTTTATAATTTGCGATACTTATTCACAAACTTATTCACAATCCGTCATCAAATTGTGAACAAGCCATACTTCTGCGCCAGAGGTCATAGAGAGGGTGCGCATCATTCGAACGGCACTGCACCCCATTGAAATGGGCTGCTTGGGGTAAGGCGATGCGTTGATACTCATCGATAAGAGCTTGTCTGGCCGTTGTGCTGCTGGTAAGGGGGATGCACAATTTACAAGCCAATCGGGTAGCCAGCGCCTCTACAAATAAAGGTTCAAAGAGGGAGGAGTCCTCCACATCCGCAATGTAAAGAACCCTTACAGCCGGGGCAGAGCAGTAGATGCAACGGCCACGCAGCATCCACCCCGGGCTGCTCACCTCCAGCACACGCAGGCAATCCTGCGGAAGAGTATGAGAGAGAGACTGCGAGCCGGGTATCGCAGCATTCTCACGAGAATAAAGCGTGGTAAGGACAGAAGCAAAAGACCAGCGGTTGGCACACAGCACCTCCCTCCGTACAGGGTGGTAATGCATGTAGCAAAGTCTCGCTGCGGGGGAGGCATTGGCGTCGATAGCCGGGATGGGGGCTTCACCTAATTTGGATAGTGCTAAATTGCAGATTTCCAATGGTGTGAGCATTTGTGTAGGTTCAGTATTCATGGTGTGGATTGCGCTTTTTTATGCAGCGCAACCTCAATCATGCACAAAAAAAGAGAGACAGCAATAGAGAGAGAAGGGCTCGCAAATCGTGTCCCTCCCCCCGGCAGAGATGGAGGGGGAGTACAGCACATGCGGCGAGCTTTAAAAAGTGGCAGAGAAACACAGGACGGTGTATGGTAGAGTGCATGGAGACGGATGCCAGAATCATCGCGATACGCTATTACCAAGGGTCAGAGCGCGCGCTGGCAGAGGATATGGCGGCTCTGAGTTGTAACCCGGATGCCATCATCATCTATCTGCCACAGCTCGTGGTGCTGATGAAAGCAGTAGATAGCCGCAAGCCGGAACAATGGGAGCGGCTATGCGAGAGCCCCCCAGAGGCGGACGCTTGGTATGTACACTTGATGGCGGGTGATTTGAAACTGGCTCGTGATACGGCAAAGTTACAAAAATCCCGGCCTTGGCTCTGTTTCCAGCGGGGTATGCGCAATACCCGCCCCCACATCATCCGTTGGGAGCGCTTTGTCGCCCCGCCACATCACCGCAACATCCAACATAGAAAGAACAAGAACACATGGGATTCGTAAAAAAATTGATGACCCCTTCCGTTCCTCAAAGCATTCACACTGTCTCCACACCGCCGCCGGTGGTAGCCGATACGGTTGATAGCGATTCGGGAGCGAATTATGAGCAAAAAGCCTCTCGCAAGAAAGGCCTGCTCTCCACCATCCTGAGCAAACAAAACCAACACACAGCCACGACCGGCGGCAACACTACCTTAGGTTGACACCACCTTCCACAACGATGAACTCTTTGCTTGCAGACTACCAATCCTTGCGGGCCATGCGCGCCCCGTGGGAAAGCTGGTGGGATACCCTGCGGCACTATGTGCTGCCCTCCCGCCTGAGCCATGAGCAAACCGTGCCGGATGCACATAGCGATACCACCCAACTGGGAGACACCACCGCTGTGGAAGCATGCCAAAAATTGGCAAGTGGGCACATGAGCTACATGACACCCAGCAACGAGCTGTGGTTCAAATGGAGCAGCCCTACCCCCGATGCCGGGGATGAAGCCGAATCCTGGTACAACCGTTGCTCCGAAATTGCCAACCGCGAACTGGCCTTAAGCAATTTCTACACGGAATTGCACGAATGCTTTTTGGACCGCGTAGGATTGGGCACGGGCAGCATATTTTGCGGCCACACACGCAGTGGGCGGCTGCTGTTCCGGCATATTCCCTGTGGGCAGTTTGTGTGTGCGGAAAATGATGAAGGGCGCATGGATACCTACATGCGCGAATTCAGCTTCACCCCCCACCAAGCGGCCGGTCAATTCGGCAAGAAAAACCTTGGGCCAAGGGCTCGCGCTTTGTTGGAAGCCGGGCGCAATCCGCATGAGGGAAATCTGCGTTTCCTGCATGTGGTGCGCCCACGCCCGCTGCGCAACCGGCAGCGAGATTCTGCCCGCCACATGCCATGGGAAAGCATCTATTACTCCTTAGATGATAACTGCGTTGTAGAAGAAAGTGGTTATCGGGAAATGCCCTACATGGTCACGCGTTTCCTGAAATGGGGCGAAGGGCCCTATGGGCTCGCTCCCGCCCGCCTTGTCTACCCGGATATCCGCCAAGCTCAATTCCTCAACCGCATCTTGGATATGCTGGGAGAGGTAGCAGCCTTCCCCCGTATACTGGAGCTGGCCAACCAATCCGGTGAGGTGGATTTGCGAGCCGGTGGCCGCACCCTCATCAACCCGGAAAGCGCCAGTCTGGGTTTCCCGCGTGAGTGGGCAACGCAGGGACGCTATGACATCGGCATGGATCGCCTCAAGCAAAAACAAGATGCTATCAACCGTGCATTTTTTGTTCCCATGCTGGAATTGTGGAGCGAACGCAAGCAACAGATGACGGCCTCGGAGGTCTATGCCAGAGAAAATGAGCGAGTCATGCTCTTTTCCCCTTCCTTCACCCTCTTTGCCTGCGATTTCAAGCCGCTCATGGAGCGCATTTTTGCACAATTGCTGCGTATGGGGTGTTTCCCCAAACCACCCGCCGGAGTCATCCGTACCGATAGGCAGGGTGAGGCTGTCATTCTCGAACCGCATGTGGTATACCAAGGCCGCATTGCTATGATTATGCGCCGCATCCAATCGGAAGGTATCAGCCATACCCTCGAACGCCTGCAACAACTTTCCTCTTTGGAACCGACCTTGGCCGACCACATCGATTTGGACCGCACCTTCCGACTTGCGGCCAGATTGGATGGTGTGCCTGAGAATATCCTGCGCTCCGAGCAACAAGTCAGGCGCTTGCGCCGCAAACGAGAGGCTGAAGCCGCAGAAATTTCTCCCCCTCAGAGCGATGCTATGGCCTCGCCTCTGCCACCCCAAGCCCCGGCGGGTGCCATACCCGCTGATTTGATGATGCCATGACACCCCCACCCACCCCGGCAATGGAAAAAGCGCGCCACGACCGTGCGCGGTTGCTGGCCGTACTAGGCACTCCGGAGGGGGAGCATGTCTTGGCTACCCTTGAGCACCGTTTCGAGACAGATTTGCCCGTATTTCAGGGCAAAGCGGGGGGCTACGACCCCCTCGATGCCATGAGACGAGATGCCCACCGCGAAGTATTCCTAGTCATCAGGCACCAATTGAACCTCGCCAGACTAGAACACAACAACACCAAACACAACCATGAATAAAGAACCCGAAAAACAACAAGAAAATAATACAACCCCGCTGCCTCCCGTTGCCCTACCCGGTATCCCCGAGGCTGATAGCCTGCCCATCATGACAGATGCAGGCGATTTCTCCCCCAATTGGTTTGAGCGTTTTGCAGACTTGCAACCCTATGCTGCTACACTCGCCAAATTCAAGCGCCCCGAGGCCTTGGCCAAAAGCTATGCTCACTTGGAGCGCATGAAAGGTTACCCCGATGTGGCAGATACCCGCCGCATGGCCGCTTTCCGCGCTGCCGTGGGGCTCCCGGAAAGTGCAGAGGAATACGCCATTTCCCGCCCGGAAAATACGCCAGACGAAGCGTGGGATGACCAACTGGCCGCCGCGCTTTCTCAAGTAGCGTATGAATACGGCATCCCCTCCCGCGCCATGGAAGCGCTTACCCAACGTTATGCCGGCGAGAGCCGCCACATGCTGGAAGCCTGCCACGCAGCAGAACAGCAAGCCATCATGCAGGCAGACGCCGAACTACAGGCCGAATGGGGACGCAGCTATGATAACAATATGCACACCATCGGCCAATTCTTGGCTCATCTCGGCAGCCAAGCCGGGGTAGATGTCCAAAACCTGGCAGAAAACCCTGCCCTGCGAGCCAACGCAGACTTTGCACGACTGATGCTTGCCGCAGCCTCTATGCTACAGGAAGCTCCCATGCACACCGGCAACCCCACAAACGGAAAGGATGAGGCTCACCGCATTGCCCACGACCCCACCCACCCGCTGCATGAGGCTTACATGCGCACCAACCACCCCCAACACCGATACGCCAACGAACAGTACGATCGCCTTGCCTTCGGCAAGCATTTGTAATGGGAGAGTAAGCGTTTGCCCCAAAAACAGCGGCACTAGGTTCTGCCTAGTGCCACTGTTCTTTATCATGTGTGATATTGTTAAACGTATCAGCGCCGGTGCCCGCGTCCGCCACCGGTGGGGCGAGACATACCCGTGGGGCGACTCAGCCCGGTGGGGCGCGACATGCCCGAGGGGCGGCTCATCCCGGTGGGGCGACCGGCAGATGCCGGGCGGGTCACCGAAGATGAAGGGCGATTCCCCCGCCCGGGTCGATTCACGCTCGAATGAGAGTGGCCGGTGTTATTGTTCGGGCGGTTGGCATTGCCGTGATTCGGGCGGCCAATGTTATTGTTCGGGCGGTTGACATTGCCGTGATTCGGGCGGCCGACGTTGTTGTTCGGGCGGTTGGCATTGCCGTGATTCGGGCGGCCAATGTTGTTGTTCGGGCGGCCAATGTTGTTGTTCGGGCGGTTGGCATTGCCGTGATTCGGGCGGCCGATGTTATTGTTCGGGCGGTGTGCATTGCCGTGATTCGGGCGGCCGATGTTGTTGTTCGGGCGGTGTGCATTGCCGTGATGCGAATGATGCATGCCACCTGCCGGCTTGGGATGCTTATTGAACACAGAGCCGGGATTGCGGTGTATGGGCGCATTCATACCACCATGGGGGCGCACACCGGGAGCATGCCCATGCGGGTGTCTGGGCGGTGCTGCCACGCGGTGGCAATGGTGCGGGTAATGCCAATGCCCATGGTACCAAGGCGCGGGTCTCCAGCTCGGCACAAAGCACAGCGCCGTGAGGGCTGCTACCGTAAAGATGGCTACGCCGGCTTCCGTATAGCCATACACGGGGCGCCCGTAGGAATAACCGAAAATGGGGAAGCCATTGGCATCATAGCTGGCATTGGTCCACGCCACACTCGTGTTGTATCCATTCGTGGATACGCTATAGGTCCCGTAGGGGCCATAATACCCATCCGGCGAGACAACGCATGAACTGCAGAACAAAGCAGCCACCAAAACTGCAGCTACTGATATGTGATTCATTTTCATAACTTCTAAAAAGGGGTGTGGGGTGAACGGGAGAATGTTGACTCCGGCTTTCCTGCCGCCTACATTTGTTCAGGCGCAGCTTTACTCGCTTTTTATTTAAATTTAGAAAAATCTTTATATTTTAGAACAATTTAGCGTCTTATATACGCTTGTTTGAGCAATCAGAGCTTTCCAACCACACCAAATACTCTGCACACTCCGAAGAGGAAAGGCAGAATTTGCGGGCAAAGAGGCACCCGGAAGCCAGCACAGCATCCCAATCAGCCCGCAGCAAGAGACGGGGGGATGGCGCAGCAAGCGCAGGCCAGCAAATATACCGGGCAGAATCCCCGGTGACGGCATCTGCATAGCCGGCTCGCGCCAAACAGGTTTGAATGTAGTGTTCATCACTACAGAATGTATTGCAGAAGAAGGCGCGCATCAGCGGGTGGCGGCGGTCATAAGCACAAATAGCTCGCACACAATCGGTTGTAAGAGACCACCATTGAGCCCCCCCATAATAGGGGCTGAAAAGGCGATACCCCGGGCGGGTAATACCCAAGCGAAGCCACATGCGGGTATAACGCCAAAAGAACTTGTGCGTGGCATCATACTTGCTCACCATACACCGCGGGTACCACACCTTCATGCGGTAGAGAGCCCCTTCTCCATGCCAGCGCTCCGGTGCCGGCAGCTGGCGGCACTCAATAAATTGCTTACCTTGCGCAGCCGCGGCATCCAATACGGCATCCATCTGCTTGCGTGGCATAGCCGGCATGCACTGCCCGCTGAGCAAATGCATATAGCGGTATTTCCGCCCGGTAGCAAGAGCCGCCTGCATGAGCAGCAACATAGCTTGCACCATCTCCCAGCCCCCCCAGCGCACTGCTACCGTGCGCTCCAAAATGTGTATATGAGCTCCCCCCTGCACGGCGTGCTGAATACAGCTGGCAGCATCAATATGGATGAACACATCATGCCCCCCATCTGCCAAGTAGCGCGCCAAGGTATTCACCTGCGCCGGTTGATCATGGCAAAGAATAAGGTAGGCATCCATAGGGAGTGACATCCGGGAATGGGGCATCAATTATCCGGGAACATATCCCGCAAATCATTGAAGCGAAGCGAGGGCGGCGTGTCCAAATCATCCTCTGCCGCCGTTGAATTCTGACGGCGGCGGGCTGCATCCGGCGAATACACGCGGGGCGATTCCGGTACAGAACCATCCTCCGGGAATATGTTGCGAGCGCGGGAAATAGAATCGTGCGTCTCCACAGAAGCATTGCGGGGCATGAGCTCCCCTTGGCGCAAGGGGGTATTTACCCCGCCCAATGGCAGGGAAGATTGCCACACAGGTGCTTCCGGCTCCGGTTCAAAAACTTCTTCCGCTGGCATCTGTCCCGGCTCCGGCTCGTATGCTTCCTCAGCCGCCGGTGCTACATAGGGAGCAGGTGGCACCGTTTCCGGCTCCTCTTCATAGAGCAATTCCGCTTCCGGCTCCGCCTCAAGCTCAGAAGCGTCCTCCGGCTCGGGCTCTTCCATTGCAAGCGGGGCTTCCGGTTCCTCCGGCAGCTCCACACGCTGCGGCTCCGGCGGGTTGAGCAAATATTCGCGGAATTCCGCCGCGTCAATGGAGGCTATCAGCGTCACACGTATCTCATCCCCCAAATGCGGTTTGACCGTGGTGCCAAAGAAGATATCCACCTTCTCATCAGCCAGCGCCTCCCGTACGGTTTCCACCGCCTTGCGGATTTCTGTGAGCGACATCGAATCGCCCCCCGCCACATGCACAATGACGGTGCGCGAAAAACGAATAGCCCCATGGTATGATACAAGGGGGGATTCCACCGCTGCGCGAGCGGCATCCTCTGCGCGGTTGGGTCCATAGCCCCGCCCGGAACCGAACAAGCAGCGCGAATCATTGTTCTGCAAAGCAGTGGCCAACTCATCTAAGCCCAGATTGATAAGCCCCGGGGAGGAAGCCAACATCGGCACAGAGGCGGCGGCCTTGGCCAACAGGCGGTCTACCTCTTCGAAGACGGCGCGAGCCCCGGAGCGGCTACGGAAAAGCTCTTCCATGTAGTCATTCTCGAAGCAATACACAATGTCGGACAAGCGGGAGACTTCCTCCAGCGCGCGGTCAGCCTGTTCGCGCCGGCGGTGTCCTTCAAAGGCAAAAGGCATCAGCACCACAGAGACTAAAAACATACCGGCCTCGCGGGCGATATCTGCCAGCACCGGTGCAGCCCCGGAACCGGTGCCGCCGCCCAAGCCTGCCACCAACACCAGCAAGCGTGTGTCTTTCAAAAATTCGCGTATGGCAGCCGCACTTTCCTTTGCAGCCATGCGCCCCACCTCGGGGTCACCGCCAGATCCCAGCCCGCGATTCATGCCGGAACCCAGCTGCAAAAATTGCACATTGCCGCATGCTCGCCCCACCCGCTCATCAAGAGACATGGTGCAGAGGCGCACATTATCCGCGCTGGATGAACCGAAACACTGCAGAATATTAGCACCTGCACCGCCGATACCGACGATGGCTATGCCCTCTTCTTTCTTGCCTATAGTCTGATAGGGTAGCATGGGTGTGCAGAGAATGGCAGATTTTATTTGAAGCCCAATTTCTTCAGGATGCGGGATAAGATGTTGGAATTGGCATGGTGCAGCGCATCATCATCGTATCGCTGAGCATAACGGATAAGACCAATGGCTGTGCAATAACGCGGATCCGCCAGATAGGAATGCGGCTGCGAGGGGTCTTGCGGCACCGGCTGGTGAACCGGCATGTTGAAAATGTACTGAGCCAAGCTATCCAAACCACGCATCAAACTGCTTCCGCCGGAAAAATAGATATTCATACCGTGCTGGCGCAGAGCATCCTCGGGGATGCGGTCGCGCACGCGCAGCAGGATATCGGCCAAGCGGTCGCGGATGATGCGGTTGAGCTCCCCACGGGGGATGGACACATCGTGCATCCCCAGCTCGCTCTTGTATTGAGCCAAGGAGCGGTCCTTCACATCGCCAAAGGCGTTGCCTTCTGTGCATTTGAGCACCTCTGCCGCCTTCTTGGATACACGCTGCCCGGTCAGCTTCACAATATCTTGGTTGATGGTATCACCACCGGCAGGGATACAGCCGGATGCTACTACATCTCCTCCTTGGTAGCAGATGAAATCTGATGTACCACCGCCTATATCCACCAGCAAAGCACCGGCATCTTTCTGCTGGCGGGTCAGCACCATCTGGGCTGTCGCCAGCGGCGCAAAGACCAAATCTTCTACCTCCAACGGCACTTGCCGCACACACAGCAGGGAATTTTGCAAGCGCGTGCGGATGCCGTGCATCACGTGGCAGTTCACATCCAGCGTACGCCCGGTCAGCCCGGCGGGGTGGCGCGTGGCCTCGCGGCCATCAATGGAGAAATTCCCCAGCTCACTGTTCACCTTGAAACGATCCGCCGTTATCTCCAGGCTTTCTGCCTTCTCACGGGCAATTTCCACATGCTCATCATCGATGATATCCTCATCATCCGGCAAGCGGTACGAACCAACATTGTTCTCGCCGTATATGTGCTCCCCCGTTACCGAAAGAAACACATTGAGAATATCCACGTCAGCGTGGTCTTGGGCTATCTGCCATGCATCGCACACACACTGCCGCGCCATGCTCGGCTCAGATATCTCACCCTTTCGCACACCTGCACTGGATACCTCTCCAATACCGATGATGGCCGCTGTCGCATCAGGGCGCACCTCACCCACGACCATGCAGGTCTTGGTGGTGCCTATCTCCAGCCCTACTAGTATTTTTGATTGTGCCATGGTGAAATTTGATTCAGTTTTCCTTAATTTTTCTCATTGTAGCAGATTTACGCGCGCGTGGCGTGATAAATGCGCGTCATATTTTCATTGCGCGGCTGCGGCGCACTGCTGCGGGGTGGGCATAATACGTGGCAAAAGCGTAACTGTTTCTTCATCATACTCCTCCGACGGTACAAACAAGAAACCCGGTTTCTCGTTGCGTACGGTGTAGGAAGTGGCTTTGAACACCGGTAATATCTGGTCAGTACTCGGGTCGTAGGCGTTTTCCCCGGTGTAGGAGCCCTTCACCATGTATTCGATGTTCTGGTCGGTGCCAAAAGTAGCACCACTGACCGGCGGTTCATAACCACGATCCGGTGTACGTACCACACTCTCATCCATGATAACCAACCGGCTTGTCCGCCAGCTCTTCCCCGGCTCTCGCAGGTAACCCCAAAAACGCGTCAGAGGCACATAGTAACGCCGCCCCACATAATAATCCCCCCTCTGCTCTGCCGCAATCTCCTGCTCCCTCTGCCGCAAAGCCTCACAATCCGACTTCATCGTATTACACTGGCTCAACACCACACACCCCATCAACGCTATCAAAATTTTTCTTACCATGTCTGCCTAATTTCTACCCCAAACCGCGGGAAAGGTCAAGAGGAATGAACCATGAACGTGAAAAATGAACAACAAGAGGTAAAACTCCTTCCCGCTC
>JAFQGD010000026.1 GCA_017398355.1 Akkermansia sp. | reverse complement strand
CCGCTGAAATCCAGGCACAAAAAAGGAGCGGTCGTTACCATTTTGTCTTGGTTACGACCGCTCCCATAATAGCAGGGAGGTGATTTGAACACCCGACCAAAGGCTTATGAGTCCTCTGCTCTACCACTGAGCTACCCTGCCATTGGGATGTTGCTATCCGAGGTGGATTGCGGCGGGAGTATACATGGAAATGAGGGCTTTGTCCAGCCCAAAATAAAAAAAAGACGATTTATTTTGAAATTTTGAGGGAGGGGGGAGGTATTAGGAGATAGATTGGCGGCCTTGGAGGGCACGCATGAGGGTGATGGCATCTGCCTGGCCAAGGCCGGCGCCGGCAGGCATACCCTGTGCTAGGCGGGTGATGCGGCAGTCTGCCTGAGCAAAAAGCTCTGCGAGGTAGAGAGCAGTGGCTTCTCCCTCTACATCGCTACCAACGGCGAGGATGAGTTCGCAACCGGGGTGTGCTACCACGCGCTCCCGCAGAGAAGCGAGGGAGAGATCCTCCGGCATGATGCCGTCAAGCGGGGAGATTTTGCCGCCGAGGCAGTGGTAGAGGCCACGGAAGGAGCCGCAGCGCTCGATAGGGAGCACATCTGTCGGTTGTTCAACAACGCAAATTTGGGACGCATCGCGCGTGGGGTCGCTACAGGCGATACATTGCTCGCCGCGCACAGCAAAGAAACCACAGAGGGGGCATGTACCTATGGTATCAGCCGCATTCAGGAGGGCGGCTGAGAGGTTGCGAGCTTCATTGCGGCCCTGCTGCATGAACCAAAGAGCGAGGCGCTCTGCGCCACGGGAGCCGGTACCGGGCATGCGTTTGAGCTGGGCAATGAGTTCTTGTACCGCCGGGGGATAATCTTGTGCTTTCATGATTTGGTCAAACGGCAGTAGATAGCCGGGATGAGGGCAGCCAGCACCCAGAGCATACATACACAAAAGAGGGGGGCTGCTATGTAGAGAACTCCATCCCACAGGATGCAAAGCAGGCCGGGAAGCAAGGTGGCCAAAGCAGCTAAAAAGCATATTTGTGTGCGCTTAGCCAAGCCGGGGTTGCGCAGCAGCACCACGGATAAGAAGAGGGTCATGAGCGTGCATACCGCAAAGATGCCATGTGGCGGCAACAATGACACTTGAGCTACGGCGGCCTCAATATAGAAAGGGTGCCCGGCCAATATGCGGATTTGTTCTAGCCCTAGTGCATCAAAAAAACCAAGCATCATGAGTGTGGCGGTGGCTCCCAAGGTGGCAATACAGAGCATAATCCACCGCAGCAGCTGCATATCCAAACGATTATAGCGTTTGGAAGCAGCGGCCGGATTCTTGCGGCAAAACAAACTGGCAAAACGGGACATGTACCGAAACGGGCTTTTTGGTAAAGTGGTGCGGCGGCAAGGCATCCAACGCCCGCCGCCGCTTGAGGAAGTTGTAAATACTTAGCGCATCACCGGCGCGGCATTACTCCACAAAGCGCTTCACAATAAGGGAAGCGTTGTGGCCACCGAAGCCGAAGGAATTGCTGAGGGCTACATCCACCTTGTGTTCGCGGCCTACGTTGGGGCAAACATCCAAATCGCATTCAGGGTCTTGGTTGAATACGTTGGCGGTGGGGGGAATGAAGTTTTCTTGGATGGCTTTCACGCAAGCGAGCAGCTCGATACCACCGGCGGCTCCCAGAAGGTGCCCCGTCACGGATTTGGTGGAGCTGACCACGAGCCCGTTGGTGGCATACTCACCAAAGGTGCGCTTGATAGCCTTGGTTTCGCAGATATCCCCCAGCGGGGTGGAGGTACCGTGCGTGTTGATGTAGTCTACATCAGTGGGCTGCAGGCCGGCATGCTTGAGAGCCATTTCCATGCAGCGGCTGGCGCCTACACCCTCCAGCTCAGGGGAGGTGAGGTGGTAGGCATCTGCGCTCAGGCCATAGCCAACCAATTCTGCCAAGATTTGGGCACCGCGGGCTTGGGCATGCTCAAGCGTTTCCAGGATGATGACACCGGCACCCTCGCTCATGACAAAGCCATCACGATCCACATCATAGGGGCGGGAGGCCGTGGCGGGGTCGTCATTGCGGGTAGAAAGTGCTTTCATGTTGGCGAAGCCCACAATACCGATGGGAAGGATAGCGGCTTCCGCACCACCGCAAATCATCACATCCGCATCACCGAATTTCATGATGCGCCATGCCTCGCCAATGCAATGGTTGGAGGTGGCACAGGCGGTTGAAATGCTCATATTGGGGCCACCGAAACCGTACTCGATGCTGACCATACCACTAGCCATGTTGGTGATCATGTACGGGATGCAGAAAGGAGACACGCGACGCGGGCCACTGGTAACAAGGGTTTCACAGTTGGTGCTGTGAATACCCAGCCCACCGATGCCGGAACCAATCATCACACCCACACGGTTCTTGTCCACCTTTTCGGGGTCAAGACCGGCATCTTCCATAGCCATCGCAGTGGCAGCCATAGCCAACTGTTCGAAGCGGTCGCAACGGCGCACGGCCTTGGGGTCTTTCTTGAAGTAGGGAGTCGGGTCGAAGTTTCTTACTTCGCCACCAATATGTACGGAGTAAGGGGTGGGGTCTATGCTCTCAATCTTGGTGATACCTGAGCGTCCGGCTTTCATGCCAGCCCAAGTCTCATCAACGCTATTACCCAAGGGAGAAAGTGCTCCCATACCAGTGATTACGATTCGTCGCTCTTTCATGGCTGTGATGTCACATTAGCCGAAAGCTATAGTTAAGTCAAGAAAAAATGCAGGGAGCTGTTAAAAACATCTCGCGGTGAGAGCAAATTTAATGGGTGACGATGATTTATCTTCCCCTGCGGGCGGAAAAAGGGTATAAGAGGGGCGTGCCGATTTGTCCGCGATGCAATGCTACCATACACACGGGTGCTGAAGACCAGTGCCCGGCGTGCGGGTATAGCATCCGGCGTGCGAATGCCGTTTTTGGGGACAATTTAGTGGAGTTTACACGGGTAGTGGATGCAGCCGGTGCTTTGCGCCACCAAGAACGCATGGATTTACTGCACACCTTGGAGGATTTGGAGCGCAACATCCCCCCGGTAGCGCTTTGCATCTATATCACAGACGATGGGCAGCCGCAGGAGTTCCGCACCCACGCGCACTGGATATTGAACCACGCCCGCATTCACCACCCTTCATTTGGCAAGCGCGAAAAGATGCGAGCCATTGAGGATGCTGAGCTTACCGAGCGGCTTGGGCGCAAGCGCCGCCAAGAAACAGATGAAACACAGGCCGGGCCGATAGCTCGGGCATGGCAGAAAATACGCAGCTATGTGCGGGATGCCCTGCACCCGCTCCCCCCGCCCGTACATCAAGAATGGATGCTCATCCTCGTAGTGGATGTACAGTTGGAGATGGCGTGTTTTTCGTGGGGCTACATGCTGGATCCGTACATCAACCCGGACGCCATCAACAGCTGTATTATCAGCGCCAAACTGCAGTTCCGAGAGCGCGCCATGGTAACGGGGCTCAAAAAAGTGATGAAAGCTGCTGTGGGGAACATTGCCTCAGCCTCTCACAAAGTGAACAAAAAGCTGCGCAAGCAAGCACTGCAAGGCGGCACTACCATGGCGCTGGCAGCCATGGCTCTGGGCCTGTGGAGTGCCCAGCCCACACACGCCACTACACCACCTGCCACTCCGGCGGCAGAACAAGCTCCGGCTACTCCTGCCCCGGCTGAAGAGGCACAACCCGCACAGCCCCAAATCCCGGCAACGGAAGCACCTGCACCACCGCTCCCGGCTCCGCCACCACCACCTCCACCGGCTCCCGGAGCTGCGGCCAGCTACGATGCCCCGCCACGCTGGGCTGAGGATGACTACCGCCGCCTCATGGCCGGAGAACTCATCGACTGCTATACCACGCTGCACACCCCGGTGGTGGAAGATGAGGACAAAAAAGAGAAAGCCGATCCGAGAGAGCGCAGCAAACCAAGCCCGGCTCCCCGCCGCACCGGCCGCAACAAAGATACAGAAGAGAGTGATACGAAAGTGCCTGCGCGCTATTGGCCGTTGTACTCTAAGCCGGCAAGCTCGGGGTTTTGCGATCCGCAGAAACTTTATTCCACCGCAGAGCGCAACGATGTGGAACGCACCCTGCGAGAGCTCAATGCCCACTCTAAATTCCGTGTGTATGCCGCCCTCTTTAAAGCCGGGCAAACAGTCCCGCAAAATTTGGGTGCCAACACACTCGTCACGACGGCGGCTCAGCCATGCGAATACGCCGTGCTGGTACACTACAAAACGGGGGATACACCCGAATTGGAATTAGGCTATCTGGAGATTAAGCCGGATGATGCCCAGCGGCATGAATGGCTCCTAAAGGCGCGGGAGGCAGCCGCAGTCCAAGGCGGGGGCATAGACGGGCTCCTGGCGGCGATTCATTGCATTCATGCCTGCATCACCCCCGTAGCAGAAACATTCCGCCCCATCACTCCGGAAACAGCCGCTCAAGCGCCGCTCATCCCCATCAAACTCACCAAGGAAAAGAAGGAGCGCGCCCTCACCTCCCGTGAAAAGTTTGACGTGATCTGGGCAGAATACGGCACAGCAGGCAACATCATCACGACTTGTGTCATCTTGGTACTCACCCTTATCATCGTGCTATACTTCGTCTTCCGCCGCCGCGCCGGGGTACTCTATGCCAGCCAACCGGATTTGCGCTTAGCCTCCCCCTATGGAGCAGGTGTAAGCCGATTGGTACGCTACCTGGAAGGCACCGAGGCCAGCAAAGAAAAGCGTTTATTCTAACCGGCGAAGGCGTGTCATATAAGCCTCAGTATGTGCATTCCGGGCGTGATAGGTCTTGCATGTTCTGCCAAGCAGGAGTATACTTTGCGCCATGAGTTTCCTGTGGTTTTCAGCAGCTGCCATGTCTGCTGCAGCTTTATACACCAACCCCATTCCTCAGCCCGGCGAGGAAGGATACCGTCCGCAACCAAAACACCATTTCCGCATCGTAGCAGAAAACGATTCCGGTTTTGGACGGGATGGCAACTACACAAGCGGTGTACGCATCGACTACACGCGGGACTTAGCCAACGGAAACGCTTGGGGGCTGAGCTTGACTCAAAACATCTACACCCCGGAAACCCACACATACGGGAATGTACCCGGGCAGCAATCATACGCGGGCATCATGGCACTGGGCGCGGGCTACCTATTCCGGGGGGAAAACATGGGCTGCAGCACAGAATTGCAACTGGGCTGCACCGGCAATCCCTCCCTTGCGCGGTACACCCAAAATGGCCTGCACGATGCCTTTGGTATGGATAGCTGGGATGGCTGGGCTGCCCAAGTACCGGCAGAGGCAGTGGTGCAACTCACCTCCCGGCAGGATTTTCGCCTCCGCTTCTTAGAATGCCACACCCCCGGCGGGTGGCAAACAGATGCCCTCTTCTATACACGAGAGGACGTGGGCACAGCCATGATAAGCGCCGGTGCAGGCCTCACATTCCGCATAGGGCGCAATTTACCCCCCACCGGAGAGCTACTGGGCAACCAGCGCGCGGGCTTCGCCCTCTCCACCATCCGCCGGCCGGAATATCGGCCTGATACCCTTTCCTATTTCTTCGTGGCCTCATTCTACACTGCCTATGTGGCGCGTGATTTCTCCATTGATGGCGGGGTAGTGCATCATTTCAACCAAACATGCAGCCGCGTACCTTGGCAAACGGAAACACGCGTGGGGCTCGGTGCCTCCTACAAAGGCATAGACTATTTCCTCGGGGCGCTCTTCTACAGCGACCGCTACCGTACACAAGACTGGCAAGGGCGCGTAGGCACATTCTCCATCACTTGGAATTGGTAAACCATGCGCCGCAGCATCAAAATTTCGCTCATGATTATGGGGGCAGCCTGTGTGCTGCTCTTGGCCGGCGGATTCCCCCTCATGGGGGCGCCGGAGGTGTACCGTAGCGGGGCAATGATGCTCCTGGGACTATTGGCCGCCCTCTTGTGCGCTGTGGCAGGCTGGCGGCTGGCCAACGGAGAGCGTCTGCGCTTGCTGGGCGGGCTCATCTGTGTCTTTTTTGCCTGTGCGGGCTTGGCAGCCGTATGGCAATTTGGCAGCCAAGCAGTAGAAATGGCACGCATGGGAGGCCCGATGTGGTTTGGTGCCCTTGGCATGGCATGCACAGGTGTGGTGGGGCTGCTCTTTACCGGGTTATTCGGTTTTTTTGCCAAGCGCGCCATGCACGGTCGCTTGTGGCTGGCCGGTGCACACTGGGCGCTCGTCCTCATCGCCCTCGGCGCTTACATGGACTACTGCGGAGAACGCCGTGTAAACGTCTCCATGACAGCCGGTTCCGCCGAAAAACTTTATCAGATTACAACCGAGGATGGCACCAACATCCCCCTTGATTTCACCCTCTCTGTTGATAAGTTTGAGCTCACCCGCTATGATACCCGCAGCTACACCCTGCACCGCTTTACAGATGGCAAATGGCAAGTCGCATGCCACCTGGCAGAGCAAGATGGCGCCCTCCCCCTCCCGGATGGAGGAAAGGTGAAAGTGGCAGATTTACGCACAGCACCGGGCATGCCACACCCTTTTCTTTTGTTGCCGGGTGAACCCGCCCGGCTCATCATGCAAGATGTGCCCCCCGTGCGGGAATACAAAGCACTGTGCCGGGTAGATACCCTCTACCGCGGCCGCCCCGAAACACGCCAAGTCACCATCAAAGTAAATGAACCGCTCTCCTGCAAAGGCTGGGTAGTCTACCTGATGAACTACCAAGATACCGCCACCGGCACCCGGGTGGATTTGATGCTGCGCCGAGCACCGGGGCGCCTGTTGGCCCTGGCAGGTATGGTGGGACTCATCCTCTGCACAACCTTCTGGTGCTGGATCCGCCCTACACAGCCCAACCGATAAAAATAGCATGATTCAACTTCTCACCGGCGTATCCCTACTCCTTTGCCTGGCAAGCGCTCTTGCGGCTGGCATGGGTAAAAGCACAGCAGCTCGGCATCTCTTTTACGGCGGCTGGCTGGCGGCATTGGCCTTGTTTGTAGCCAACGCTGTGCTGGCCCAAGCCATACCCTTTGGCAATATGCGCCATGTGCTCTGCTTTTTCCCGCTTGTGCTGCTACCGGCTGCCGCCTGGGTGCGCCACCGCACCACCTGCGACCTCACCACCCACTTTGCCGCTGCTGCGGCCATCGCCCTACTGGGTGCGCTCAGCATGCCCCTGCAAGCAACTTGGCGCCAAATGCCCGCCCTCCAATCCCCCTGGTTTGCCCCCCACGTTACCAGCTACGTGCTGGCATACGGGCTCATGGCGGTGGCCACCGTACCGGCACTGCGCGCCTCCCATGAAAGCCCCCATCACATGCAAGTGGCAGATGCCATCGTGCGCCTGGCCCTCCCCTTCATGACATTCGGGCTGTGGAGTGGCGCCCTGTGGGCAGATGCCGCTTGGGGGCGCTACTGGGCATGGGATATTAAAGAAACCTGGGCTCTCCTCACCTGGCTTATCTACTTGGTCTACCTGCACCTACCCACCGCCCCGGCTTGGCTCCTTGCTCGCAAATCTCTCATCTTTCTTGGTTTCATTGCCATCATCATCACCTTCCTCGTTGTCAATTTCCTGCCCGCCGCCGGCTCACTGCACACTTATAGTATGTAATCGGCCCAAGCCCCCATGATAACTTTGGAATCCTTAATCATCCATACATGTATGGTTAAAAGATTTTGACGCTCTCAGCCCCATGTAAATATGAATCAAAAGAAATATCTTACATGAGTGAATAATGATTCATATTCAACAACATGAGAACACATAAAACACATGTTAGGAAGCCGCAAACTTTCCAATAAAAAGACTTCCTTTTACGTATGCGTACTATTTTCTTGACATAGAAAGGGGCACTTTTTATACTTCCGCACGGGCGTGCGTAGCCGGATGGAATGAAGGCTTTTTTTGCGCAAGCGCAGGCGGCATGATGGGTTCATCCCCTGAAAAGGAGGGCTCGCCGGGCTGCAATGGGGCAAGACACGCGCCGACACAACACACCAAAACCTTTTACAATGCTTCGTTTTTTTAAGAAAATAGCCGGGATGTTCTCGTACGATATCGGGATAGATCTTGGCACGGCCAATACGCTGGTCTACATCAAGGACCAAGGTATTGTGCTGCGAGAGCCTTCTGTTGTTGCCATGAAAGGCGACAAGGTGAAAGCCGTGGGCGAGGAAGCCAAGCGCATGTTGGGCCGCACGCCCGGCAGCGTGGTAGCTATCCGTCCGCTCAAGGAAGGCGTCATCGCAGATTTCGAGGTAGCGGAGAATATGCTGCGCTACTTCATCAAGAAAGCGTGCCAGCGCAGAAGCCTGCGCGGGCCGCGCATCCTCATCGCACACCCCTCCGGTATCACAGAGGTGGAGCGCCGCGCCATTGAGGAATCCGCTTACAATTCAGGAGCCATTCACGTGCAACTCATTGAAGAGCCCATGGCTGCAGCCATCGGCGTGGGCTTGCCCGTGTCTGAGCCTCTGGGGAGTATGATTGTAGACATTGGTGGTGGCACCACAGAAGTAGCCATCATCTCGCTCTCCGGCATCGTATACAGCCAATCCGAAAAGTGCGGTGGCGATGCTTTGGATGAAACCATCATCCGCCACATGCTGGCCGCCCACAACTTGTTGGTAGGCCCCCGCACGGCTGAAGATATCAAGATTCGCGTAGGCTCAGCACACCCGCTGCAACAAGAACTGCAGATGGAGGTGAAGGGGCGCGACCGCGGCACCGGCCTGCCCAAGACCGTAACTGTTCGCTCAGAAGAGATACGAGAAGCGCTGCAGGACAAGCTTGATATCATCGTCAACGCCGTTCGCCAGACACTTGACCACTGCCCGCCCGAACTTGCCAGCGACCTGTATGACCGCGGCATCACGGTAGCCGGTGGCGGTGCGCTGCTGCGTGGCCTGAGCGACCTGCTGCACGAGCAAACAGGCTTGCCGATTATGATATCGGAAGACCCGCTGAGCGCCGTCGCAGAAGGTACAGGTAAGTATTTGCAGGAAAACGGTAACGTCTTCGACGAGAACTGATAGTATACACACCCTGCCGCCTTTTGCCCTGCTGGCTTTCGGGGCTTCAAAGCGCACCATAAGCACCGGCAAGGCAAGATAGAGCGCGGCAGCACCCCATGTGCTGCACCGTAGTGGCGTGCCGTAGCGGGAAAAACAGCTGCATGCTTCCTCGCACGCGCGTACATACGCGAGACACACGGAGCGAAAATGGTGTGGAGAGCGAAAAATCCCCAACCTAACCAGAAAACTTTGTCCATTATATCCAAAATGATTCATTCAGTGAAACGCCTTTTCGGGTTTGGCCAGTGCAACCCGAAGGAAGGCTCAACCATTGTCATCAACTCCGAGAAGCTGGAGCGCCGCGTGGCACTGCTCGAGGATGGTGTTCTCGAGGAGTACAGCATCGAGCGAGAAGGCGAAGACAACATCGTGGGTGGCATCTTCAAGGGCCGTGTTAAAAACATTGAACCCGGTCTCAAGGCCATGTTCGTTGATATCGGCTACGAGAAAAATGCCTTCCTTCATTTCTGGGATGCCCTCCCCCTCGCCTTGGATTCCTCGTTAGAAGAAATCCAGCGTGAAGGTCGCCCCCGCAAGCAACAACGCAAAATCACCAGTAAGGATATCCCGGAGATTTACCCCATCGGCTCCGAAATCATGGTACAAGTCACCAAAGGCCCCATCTCCTCTAAAGGGCCGCGCGTGACCACCAACATCTCCTTAGCCGGGCGCTACATCGTCCTCATGCCATTTACCGACCAGTTCGGTATCTCCCGCAAGATTGACGACCCCAAGGAACGCCAGCGCCTGCGCCAAATTGTGCAAAAGCTCAACGTGCCGGAGGGTATGGGCATCATCATGCGCACAGTGGCACAGGGGCAACGCTTCCGCCACTTCGTGCGTGATTTGGCCATGCTCTTGCAACAGTGGCATGAGGTTGAAGAGAAATTTGCCGCGCAGCCGGCCCCTGTCTCCGTCTACCGCGAGCCCGATCTCATTGAGCGCACCGCCCGCGATTTCCTGACGGACAACGTGGACAACATTGTATGCGATAATCTGGAAACCACCCAACGCATGCAAGAAATTGCCGGCAAGATATCCCGTCGCGCCAAGCGCCACATCCAGCATTACCCCTGCCGCCAGCCCATCTTCGAAGAACTGGGGGTAGAAAAACAAATCAACGAAGCCTTCCAGCGCCAAGTGCTTCTTCCCTGTGGTGGCTATCTTGTCATTGATGAAACGGAAGCACTCATCGCCATCGATATCAACACCGGCCGCAACAAAGGCAACAAGGACTTGGACAAAACCATCCTAGAGACCAACTTGGAATCTGCCCGCGAAATTGCCCGCCAGCTGCGCCTGCGCAACATTGGTGGCTTGGTGGTGGTAGACTTCATTGATATGCGCCACCGCAAGGATCAGCTGGCAGTTTACAAGGCCATGAAAGACGCGCTGAAGCGTGACAAGGCCAAGACCCAGGTCATGCAGATTACGCCTATCGGCCTCATGGAAATGACCCGCCAGCGCATCAACGAATCGCTCTTGGACTATGTGAACGACCACTGCCCCTATTGCCATGGCCGTGGGCGTATCAAGAGCGTGATGACCATGAGCGTGGAGATTCAGCGCCAGCTCAAGGCCACCATCCAGCGCTATCGAGAATCGGTGGGGGATATGATTGTGGTCGTCAACTCCGATGTGCTCTCTCGTTTCAAGAACGAGGACTCAAAACTCCTTGTCGAGCTGGAGCGCCAATGTGCCGGCCGCCTCATCTTCCGCAGCGACCCCTCCATCCACCGCGAGGCTTTCGCCATCTTGGACCCGGCAAACAACAACAAGGCCCTCTACCAAACCAACATGTAAAGGGGTGGAGTTTCATCCCTCACCAAAGTCGCCATAGCTGCAACCCAACGCGCTATGGCGCTTTTGTATCATAAGCTCATCACTAAGATGAAGGCGCCATGCGGCGCTGTATAAATGAGGGGGCTATCACGCCCCCTCACGGGTGTCGGGTGTTTGACTTTTTATTTATAGGGAAGGAAAAGAAAGGGGAAACAAGGGGCAATCAGTAATAATCCGGCGGGGGAGCAGCGGCTGGCTCGGTGCCCGTGGCAAAGGATTCGGGCTTCAAACGGTGAGAAACAGGGCCGACAGGTAAAAGAGTGGCGGGGGAGGATGAAGAGAGTCTTTTGTGTTCTGATGGCGCAGCTTGCGGAGGGGAGGGTCTGGGGGAGCGCATGCCGCGCACAGGGGGCTGTGGCTCTACCTGGGGTGGTTCTGCCCCGCGCTGTTCCATCATTCCGTATGGAAGCTGCAATGGCCGCCCCTTGCCGGTGGAAAACTCCTCAAAACTGGGCAACCCGGCCAACACGGCGCGACTTTCCAACTGCTCAATGATGCGCTGCAAGCAATCATCTGTAGGCTGCAATTCCTCGTCGCCCAGCTCAGCCTTTGCTTGCAGCACATGCGGTGCTACAATGCCCTTTTCCACATTCGCTGCATCGCTGTATTGCAGGGCAAACAAATACAAGGAAAGCTTGAGCACACTTGCCGTATCCAGCTGAAAACGGTGGCATACTTTCTTCAAGATACCGTGCATCACCTTGTTGCTACGCATGCTGCATGCTCCCACCTTTTGCTCTGCGGTGTTTTGCTCCGGCTGGGGATTGCATGGCTTAAGTCCGGCGGGGTACAGCTTCTTGGGCTGCACGCGGTGCCGATCCAATATCTCGCGTGTGCGCCCGGGGTTCTGGCGCAGCTCCTCCAGTACAAGATTGCGGAAGTTGAGCGCTTGCTCACGAGCCGCCTCCGGAGCTCCATACTGCTTGTCCGAAAAATAGCGTGCCAGGGTAATGCCCTGCCTACTGATAGCAACTCTCCAGCCTTGAAAGTTTGTAAACTTGTAGGTGAAGCGGGTGATGTGGCGTTCATTCATTGCGCCACCATGATACTCGTTCGTGTTATTGTTTTCCATTTGTATTAGTTGTAAACAGCTAATTTGTTCGAAATGAGAAGTAATTTTTACAGGCACATGAATCCTCGCTAACTTGCTTCTCATTTGAGCTACCCTCATGAAATAACAATGTTTATCGTGGACTCGGCATGCGGCGGACGGGTATGGTTCTATTGTTGAATGTGGGGTAGTGGGGGTTAGGGTTTGTTGGTGTCAATGCCTTACACAAAGCAATTCCACTCTTTCTACGTTCTGTTTTTTCAAATTCTACCGCCAAGTTTTCATTTTTTCAAAAAATGACAAAAATGTTAGGGTAAAACGCGTAACAAGCTAAACATTAGAGTTAACTCTAGGGGAGAGAACAAAATACCACCCTACCACGGGAGAGTGTGGCAGGGTGGCGAATGAGTGAAGTAGCGGTGGGGCTAATTAAGCCTCGGGGCTTGCATCGGGGGTGTCCGCATCCGCGCTTTCAGCGGGGGAGGCATCCGCCTCTTGAGCATTTTCAGGCTCATCATCCTCATCATCGGGGATGACGAGGGTAATCTCTTGGATGGATTCCTTATCGTTGAGGGTGATAAGCTTCACACCCTGAGTGGCGCGGCCGGTTTCGCGGATGGTATTGACTTTCATGCGAACAGATTGACCGCCGGAGGTCATAATCATGAGCTCGTCGGCATCCGTCACCGTGGTAGCGGAGACCACAAGGCCGGTCTTTTCCGTGCAATTCATCGTCTTAATACCGATACCGCCACGGCTCTGCAAGCGATACTCGGCAAACTTGGTACGCTTGCCCAAACCATTCTCAGAAACCACCAACAAAGAGTAGGCCGAGTCGGAGTCGGCGGGTGCCGCCGCCATATCCGTCGTAAGCTCCTCACCTGCGGTCTCATCAGCATCCTCAGCGAGGGCAGTTGCAGTTTCGCCCTCGGGCACCACGGCCATGGCCACCACATAGTCGCCCTCGCGCAGCTTAATGCCGCGCACACCGATAGTATTACGGCCCTGAGCGCGCATCTGGCTCTCGGAGAAGCGGATGCTCATACCATTGTGGGTGACGATGATGACATCCTGCTCGCCGGTGGTGAGCACAGCGTTGACGAGGGAGTTCCCCTCCTCCAGATTGATGGCAATGATACCGGCCTTGCGGTAGTTCACGAAATCGTTGAGGGCCGTCTTCTTCACCGTGCCGTCCTTGGTGGCAAAGACCACATTACCGGAGCCCTCTGCAAAGGTGATATCCTTGCCATCCTCGCTCACCTTGCGCTCCAAGCGCAGAATAGCGGCGATGCGCTCCTCTGCCTGCATATCCAGCAGGTTCTTGATGGAGCGCCCCTGGGCGCTGCGGGCGGCCTCATCAATCTCGTACACACGCTCCACGTACACGCGGCCGGTATTGGTGAAGAACATGATATAATCGTGATTCTGGGCAGCGAAGAGGTGTTCCACGTAGTCATTGGCATCCTTCTTGCTCTTGGTGGTAGCGGCTTTGATACCCTTACCGCCACGTGCCTGCAAGCGGTACTCATCGGAGTTGGTGCGCTTAATGTAGCCACTGTGGGAGATTGTCACAATCATGGAATCATTGGGGATAAGGTCCTCAATGGCCATATCACCCTCAAACGGGATGATGTGGGTCATGCGCGGGGTGGCGTACTTCTCCTTGATGGTGCGCAGCTCATCCTTCACGATGCCGAGCACGCGGCTCTCGTTGGCCAGAATATCCAGGTAGTCCTCAATAATCTCCAGCAATTTCTTGTACTCATCGGAAATCTTATCGTTTTCCAAAGCTGTGAGTTGGTAAAGGCGCAATTCGAGGATGGCGTTTACCTGGCGCTCGGTGAACACATAAGAATCCCCCTGCACGGAGGGCTGGCTGTGAATCAGGATGCCCAGGCCGCGCGCCAGCTCTACCGGGAAGCGGAAAGCCATGAGCTTGTTGCGGGCCTCCTCGCGGTTGCGAGACTCGCGGATGATGCGGATGAACTCATCCAGATTTGCCAGGGCGATGAGGTAGGCCTCCAACACCTCTGCGCGGTCCTCTGCCTTGCGGAGCAGGAACTTCGTGCGGCGTACCACCACCTCGCGGCGGTGCTCCACGTAGAAGTTGATGGCATCCTTCATGGTAAGCACCTTGGGTCGCCCTTCATGAATGGCCAGCATGTTCACGGAGAAGGAGGTATCCATGCTGGTGAGCTTGTAGAGCTGGTTGATGACCACCTGCGGGCGGGCATCGCGCTTGAGCTCAATTTCAATGTAATCCGTCAGGTCACGCATGCCGGCAATGTCGGTAATGACCTTATCACGGACCAGCTCGGCGATGCGTTCTTGCAGCACAGCGCGGTTCACACCGTAGGGTACATCCGAAATATGCAGGAACTCACGGCCGTTTTCGTTGCTTACCACCTCAATCTTACCGCGCATGCGCACGCTGCCCTTACCGGTACGGAAATAGCTGTCTATGCCCTTGTAGCCGAGAATGTATCCACCGGTGGGGAAATCCGGGCCCTTGATGTAGGCGCGCAGTGCTTCGCTGGTGATGAGGGGATTGTCAATATAGGCGCAGATGCCGTCCACCACCTCCCCCAGATTGTGCGGGGCCATGTTGGTGGCCATACCCACAGCAATACCCGTGCCGCCGTTCACCAGCAGGTTGGGGAAGGCGGAGGGGAACACCACAGGCTCCGTCAGGCGGTTGTCATAGTTCGGCTGGAAATCGACTGTATCCTTGTCCAAATCATCCATCAGGGCTACACCCAAATGGCTCAATTTGGCCTCTGTATAACGCATGGCTGCGGGGGGGTCGCCTTCCGGTGTACCGAAGTTACCCTGCCCTTGCACCAAGATATCGCGCATATTCCACGGCTGCGCCATGGTCACGAGTGTACCATAGGCAGATTGGTCGCCGTGCGGGTGGTAGTTACCGATGGTGTCACCCACAATCTTACCGCACTTGATGGTCCCCTTGCTGGGCACCAGGCCAAGCTCGTGCATAGCATAGAGCACGCGGCGCTGAGAAGGCTTGAGGCCGTCTCGGGCATCCGGCAGAGCGCGGGAAATAATCACAGACATGGAGTAGTCCAAGAAGCTGCGGGATACCTCCCCAGCCACGTCTACAGGACGAATTCTATTTTCGCTCATAAATCAGAATGAAAGGTTGGGGTTACACGTCGAGGTTGCGGACGTTGAGGGCGTTATCCTCGATGAAGCGGCGGCGGGGTTCCACCAAATCACCCATGAGGATGGTGAACATCTTGTCAGCCTGCACCGAGTTGTCGTCGTCCAGGCGCACGCGGAGCAGCTCGCGTTTCTCAGGGTCCATCGTGGTGGCATACAGGTCTTTTGCGTCCATTTCACCCAGACCTTTGAATCGGGTGATTGTCACGCTGCGGCCACCAATTTCCAGTACCTTGGCCAAAATGTCCCCCACAAAGTGAACGGGGGTGACAGCATTGCGAGCATTCTCCACCAGCTCGAAAACCGGGGCATCATCGCACAGCAATTGGCTGGGCGCAATGCCCAGTTCTTCCAGACGTGCCAGCACGCGGGTGATGGCCTTGGCCTCATGCAGCTCATGCAGCAGGGCGCGGCGGCTGGGGCCTTCCCGCACCGGCAGCGGGTTGGCTGCCAGTTCTTCCTCTGTGGGCTCGCCGAAGAGGAACAAATCGCGGTTTTCATCGGAGAAGGCCGAGAGGTCCTCCATATTGCGGAAGTAGACAACCTCCTCATCATTGCCGCAGCGCACCTTCACCAAGTATTGCGGGAAGGCGCCGTCCTCTGCGCGGTGGCGCAGCAAATCCTTGAAATCACCACCGTGCTGGGCAACGCTGCCCTCGTACTTCTGCAGGTTGATGAGGGTCTCCAAAATGGCCATGAGTGAATCAGCATCAAACTCCTTGCTCTTGTCGGGGGTGCGCAGCGTCACATCGCCCGCGCCCAAGGAAATGAGTTTGCGGTTCAGGGATACTTCATCCTGCACATACTGCTCCACCTTGCGGTGAATCACGCGGTAAAGCGGCGGCTGGGCTATGTACAAATAGCCTGCGCGCACCAACTGGGGCATGTGGCGGCAGAAGAGAGTGAGCAACAGGGTGCAAATGTGGGAGCCGTCCACGTCAGCATCAGCCATGAGGATGATTTTGTGGTAGCGCACCTTGTTCAGGTCGAAGGAGCCTTCGCCTTCCCCATCACCAATACCGGCACCGATGGCGGTGATGATGTTCTGAATGGTCTCACTACCCAGTGCTTTGTCCAAACGGGCTTTTTCTACGTTGAGAATCTTACCGCGCAGCGGCAGAATAGCCTGCGTGCGGCGGTCGCGCCCCATCTTGGCCGAGCCACCTGCGGAGTCACCCTCCACAATGAACAGCTCGCTGAGCTTCGGGTCGCGGCAGGAGCAGTCCGCCAGCTTACCGGGCAGGCCACCGCCCACGGTCATGGCACTCTTGCGCACACTTTCACGAGCCTTGCGGGCTGCCTCTCGGGCGCGGGAGGCGATAAGGCAGCGGTCGATGATTGTTTTAGCAACGGCGGGGTTCTCCTCAAAGAATTCCTTGAGTTCTTCGTACACCACACTGCTCACCACACCTTCAATCTCGGTGTTCACGAGCTTATCCTTCGTCTGGGAGGAGAAGCGGGGGTTGGGCATCTTCACGGAGATGACGGCTACCAAACCTTCGCGCACGTCATCACCATTCAGGCTGGGGTCTTTATCCTTGAGCAGGTTGTTGCTCTTGGCGTAGTTGTTGATGGCGCGGGTGAGCGAGCTGCGGAAACCGGAAAGGTGCGTACCACCGTCCGCATTGAAGATGGAGTTGGCATAGCACTGTATCTGGTAGCGGTCGCTATCGTTGTACTGCATCACCACATCCACAATCACATCGTCTTCCATGGTCTTGCCATCATACTCCACCTCAATATGGCGCACGCCGCTCATCACGATGGGCTCTTGGGTGATAAGTGTCTTGTTCTCACCCAGCTGCTTCACAAACTCACGGATACCATCGGCATAATAGAAGGTTTCTGTGCGTTCCTGGCCACTGCGCTCATCTACCAGTTCGATGACGAGACCCGGATTCAGGAATGCCAGCTCGCGCAAGCGGCGCCCCAGTAAGTCAAACTTAAACTCCGTAGTATCCGTAAAGATGGTCGGGTCCGGCAGGAAGGTGATGGACGTGCCGGTCTGCCCCTCCGGGCAGCTGCCTACCACATGCAGCTTCTCGACGGTCTTGCCACGCTCAAACGTGATGACGTGCCGCTTGCCACCGCGGCGCACCTCGGCCTTGAAGTAATCCGACAGCGCGTTCACACACTTGGCACCCACACCGTGCAAACCACCGGAATACTTGTAGGCACCCTGCCCGAACTTACCGCCCGCGTGCAGGTTGGTCAGCACCAACTCCACCGCCGGTATGCCGAACTTCGGGTGCATATCCACCGGGATACCACGGCCGTTGTCTATCACGGATATGGTTCCTCCCTCGTGTATTCGGATAATAATCTTGCTGCAATATCCGGCCAAATGCTCATCAATGGAATTATCCAACACCTCAAATACGCAGTGGTGCAAGCCTCGTTCATCCGGATCCCCAATGTACATGCCGGGACGCTTACGGACGGCTTCCAAGCCCTCCAACTTGTCAATCTGTGCGGCGCTGTACTCTTGCTGTGCCCCGGTGACAACTTCTTCCGTTGCAGCGGGGGGCATTGTGTTTTCACTCATACGCCGATTATTATACACGCGCGTACGCGCGCGTTTCAATAATATAGTGCGTCATCTTGCTTCTATGCCACAAATAAGCACGCATCCACATGTACTGTACCCCCCTCCACTCAGCCACCTAAACACATACTAAGTATATTTATATCCGCATTTTCGCATACCACCTATCAGTGTACCATGGCGCTCGCAGCAGGCCTTTTCAGTATACCTCACATCAGACACTATCCTTCACTTCCACACACATGTGTCTCATATCTTTCACCTTGCCCTATCACGAATAAAATGCTAGTATGCAGGGCATATTAGTATATGGGAAGATCATTTGCAAATATTAACATCCATATTATATTTCATGTTAAAAGTGGAGGATGCGAGATATTGGAAGAAGATTTGCCGAAAAT
>JAFQGD010000005.1 GCA_017398355.1 Akkermansia sp. | reverse complement strand
GCAACCACACGAAGTCTATTAAAAGGAGCCAGAGCCTCTACGACAACCATCCACCCTCCATGCGTAAGGCTCGCCTATCACGGAGTTTGTCTACGCGCTGGAGCAGATGGAGGAAGGTGTGTTCTCCAGCCGCACGCAAACGCGCTGCAATGAGGTGGGCGGCTTGCTGGTGAGCGTGCAAAAGCAGCTCATCTCGAAGCTGAACAACACCTTGGAGAAAAAAGTTATTGCAATGAACGAACGCTGCTTGACTTCTGCGGATTGGACGGTCAAGAAATAGTGCCGGTTTACCAAAAGGATTCAGATGATATTCAATTGATATATAAAGAGTTTATAAAAAACTTCCTTGAGGTGTAGCATATATAGGTTCTCGGAATAAGATTTTTCGGCCGATATTTATATCATTCACAAATCAGAAGCTAAGCTTATTTGAAGGATAGATACCGAACAACATTTTTCTACTGATTCACCCACCGCGAAGCAATGAAAGGGTCGCATCATCACTCATCGATGAACATTTCTGTACCGAGGGGTACGAGGTCGAAGAGGGTGGCGGCATCTTGCGGGGAGAGGCGTATGCAGCCGTGGGAGGCAGGTGTGCCGAGCTTTTCAACCTCATTGGTGCCGTGGATGTAGATGTAGCGGGAACGGGTGTTGGCATTGGCGGGTTCCAGACCATCCAAGCAGAGGATGCGAGCAAGAATAGCATCATCACCGCAGGCTGCTGTGGGGTATATCCCCACGGGAATGCGGGAGCGGAATATGGTGTTGAGGGGGGCGTTCTCCCCGTGCTTGGAACAGATACAGAAGCGCCCCAAGGGGGTTCGGCCACTCCCTGCCTCCGAGCCGACACCGGCGGCACCCGTCGACACGGGGGCAGAAAAATCCCCGTAGGTGAGCCGCTGCTCGCTCACACTCACATGGATAATAAGGGGCATCATTCGGCGGCAATGGCGCGGGCTATACACTCGGCAGCATCCGGGCGCGCCAGAGCGCGCATGGCCTCTTCCATGGCGCAGCGGCGGGCAGAATCCATCACCACGCCGTGAACAAACTCTTGCACGCGGGTGGGGGTAAGCTCGGATTGGGCGCACATTTCTGCTGCGCCTTGGGAGACAAAGACGCGGGCGTTGTGTGTCTGGTGATCATCCGCAGCAAAGGGGAATGGGATAAGGAAAGTAGCTTTGCCGATGATGGAAAGCTCCGTAAGGGTGGAGGCGCCGGCACGAGCAATCACCCCATCAGCGGCAGCATAGGCGGCGGGCATATCGGCACAGAAGCCCAGCACTGTGATGTTGGGAGCCCCGGCAGCCAGCTCCGCCACGCGAGGCTGATCTTGCTTACCGGCAATGATGAGGTAGTGTACCCCGGCATCGGCCTTGGCGGCCTCCACGATGAGCGTATTGAGGTTGCGGGCACCTTGGGAGCCACCTGTCACCAGGACTACGGGTCCCACGGCAGGCAACCCCATGCGGGAGCGTGCCTCGGCCTTGGAGGGCAGTTGGAGCAGCTCCTCGCGCACGGGAGTACCCACCACCACACAATCACTGCCCGGGAAGTATTTTGCGGCTTCCCCCAAGCCAAGCAGCACCTTGGTACACCAGCGAGCCGTCAAGCGGTTAGCGCGACCCGGCATAGCATTAGAATCATGCACAAAGGTGCGCAAACCAAGCATGCGCCCCGCGCGCACGGGCGGCAACGAGGTGAAGCCGCCCATACCGATGACGGCATCTGCCTTTTCGCGGCGGATGATGCTCTTGCAGGCAAAATAGGTGCAGGCAAGCTTCCAGAGGAAACCGGGCATGCGCAAAGAGAAAGTAGCAGGTTTTGCGATGGCCTGGACGGTGTGGAAGTTCAAATCGCCGTACTTGCGGGAGGCCTCGGCATCCACCTCCTTGCGGGAGATGAGAAGGGTAGGCTCATGCCCCATAGCACGCAGTTGCTGCGCGACGGCAATGCCGGGGAAAAGGTGACCGCCTGTACCACCACAGGCAATGATAACACGAAAGGGGTTCTTGCTCATAGATTGGGATTTTGCTGGAGTCTGCGGGTAGGCCAGTAGCTTTGGCGTATGGTAGGAGTATGGCGCTGGATACTGGTAAGCACACCGATGGCGGCAATGGTGAAAACAAGATTGGTACCGCCATAACTGATAAGCGGCAAGGGAAGACCCGTATTGGGGAGAAGCGAGGTGACCACCGCCATATTGAGCAGGGCCGGCCAGAAGATGGTACAAACAATGCCCGTGGCCAACAGGCGCCCAAAGGTTTCTTGGGTGCGCACAGCCATGACAATACCGGCTAGAGTCATAAGGGTGAACAGGAGCAACACACCTAGTGTTCCCACAAGCCCCCACTCCTCACCTACTTCTGCGAAGATAAAGTCGGTATGCGCAAAGGGCAAATTACCGAATTTCTCGATACCATCCCCCAGCCCCACCCCGGTGAGGCCCCCACGGGCAAAGGCCAGCATGGAAATCCATTGCTGACGGCCGGCACCTTGACTGAATGCCTGGGGATCCAGCCAGGCATCAATACGCTCCATACGGTTGGCACTCATGGTGGTCAATTCAAACAACACCAACGCACCCAGCAACAATGCCAGAAGCATCAGCCACCCACGAGCACCTGCCACATACATCACGCAGAAGCCGGACATGGCCAAGGCCGCTGCCGTGCCCATGTCTTTTTCAAAAAGAATGAGCACAAGCGGAACGCCAAAGATGATGCCCCCGGGAATGGCAAATCCTTTCCAAAATCTACCGGCCACCTCGCGGTGGGTGGTGTACCAATGCGCCATGCATATCATCAGGGCCAGCTTGGCAGCCTCGCTGGGCTGGAACGTAATACCGACGTTGATCCAACGCTGCTCGCCGTTAATCGTCAGGCCGACACCGGGAGCATAGCACAACCCCAGCAAAATGACGATACCGACCCATATCCACTTGTGGAAGGGACGGAATTTGTGGTAATCAAACACACTCAGGCCGAGCGCCACCAACAACCCGATAAAGGCAAAGATGCACTGTTTTATCAGGAAGTTGGCGGGGCTCTCGCCATGTGGCACCGATGCACAAAGCCCTGTGCTTGCCACCATCACAATGCCCATGATAAGCAGAATGATGAAGCAAAGCCAAATGACGATGATGCTAAGGCGCGTGGACATGCAGGAAAGAGCTTTACTCGCTCACTTTCAGCTCCATCCCGACACGAATACGGCGTGCGTCTTTCATCGTCAGGTTATTGAGCTTCAGCAGCTTTTCCAATGAGATATTATAGCGTATAGAAATACCTTTGAGAGTTTCTCCACGCTTCACCTTATGAACTTTTGCAGCCGGGGCGGCAGGCTCTGCAACTTGCTCAGCAGCGGCAGAAGCACTGGTAGCAGCATCTGCTTTGACGGGTACATCCAAGTACGTGCCGCTAAAGAGCTTATTTTTTTGAGCAGACTTAGGATTGGCGGCTTGCAAAGCCTCAACGGTGATACCGTACTGGGAAGCAATTCCATACCAAGTATCACCGGATGAGACATAGTGCTTCACCGTCTTTTGGGCAGCAGGGGCTGCCGGTGCGGCGGGAGCAGCAGGTTCCGGCTGTGCAGCAGCTTGCTGGGCCGGTGGCGGAGTAACTAACACGGGTTCTGCTTGCGGCACGACAGCTACGGCTGTGTCTTGCGCAGGGGCTTGGGTGATGTGATTGGCAGCAGGAGCCGGAGCCGCCGGGGCTGTTTGGGGTGCAGTAGGCTGTGGGAGCACCTCCTCTGCCGGGGCGGGTGCCTGCTGGGCAGCAGGGGGGGGAGTAATGGTGGGGGCTACTGCTACACCGCTATTACTCTTCACCATGTGACCACGCAGCAACACCCCGCCAATGACCACTAAATGCACAAGCAAAAGGCCACCAATGATGCGCACAATCGTTGTGCTGCTGGTGCTGTCTTCCACCAAACCGGTATCGGTGCGGTGGCGCTTTGATTTATCGTACAGCAAGGAATGGAAAATATGGCGTTTGGGGCGTGCGCGATCCAATTCAGAATTGCGGAAGGGCTCTTTCGTACGTTTTTTCATAAATGGTAAAAATAGGGGATGGGGGTCGGTAAATATCAGAGGTGAAGTATCTGTTTCACAGCCGCGCGGAAGGTTTCGCCACGGTGAACATAGCTTCGGAATTGATCAAATGAAGAGGTACCTGGGGAGAAGAGCACCACATCTCCCTTGCGGGCGCAGGTGGCAGCAGCCTGCACGGCCTGCTCAACCGTCTCCACACGAATGGTACGGCAAACGGGAGCAAAGGTCTGCTCTAACTGCTCGGCAATCTGGCCGAACACGATGCAACAGTGGGCCTTTTCCTTCAACATGGGGTTGATGGCGGCATAATCCAACCCCTTATCCTTGCCACCGGCAATGAGGATGATGGGGCGGGTCTGGGAGCACACGGCCGCCTCGGTGGAGTGCAGATTGGTGCTCTTGGAATCGTTGAGCCAGAGCACGCCATCCATCTCTGCCACGGTTTCGCAGCGGTGGCCGGGAGGCATGAAACTGCGCACAGCTTCGGCAATAGCGGTATCTGCCACTCCCACAGCACGGCATGCAAGCATGGCAGCCATGGTATTCTCTGCATTGTGCGCCTGCTCCATTTCCGTACCGCGCAGGGGCAACACGCAGGTATCGCCCTCCATGATGCAGCCATCACGATAATACAGCTGCCCGGAATCCACCACGGAGGAGAAGCCGACGCGCTTGGGGCGCAGCGGGGGCAATTTCTCGCCCTCGCGCACCACGGCCAACGCACTTTCCGGCATGTTCATAAACATGCGCAGCTTGGCATTGTAGTAATCTTCCACCTTGGTGTAGCGGTCCATGTGGTCGGGGGCGAAATTGAGCCAAAGAGCTACCTCCGGGCAAAATTCATAGGCTGTTTCCAGCTGGAAGGAGGAGACCTCCAGCACAGCAAACTCAGGCTGCGGCTCCATGAGCGCCACTTCGGACACCGGGTAGCCATAATTGCCACAAGCCTTCGCTGTTTTGCCGGCAGAGGTGAGAATATGCTCGATGAGAGCCGTAGTGGTGGTCTTGCCGTTGGTGCCGGTAATAGCAACAATGCGCCCCTTGTAGAAAAGGCAGCCAAGCTCCATTTCGCCGATGATGGGCGCGCCCTTTTCAGCAAAGGCGAGCACCCAGGGGATATCGGATTCTATGCCGGGGGAAATGACTACCAAATCCGCCGCATAAGCGCGGGCTTGTTCCTCCGTGGCGCCGGGCACAAACTCCAATGTTTCATCTGCGCAGGTGGCGGCGGGGTTGATATCGAACACGCACACACGCTCAGCGCCTTCGGCCAAAGCTAAATGAGCTGCACCGACTCCGCTGCGACCACAGCCGAGAATGGCGACTTTTTTACCGGTGAGATTCATAGTCATGAGGGCAAGGGATTATACTATTTTTGGGAATCAATGACAAGTCATTAACGCGCCAATTGTGAGCGCGTACCCGATAAGAGCAAGGATGGATGCTACAATCCAAAAACGCACACACACTTGAGTTTCGCTCAAACCTCCCTTTTCAAAGTGATGGTGAATGGGAGCCATGCGGAAAAAGCGGCGACCCTCACCAAACTTGATGCGGGTGAACTTGAACCAGAAGACCTGAATCATCACGGACAGCGCTTCTGCCACGAACACGCCGCCCACTATCACCAGCAACAGCTCTGTGCCGGTGCATACGGCTACCGTACCCAAAGCACCACCCAGCGCCAAGGAACCGGTATCTCCCATGAAAACGCGTGCCGGGTTGCAGTTGAACCACAGGAAACCGGCACAAGCCGATACAATGGCGAAAAGAAAAGGCAGCAAACTCTCGCAGGGGTTAATCATGGTGACGGCTGCTACCATGCAGGCAAAAATGAGGGAAGCGATGATCATGCAACCACTAGCGAGGCCATCCAACCCGTCTGTCAGGTTGACTGCATTGGACGTACCGATGATGACCAGCAAAGCCAGCGGGATAAACAGCACGCCGATATCCAACACACCGTAGAAAGGCACCAGAACATTGCTCACGCCGGGGCAAGCTATGTACAAGTAGACAGAGCAACCGAGCGCGGCCAAAAATTGCAAACCAATTTTGAACCACCCGCTCACACCATCCGTGCTCTTCTTGGTAATCTTGGCGTAGTCATCCAAGAAGCCGAGGAAAGCAGTAATGAGTGTTACGATTAGGCAGCACTGCACGTATACATTGCTCAAATCTGCCACAAAGAGCGTAGTGAGCAACACCAAACCGATGAGCATCAGGCCGCCCATGGTGGGGGTGCCCACTTTGCCTTGGTGTTCGGGGGCCAAGACCCCCTTGCGAGCCTCGCGAATGGGCTGCCCGGCCTTCATGGCTCGCAGCACGGCGATAAGCTTGGGGCCAATGATGAGAGAGCCGACAAAGGGAATCATCAATGCCAGCAGAATCTGCAATTCTAAATCTAAGTTGAACATAGCTTATTTTGTGGGTTTGAGGGTTGGAAAAAGTTCGTACATCGTGCGCTCCATACCGGCCGAACGCGAGCCTTTGAACAATACCGCATCACCGGGTTGCACGAGCCCGCGCAGCAAGGCAGCAGCCTCCGTAGCGGTGTCGGCCTGAGCGGTGGGCACGGTTTCGCCTGCAGCTTGGCACAGGGCTTCTATCTCCGGGCAGCTCGGGCCTACCACTACCACGGCGGCGTAGCCAAGAGAAGCCGCATGCAAGCCCACTTCTGCGTGGGCCACAATCCCCCCCTGCCCCAGCTCCCCCATTTTGCCCAGCACGGCAATGCAGCGTTTGGGGCCACGGAGCGCAGCCACGGTATCAAGCGCAGCTTTCATGCTCTCGGGGTTGGCGTTGTAAGTATCATCCACCACGGTGCAGCCATCTGCCTCGTAGCAGGCCAAGCGACCATGCGTGAGGGAGGCTTGGGCCAGCCCGGCGGCGATTTGCTCCGGGGTACAGCCCAGTTTCCAGCCGGCAGCGGCAGCCAACAGGCTGTTGCTGATCATGTGAGCCCCGGGAACGGGTAAATTGATGCGCACAGGCTCCCGGCCGTCGATGCACAAATCATAGCTGCTGCCCAAAGCGGTGGAGCGCACATTGGCAGCGCGCACGGCACAATCGCACCCACCCACGGGCAGCGGGGTGGCGGCGGTCTGCTCTGCTATCATGGCGGCAAAGTCATCCATGGCGGGGTAAATCATGTAACCATCGGCAGGCAAAGCGCGGGCCACAGTGCATTTTTCCTGCGCTATGTTCTCGCGGCTTCCCAAGAACTCCAGGTGAGCCGAGCCGATGGTGGTGATAATGCCGATTTGCGGCTGCACCATTTCGCACAGCGGAGCCAACTCACCGGCGTGGTTCATGCCCATCTCCCAAATAGCAGCTTCTGTACCCTGCGGGGTGGAGAGGATGCTGAGCGGCACACCAATGTGGTTATTCAGGTTGCCTTTGGTTGCCAAAGCACGGTATTTTTGACTCAGCACCGCCAGCGTCATGTCCTTGGTGCTGGTTTTGCCACTGGAGCCGGTCAAGCCCACCACATGCAGGGGTGCCAACCGACCGCGCCACCATTTGGCAATGCTTTGCAACGCCACCAGCGTGTCTTCCACCACGATGACGGTACAATCCGCTGCGTATTCCCCTTGCATGCGGCTTACCACCACCACTGCAGCCCCCTGCTGCGAGGCACCGGCGGCAAAGTTGTTGCCATCGAAGCGCTCCCCGCACAACGCGAGGAAGATGCAACCCGGCTTCACCGCACGGCTATCCGTGGTGAGCCCGGCGGTAATACTGCGGGTACCGGTGGTGGCTATCTTGCCCCCACTGGCCTGTATGAGCTCCTCTATGGTCATGCCGGTCATGAGCGGTCGGTACGGCGTTCGGGTTTGCGGGAGGGCACGCTGCGCCCCTCCGGGTTCTTCTCCTCGTAGTACTTGCGAACAACAGCCGAATCAGAGAACGTGATGGTCTCATCAGCAAAAATTTGATAATTTTCGTGTCCCTTACCGGCCACCAACACACAATCCCCCGGGCGGGCCATTTCCAACGCAGCGCGGATGGCTTCCTCGCGGTCGGTAATGCGGTGCTGCTTTTCGCGGGGAATACCGGGCATGATTTCATCTATAATCTGCTCCGGATTTTCCGAGCGGGGGTTATCACTTGTCACGATGCACACATCGCTGTAGCGAGCAGCAGCGGCCCCCATGAGCGGGCGCTTGGTGCGATCGCGGTCTCCCCCGCAGCCAAATACCGTGATAACGCGGCCCTGCGTGCAAAGCTCCTTCATGGTGCGGCATATGTTTTCGATGGCGTCGGGAGTGTGCGCGTAGTCCACAAAGCACTGCACATTGTTTACACTGCTCACCAGTTCCATGCGCCCCGGCACTTGGGGGGACTGGGCCAAGCAGCTAATGGCATCTCGCAGATTCACCCCGGCAGCCACAGCACCGGCCAAAGCGGCCAAGCTGTTGGAAACATTGAAAGAACCGATAAGTGGCGTGCGCACCAAGTAATTGCGCCCCTTGTAGCTAAGCTCATATTGGCTGCCTTTCAGGGAAAGGATGCGCGGAGTCACTCGGAAATCCGCATCCTTGGCCACGCCGTATGTACGCACTTTCATCAGGGGCTGCAGCTCTTGAGCCAGGCGGCGCCCATACTCATCATCCACATTGATGACAGCTGTCGCCTTCACATCCTCCGATTCTGCCATGCTCAGGAACAGGCGTTTCTTGGCCTGGTAGTATTCCTCCATGGTGCCGTGGTAATCCAAGTGGTCTTGCGTCAGGTTGGTAAAGATACCCACGCGGAAAGTGGTACCGGCTGTGCGGTGCTGGCACAGGGCATGAGAGGATACTTCCATCGCCACGGCGCGGCAGCCATTGTTGAGCATGTCTGCCAGCATGGATTGCAAATCTGCACTACCGGGGGTTGTATTGTGAGAGGGTAGACGGCGGGCACCATCATCATACATAATAGTACCAATGAGGCCGGCGCGTTGCCAAGTGGCGCGGAAGATGGCGTTGGTAAGGTAACTGATAGTCGTTTTTCCGTTGGTGCCGGTCACACCCAACATCACCATCTGCATGCTCGGGAAATTGTGCCAAGCGCTCATCAGTAAACCATCGGCCAAGCGTGTATCTGCCACTTGCACCCAGCATACGCCATGCACTCCGTCCTTCTCCGGGCAGGGTTCTTCCGCCACAATCGCGGCAGCCCCGGCTTTGATGACCTCGGGGATGACGCTATGTCCATCAAACTGCGTCCCCCTCACAGCTACATAGCAACAACCGGGTACTACCTTGCGGCTATCATCCGTGAGCAAAGTAAGCGGCTTACGGATTTTGCCGGTAATGATTGCACCCGGTACTACGGAGAAAATCTGCTTGGTATTCATATCGTAATTGCTGGTAAAGGGTTATTGTTTGGCAGTAGCTTTATCCTGCTTGCTGGATTGGTATTTTTCGTATTCTTCAGGGTCTGACGGCGGGATGTTGAGCACCTCAATAAAACGCTCAGCTGCTGCACGGAAAATAGGTGCTGCCACAGTACCGCCGGATGCGTTGCAATCCGTCGGATGCGGCTCATCAATCACCGTCATCACCACTAATTGAGGGTCATCAATCGGCAACACACCGGCAAAGGAAACCGTGTACAATCCTTCGTAGTATCCGCCACTTGCTTTCACCTTCTTGGCTGTGCCGGTCTTGCCGCCAATGCGGAAACCGGGGATATGTGCGGCCAATGCCGTACCACGCCCGCTCGTACCACCTGTCTGGGTCACAGAGAAGAGAGCGGAGCGCAAATCTCTTGCAGTCTGTGGTTTTAAGACGCGCATCACCTCCACCGGTTTGCACTCATCGTACACCGTACCGTCCGCTGCGATGATTTTGTCAATAAGACGCGGTTTCATGCGTACACCATCATTGGCAATTGTCGCGTACACCATCGCCATGTGCAAGGGCGAAACAGACACGGAATAGCCGTATGCAATACGCGAGAAATCCACTATATTTCTGCCGTCGGCCATCAGGCATGCACCACCACTGGGGAGCTCCAAGCCGATGGGTTTATCCAACCCAAAGCGCTGGACATACTCTTTAAAATTCGGCCATCCGCACATATACATAGCAATACGCGCCGCTCCGGGGTTACTGGATTTCTTCAACACATCCCCCATAGACAATGTTCCATAATGGAATCGGCCGTCGTTAATTGTCTTGCTTTTAGGAATTGCCTTAAAATGCGCACAGTTCACCGGGGTGTGAATACTCTTCCCACACTTATCAATAGCTGTAGCCACCCCTATCACCTTGAAGGTAGAACCGGGCTCATACCGCGTCTGGCACGCGAAATTAAAATCGCCTGTTATCAATTTGCCATCATCCGTCTTAAGCTTACCACGCTTGAACGTGCCTTTCGGGGTAATGACATCTTTGGTATTCAGGTTGAACGATGGGCGGCTTGCCATAGCCAAGATATCACCCGTGCGGGGTTCCACCACAATCATACAGCCATTGCGTGCGCGGAAGTGGCGCATCCCCTTATCCAGCTCTTGCTCGCATATTGTCTGCAAGCGCATATCAATGGTGAGGCGCAGATTCAAGCCATGTTTAGGTGCCATGTAGCGGTCATCTTCGTTGGGCAAAACTTGGCCACGCGCATTGTGACGGTATTCGCGCATGCCATCCACACCGGCAAGATAGCTTTGGAAATACGCCTCTACACCGCTCACACCCTTATTTTCATGGTCCACATAGCCCAACACATGCGAGAGCAGCTCCGGCATCACATACGAACGGCGCAAATCCGATTGCACCATGATACCGCGCACCCTCGCCTGCGAAAGCGCTGCCTTGATTTTCTCCGCAGTATCCTGATTCAGCCCGCGAGCCAAAATAATCTGGTTGCGGTAGGAGCGGGTAGGTTCACCCTTGGCCTTGGCTTCCTTGTTGTATGCCGCTACTGCCGGTTGAGCTATCTTTTCAATGATATCCTCGCGGGTCATGAAACGCGGAGCAGTCGCTTCTTTCCCCTTGGCATCCTTCTGCGAATCGTTCACTTCCACGTGAGAGAGGAAGGGGTACAAAATCTCTGCTACCAACTGATCATGCAGCTGGTAGTAATACTCGCACACGGCAGGGTCATAATCCAACAAGCGGTTGGCGCGTGCATCATTCGGCGCAATTTCGCGCCGCAATGCTTCTTTTTCCTCTTGGGAGAGCTTGCGCGTGGCATTGTCCATCAACTCGGCGCGCTTGCGCTGCACGAGCTTACGGCGGCGCACGGGGTCTTCATCTTTGTTCCAATCCTCGCTGTGAATAGCTTGATTATAGGCCAAGCCGTCCACCACAGCTGTTATCTCACGCAAGTGGTAGCGGTCTGCCACCAATTCTGCGCTTTGCAGGTTGTTGGTCAGGATTTCCTCATGACGGTCCATGATGATACCGCGCTGAGCCGGGATGCGTTCCTTTTCAATCAGCTCATCTGCCGCAATGCTGCTGCGGTTGCCGGAATCCACCACATGCAATTCCACCAAACGCCATGCTACCAGACAGGATACGGAGAGTATCACCAGCACCAACAATACGCAGCGTCGTGTAAATGGCACTTTCGTTTTCATGGCTTAATGGGGGGGAGTGAGGATTAACGGGAGGCGGTAGCACTCATGCGGTCTGCATCGCGGCGGCTACGGGCAATTTCGATTTGCCCGCGGTCAATATCACGCAGGGTGGAGCCATCCTGGCTGAGGCGGTCGCGCATGGCCCAGCGGTTGGTGAGGGCATTTGTTTTGGCGCGGTATTGGTTGGCATTCATACGGCACACAGACGCTTCGCGCTGCAACTTGCTGATTTCGGTACGCACAGCCACCTGTTCATTTTTGAACACAGCGTAAGTTACACCACCGGTGCAAGCCAGTACGGCAAAGAATACCATCCACACGAGAACGGCGAAGTTCACGCGCTGAGAATAGCGAGAAGATGTTACGGTATTGCTGGACATTGTGTAGAGAGGGGATATATGGGGATTAAAGTTTTTCGATAACACGCAGCTTGGCACTGCGAGAGCGAGGATTGGCACTCAGTTCTGCCTCGCCGGCGGTGATAGGTTTACGGAAAACGAGCTTGGCAGCATAGTCCGGGTTCGGGCGCGGGGCGGGCCACTCCGGGCGGTCGATTTCCGGGCGTGTCACCTGCTCAAAGAAGCGTTTCACGGCGCGGTCTTCCAAGCTATGGAAAGTGATGATGGCAAACCGCCCGCCACTGCGCAGCAAGCTCAGCCCGGTGTGCAGCAAATCTGCCAGGGCGCCCAGCTCATCATTCACAGCGATGCGCAACGCCTGGAAGCTACGGGTAGCCGGGTGCTGTTTGCCCTTGCGTGGAAGCACCGTGGCAATAATATCCGCCAACTGCGTGGTGGTCGTAATCGGAGCTTTGCTGCGCTCCTGCACAATACGGCGGGCAATGGCGCGGCTGGCGCGCTCCTCTCCATATTGCCACAGGATATCGGCCAGCTCGCTTTCAGCAGCCGTGTTCACAATGTCTGCCGCGCTGCGCTCCGCTGCCGGGTTCATGCGCATATCCAGCGGCCCTTCGTTCAGGAAAGAGAAACCGCGTTCTGCGCAATCTACCTGGGGAGAGGAAATGCCAATATCAGCCAGCAGGCCATCCACACTCTGCACACCGCGTTCCTGCAACAACGCTACCGCATTGCGGAAATTGCCGGCCACCACATGCAGCTTATCGCCGAAAGGTGCCAAGCGCCGCTTGGCGGCTGCTCTCGCAGCCGGGTCTTGGTCTATTCCCCACACTTCTGCCCCGGCCTGCAGCATCAGCTCGCTGTGGCCCCCGCCGCCCAAGGTAGCATCCACCATCACGCGCCCCTCTGCGGGCTGCAGCGCCTCCACAGCTTCGCGAGCCAGTACCGTCACGTGGTGGAAGGGCGACAACTCTAAATCGGTAACAGCTTCTTCCTCTGCAATTGTTTCGCTCAGCGTATCAGCTGCGCGGTACTCGGCCTGCAAACGTGCAGCCGCAGCAGGCATCATAGCCTCGCAGATAGCATCGCTGCACCACTCCACGCCTTCCGTGCTCCGCTTCCAGCTTTCCTGCATGGCAACCAGGTCACACTCTTCACCGGCTTGTAGCAGCACTTCCACGCTACAAGCACCCACGCGGAAGCCCAACACGCCTTCCTCTGCGGCCAGCAACAACGCGAGCGCGTTTGCGCGCGTACACGTAAGGGCGCGGCGCGGGCACGTGGCCAAAGGCCCTTCTATCACTCGACAATTCAGCTCATGCAGCTCTTTTTCCAGCCCGGACAACTTACCACGAGCGCCTTTGATACCGGCATCTCTCATGGCAGCCATCAAATCCTTGCGGGCATCTTTCCACTCTTCCAAGCTGCTTTGTGGCAAGGCATCGGCCTCCCACATCACGATGCGGTAACAGATTCCAACCGGCTCCTGTTGCCCGGCATACACGACTGTTCCGGGGGCATTCATGAGAGGATGTGGAACATCTGGTCAAGCTTCAGGCGGCCAAGAACTTCCGGCGCATTTGTCGCCTCGAAGTCCTCCGGTTTCCATATCTCAAAGTAAGCTCCACGACCCACAATGGTGGCATTTTCCACCAATCCTATGCGCTCGCGCTGCTTCTTGGGTATCAGCAATTTACCTTGCGTGCTCACCTCTGCCTCAAAGCTGCACCCGGTAATCTTACCAACGTACAAATCAATCTCGCCCGGGCTGATTCCTTGTGCCTCTGCCTGGATGCGGATTGTGGTCATTTTTTCGGCGAATGCTTCCTTGGTGTAACACTTCAAGATGCGGTAACTCTCACTGCTTGCATCAATCAGAATCAAGGTCTGCCCTTGGGCTGCACGCCACCCGGCCGGAACCGCCACTCTGCTCTTGGGGTCCAGCTTATGCGTCACGTTGCCCGTGAACATCACTGTTGATTCATTTATCATCCTTCTGCGTACACTTCGCCGTACCCCTAGTACACTCTAATACACCCCATTTGTCAATCCATTTCTGAATTTTTTTTCTTTTTTCTCCATTTTCACTCCGTTACACCCGCTAGGGCGTTCTTCACTATCCTCCTTGAGGGTTCTTCATCAAAAAAACCGCGCGGGCAAGCTTCCCTCCATTTGAAATATGCAATCATTCCTCACTCCCTGTGCAGATGGGAAGAGAAAAAAACGCCGCGAGCCTCGCGCATGGGAGACTCGCGGCGGTGTAAGAAAGTGTACCGTAGCGGAGCTTAGTTATTCAGCTCCCACAGGGCTTCGTCTGCCAGCAGTTTGCAGCCACGCAGGTCGAGCTTGCCGGTCGGCAGAGTGGGGATGGCTTCCACCGGCACCAGATACTTGGGAGCCCAGAGATTGGGCATCTGGCGCTCGATGAGGATATTGCGGATAGAGGTCAGGATTTCCTTTTCCTCAGAGCTACGCTGGTGCTGGGGCAGCGCAGAGAGCAACACCAAGGCTTCACCCTTCTGAGCATCGCTCACGCCCGTCACGGCGATTTGTACGCCTTCTTCGGGGTTGAGGTTCAAAGCCTGGCTGATAGCCAGCTCCACGCCTTCGTGGGGCACCATTTCGCCGCCAATTTTGGAGAAGCGTGAGAGGCGGCCACCCAGGGTGATGAAGCCGTTGAGATCCATCTGGCCGATATCGCCGGTCTTGAACCAGCCGTTGTCGAAGATTTCGGCATTCATCTCGGGGCGACCCACATAGCCATTAAACACGTTGGAGCCCTTAATCCAAATCATGCCACGCTCTGTGAGGGGCAGAATCTTGGTATCATCATCCACATCAGTAATGCGCACGGCAATACCGGGCAACGGTGCGCCAATACTGCGCTTGCGGGTACCGGGTACATAGAACTTGGAGCCCTCCACCATGGGTGCATCAGGCATGTTAGCAGCACACACAGGGGCAGCTTCCGTCAGGCCGTAGCCCTCCAGCAGGCCGACTCCGTGGCGGTTCATGAACTCATCCTCCAAATCGGGTTGCAGTTTCTCTGCCCCCACCACAAATTGGCGTACGGTGGCAAAATTGCCTTCCTCTGCTCGGCGCAGCATGCCACGGGCAAAGGTAGGCGTGGCGCACACAAGGGTAATGCCATGCTTCCTGATGATTTCACACAGGTTGCGTGCATCCGTGGGGTTGGGATATGCATAGAAAGGATGCCCGGTCAACAGCGGCAGCATCATTGTCACGGTAAGGCCGAAGCTATGGAAAATGGGCAAGCTGGCCAGGAACTTGGCATCTGTCAAATCCAAGCGAGCAGCGCACTGGGCCACGTTGGCCAACACCATGCGGTGGGTCAGCGTCACCCCCTTCGGCTCACCGGAGGAGCCACTAGTAAAGAGCATCACGCACTCGGCGCCATCACAGCGGGCATCCGTATTGAACATGCGGCAAATCATGTTGGCAGGTGCCATCTTGGCCATCATCACATTGCTGATGAGGCTGGCCTTGGAAAGATTCTTGAGTAGGTCTTCCACCAAAATCAACTGTTCTTCCGGCGGCCAGGGGAAAGTGGTGAGCTTCTGCATGAACTTGCGCGCCGTGATAAAAGTCTTGAGCCCGGCCTGGCGCACGGTGCTTTCAAAAGCCTCACGAGAAGAAGCGTAGTTAATCAACACCGGGGTCATCCCTGCCAGTAAGCAGGACAGTGTGGCAATCGTGCCGCCGGGGCCGGGGGGCAAGATCACACCAATGCGCTCATCATCCCTCTTGCGCAGTAGCTTGGCCACCGTCATAGATACACCCAGCAGCTTGAAGTTCGGCAGCGGGTTGCCCGTCATGCCGTCCACCACTTCCACCTTCGGATTGGCCTTCATGGCGCGCACCAACTCCGTGGTCACCGAGCGTTTCAGGAACGGATTGGCAGAGAACAATTCTGCACTCTTCTCCAACCAGGCACTCAGCAGACGCTCACCCGTTTGAGGACCGGGGCGCAGCTGCGGCATAATCCACAATTCCTCTCGCGTGGCCGGTACATTGCCGTTGGAGTACAAAGCATTGATATCATCGTCATTATAATGCCCCAAGAACACCGGTACAGGGGAAATGTGCAAGCTACCCACATTGGAGAGGAAAGGTGAGGGCACATCGGCCATTGTGCCACGCACCTTCGCAATCAGCCCCGGCAGGAACACCACGCTAAGCCCCTGCTGCATGCGGTTGAGAATCTGCTCACGCACGGCACGGGACGTTGTGTGGCGAAAATCAAAGTATTCGATGGATATATCCTTGCTCTTCAGATATTCCATTATCTCCGGAGCCGGCGGGAAGGTTGGGTCTACCAAGTAGCAAACTTTGCCCTGCAATAAGTGGTGCAGCGCCTTGCCGGCATCAATGCTCAGCCTGTTGGGCATGTAAAACCCGGGCTGCACGATATTTTCCTGACCATGTACGTTCAGCTGTGCCATAATAATGTATGTATGAAAGGGTGAGAGAGTGTGTGTAAGAGAGAGGTATCACGCAGAAACCGCTCTACCTTATCCACGGCAGAGCGGTTTCCCACGCTGCGGGCTTTTGTGTATTATAACACGCTACCCGCGTTTGGCGAGCCAAAAATGACTCAGAAGAATTAGAATGTGTAAGTCACGCTCAGGCTACCCACCACACCGAAGTTACGGAAGGGGTAGTTGTAGAAGTTGCCGGAGTATTCGCGGAACTCAGAGCACTTGTTGGCAGCAAGAGCACCGGGGCCGGCCCAGTTGAAGCTCACACCGGGAGTGATGATAAGGTTCTTCTTGGCAAACCAAGGTGTCTGGAACTTGATGTAGAATGCCTGTGCACCGTTATCGCATGCATAGTGCCCGTTGTCGAAGTACTTGGCAGCAGCGGACATACCAAAGGTCAGCACACCCGCCACCTTGATATCCTCCGGCGTACCCACGATGGGAGCCTTCAGGGTGACGGTGGGCTCAAACCACCAACCGCAGATACCGGAAGCACTGTAGCTGGTCTTCACACCTACGGAAAGCCACTTGTAGGGGGTCCACTCAGGGTGGATGAAGAACTCGTTAGCGCTGGAGGCACCATCCTTAGCGTAGTGCTTCACCATCACACCAATCAAACCACCGTGAATGTAATCGTGGCCAAAGCTCACATTCCACAGCTCGCTCTTGGGCGTGTAGTTCATCGCCGTGATGACGGCAAACTCATTCTCGATGTTGAGCTGCTTAATCTTTACCTTGCCATAAGCAGCTTGCGCGTGCGCCATAGCTTGCTCATATGGCATACCACCCATCATCAATTTCCCTGCTATCGTTTTAACGCTAGCATTCGGATTACCATACAAGGTGTGACCGGAGGTCGGAACATTGTATGCCAGTGTAATGGAGGCGCTCCACAGCTTCTCTTTACCAAAATCATAGTTCAGCTTCAAGCCGGTGTTGATGACGCTGTCACCCTGCGCTACGGAGTGAGACACCACATAACCACGGCCGGTATAGTTGGTAGCGTAACCCACCTGCAACGCGCCGGAAAGACGCTTGGCAGATACGGGCTTCACACCATCGTACTTATCAGCAGCCGGAGCTGCGGGAGTTGTCGTTGCAAGAGCAGGCACGGCAAGAGCCGCGGCGAGTAGTGCAGTCTTAATCTTCATATCGTGTAGCTTGTATGTTGTTCCGCATCTTGTACCACACCCCAACAATTTCGCAAAACTGTTTCTCTTAGGTGCGGTACTCTGGCGGTAACCGCAATTTAGCAGTTTTTTTACCCTTCGTCAAGCCAAAAGTAGAGCCCACTCTACTTTTTTTGTGAAAAAATAGGTAAATTCTCCTCATTTTTCAGGCTTTTCACCCGTTTTTCGTGCGCACGCCATGCCCGCGCGGGAGAAAATGACTCAATTTCTCCTCCGGCGTCCACCCGCAAACCTCAACATTTGTTGAGTATTCAAACCGAAAAAACACCCACTTGCAGGAAATTTTCTCCTCTTCCACCCTCCTCTGCGCAGCGCGCGGCACACTGCCTTCAATTTGAAATGTGAAATTTGAAATATGAAATTCCTTTCCTCATTTTTGCCACACTTTAGCCTTGAAAATGCATTATTTTCCGTTAAAATATGCGCGCCCACGGGCACCCGATACTTTTCTAACACCAAACAATCCAATCAATCATATGGCTAAACTGACCGTACGCGACCTTGACGTCGCAGGCAAGGAAGTCCTCATGCGCGTGGACTTCAACGTACCCATGAAGGATGGCGCCATCACCAACGATGCTCGCATCGTGGCCGCCCTTCCCACCATCAAATTCCTCTTGGAAAAGGGTGCCCGCTTGGTGCTCTGCTCCCACTTGGGCCGCCCGGATGGTACCGGCTACCAGCCGGAGTTCTCCCTGAAGGCCGCAGCTGAATGCCTTTCCCAGCACCTGGGCAAGACCGTGGCATTTGTGCCCGAAACCATCGGTGAGGCAGCTACCGCCGCCCGCGCCGCCCTGCAGGATGGCGATGTGCTCCTGCTGGACAACGTACGCTTCGACAAGAAGGAGAAGAAGAACGACCCCGATTTCGCCAAGGCCCTGCTCGGCAACGCCACACTGTATGTGAACGATGCTTTCGGCTCTGCCCACCGCGCCCATGCCTCCACCGAGGGTGTGACTCACTTTGCCGAGAAATCCGCCATGGGCTTCCTCATCGAGCACGAGCTCGAGTACTTGGAAGGCAAGCTTGAGTCCCCTGCCCAGCCTTTCGTGGTCATCATGGGTGGTGCCAAGGTGTCCGACAAGATTCAGGTGCTCTCCAAGCTCATGGAAAAGAGCCAAACCTTCATCATCGGCGGCGCTATGGCCAACACCTTCTTGGCTGCCCAAGGCAAGAACGTAGGCAACTCCAAGATTGAAGCCGACAAGCTCGACCTTGCCAACGAAATCCTGGCCGATGCTGCCGCTCGCGGTGTCAAGTTCATCCTCCCCGCCGACACCCGCTACTCCTTCAAGTTTGAAGAAGGCGCAGAAACCTTCTGCACCGCTCCTTGGGCTGAAAATGGCGAAGTACCCGAAGGTGGTATGGGCATCGACATCGGCGACAAAGCCATCGAAGAAATCTGCTCCATCATCAAGACCGCCAAGACCGTCCTCTGGAACGGCCCCATGGGCGTGTTCGAGCTGGATTCCTTCAGCAAGGGCACCAAGGCCGTGGCAGAATGCCTCGCCGAGTCCGACTGCATCTCCATCGTGGGTGGTGGCGACTCTGTAACAGCTGCCAAGAAGTTCAAGGTGGCAGACAAGCTCTCCTTCTGCTCCACCGGTGGTGGCGCTTCCTTGGAGCTGCTGGAAGGCAAGGTTCTTCCCGGCATCGGCTCCCTGAGCGAGAAGTAAGAAAAGCTTACATGCATGAAAAGCACCCGTCTTGCTCTGGCAAGGCGGGTGTTTTTTTTACATAACGAGCGTAGCGAGTTCTTCATTACCGGCGCAGCCGGTTCTTCATTACGCCCGGTAGGGCGTTCTTCATTACAGGTCATCAGACCTGTTCTTCATTGCGAACAAAACGAGCATAAAAAATCGTCAGGATTGGTTCAATTTAGCCGTATTAATGGATTTCACCAACAGAAAACGCAAACGGCTACATTTCGTAACAAGAGGTTGAGCCTCTTCATCCGTTATCGTCTCAGAGTTTCTCAGCAACTCAAGCCAATAGAATGTTTCATTGCATTCTTTGAGTGCAATTTGTAGTTTACAAACAAAATCGTTTCGGCTGTACCCATATTGAGCTTCATAGATATTGGCTCCTATACTACCGGATGAACGCAAAATCTGATTTTTGATGTGAGCTCTGTTATTGATACCATCGCAAAGATGTATAATATCCGTAGCAAGCTGCAAGGAAATTGAGGCAAGCGCGTTGTCCATGTCGCTACATCATAGCCAAAATACAAAGACTTGACAAGCAAATTTGTTATTCAAAATTATTTTTAATAATACTCCTTTCGCCGGTAGATGAATCTGCCGACTTGGTAAGCCCCCGAATCCCCAACCACCTCACTATGCAGAAAAATGAACCGGAACCCGGATGGTAATCCGGGGGCATATAGCTCTGCAAAATGTTATACTGCGCTATGATAAAGAACAGGACTGATGACCTGTAATGAAGAACTCGCCGCCGCTCGTTATGAAGAACGCCCTGCCGGGCGTAATGAAGAACCGGCTACGCCGGTAATGAAGACTGCGGTGCAGCCGCAGAATACACAAAAAAGCCCGCCTTGCCAAAGCAAGACGAGCTTTTTTGTGAGTTGAGTAGGCTTCGATTAGAAGTTGATGCGGTAGCCTACGGTACCATTCACATTGCTGTAGCCGGAGCGGAACTCGGCAGAACCATCGATGAAGAGCGAGCCGCCTTCCAGGCCGACGGGGATGGTCACCCCGGCACCGATTTCGACTCCCACAGCGCCCACCTCAGCGGCGGTCACATTGGCATCGTTGGCACCTTCCAGCAGAGCCACGGTGGCTTCACCTTCGCGGTCACCGGCATCCACCTTCACCAAGGCGCGGGCCTCGAAGATAGAAGCGCGGTTGTACAGGTTTTCACCAATCACCGTCTGCAAGCGGGCACCGGCACCGATGGTGAAGACGTTCATATCCTGATCACCCACGGCCAAAGCGGCATCGCTGCCGGACTCTGCATAGCCATCAATGCTGCTGTGGCGCCATGTCAGGTTGACAACCGGCTGCCAGCAGGTGCTGCCATCCTCGCTCAGCGAGTAGGTGCGAGCCACCTCGTACATGAGGCCATAGCCCATACCTTCCGTTTCGCCCTTGGTCTTATAGGAACCATCGGCATAGCTTACGGTGCGGTCAAGCGTCACATCCGCGCGGCCAACAGTTGCCACGAAGGTATGTACCCATGCCTTGTGAGCAACGCGGGCAAAGAGGGATACATACTGCGTGTCAAAGTCGCCATCAGCCTTATCAGCGGCATCGGCTTCCAAATCACCATACATGGCGGTAACGGCCATACCCAAGGTCAGGTTGTTGGTGATGTCTACATCAACACCCACGGTACCACCCCAGCTATCCAAGCTGTAGCCGGCAGCCAAGCCATCGGCATCCATTTCGCGGTGGTCGCCCTCAGCGTTAATCCAAGCATTCACATAGGGCATGCCCTCGTTCACCTCGCACTGGTTCACACCCATGGAGGTGGTGCGGTTGCGGATAGCACGCAACTGGCGCTCCACATCAGCGGAGAAGGCAGAGCCCAGCACCGCCGTGCTTGCACCGGCCGTGGCGGCCAGTACACGTTCAGCCTCCTTGGTATCCCCGGCCTTGAGCATATCTGCCACAGCCTGGTCTACAGCCTTCAGTGCAGAATCTACGGACAGGGTGTCCGGAGCCACCGGCCAGAGCAGAGCTGCACCGGCCAAGGCGTTCGGGGCGCTCACCGCATCCGCATAGCGATTGGTGCTGCTGGCAGTCATGTTGACGTATACGCCGTTGCCCACCACGCTCAGGGTTGCGCTTTCGCTCATCTTGCGGAAAGCGTTATCGGTGATATCCAAGGTAATATCAGCTCCATCCCAATCGCTCAGGTTCACACCTTCTGCAGCCGTCAGCAGTTGCAACTCTGCCTGCTCGCTCAGCACCTCAGTACCGGTGGAGGAAAGAAGCAGCTCTGCGCCCGGCATCATAGCAGCCGTGGTGTTCACAGCCAGTGCAGGAGCACCGCCGGCAGCCATCGTGTCGCTGTTCACCTCAAACGTGGTTTCGGAATCCTTCAGCAAATGCAGTTCGCGCAGGTTCAGGGTCTTGTTGCCCGTTTCTTCTGCCACATTAATGACCGCACTATCATTCAGCCACATATCAAGCTTCGAATCAGCAGCAGCGGCCGTTGTCACCTTATCGAAGACTTGGGTAGCAGTTGTCTGATCTGAGCCGATGACGGAGATGCGACCCTCATACTGGCTCAAATCACCGCTGAACACGCTGTTACGAGTCGGGGTGATGATGATATCGGGAGCAGATGTAGCACCCTCCTCAGCAGCGTGTACCAAAGCACCCTTACCGACCAAGCCACGCACAGATACGAGGGAATCCGCTGCCACCTGCAGGGCAGAACCCTGCTGCAGCTCCAGCACAGCATTCTGCACCGAAGAGCCGCTGCCCAAAGCAGCCGTGGCGTTCTCTGCCACTCGCAGCGTCTCCTTACCCTGCGATTCTGCCATGATACCAAACCCGGCTTCTACTGAGGCACCATTCATCAAGGTGAGCATACCGCCACTAAGCAGCATCACATCATCCGGCTCATCAGAGCCACCAAGTGCATCGCTCACCTGCAGTTTGCCGCCTACTTCGGCTGCACCGCTCACTTGGAGTTGAGCCATCTCGCTCTCCACGGTGAGACCGCCTTCCAGCGTGCTGGTGTCGTTGCCCCTTCCATTCAGCCTCAAGATACCGGCAGTCAGCTCAACCGGGCTATCAGCATCGGCCGTCAGGCTACCGTTCACTTGGTATACAGATTCTGTATCCAACTCACCGGCATCAGCAGAACCGGGGGTGGCGATGGTGTTGAGCAGCTGCAGCTTCGTGCCGCTTACATCGATATCGCCGTTGAAGGAAAGGGACTTCACGTTGCTACCCAGGTCATCTGCCTCCAGGTTGTTGTTGATGGTCACCACATCGTCACCATCGCCTTCAATCGTCAGCGTAGCGCCATTGCCGCGGCCAATCAGGTTGGAAAGCACCAAACCATCCTTAGCATGGGCTGCATCCGGAGCCACTCCCTTCAGGTCAACCACTGTATCCTTGTCGATGTAGACGGAAGCATACTTATCGCCACTGGAGTATACATCGGCCCCATTGCCGGCCCAATCCGTGCTATCCACGTTGTCATCCGAGCTGCGGTAGATGCTTTCATCTGCCAGCGGCACCTGCGTATTACTCAGCACCAACGTACCATCCGTGTTGAAGCTTGCTACAATGTTGTAGAGATTCAGCACAGAATCAAAGACAACCTTGCCGGGTGTACCCAGTGCAGAAATATCTGCGTCTGCCAGCGTGTAGGTAATGCCGCCCGCTTCAGTAGCATCCAGCACATTGCCCAGCACACTGTTCACATCCACCGTCATCGTGGCGCCTTCGGCCAGTTGCACCTTGCCGGTAGCATCAGCAAAGTCGAACAGCAGGTTGCCTTCACCGGCTTCCAAATTGCTCGTCAGGGTAATGTAGGAGCTGCCGGCCAAGGTCAGGTTCTGCATGCCCTTCAGCGTGCTCACGCCCTTCTCGGTCTCGAACTTCTGCAACACCACCGTAGCTTTATCGCTCAGGCCATCCAGTGTGATGGTGCGGGCCTCGCCCTCATCATCAACCGTCACCTGCCCGGTGTAGCCACCGGCACCCAAAAGCTTACCGGCATTGATGGTGATATCAGCAGCTGTATTGCCATCATCCTTCACCAGTGCATTCGCGCCATTAAGTTGCAGGGCAGCATCAGCACCGCTGATAAGCACTGTACCACTGCTGATTTGAGCCAAAGTATCCGTCGCGGTGACAGAAGCCACGCCGCGTTCAATCGTCAGGCTATCAGCCACGCCACCTGCCAAGCTCAATGCAGGTGTAGCATCGCCTACCTTGCCTTCCTGAGCCACGGTCAGGCCGGCCACGGTGCCTTGAATGGCAGAGCCGGTACCGGTGATGGTCAAATCAACCTTGCTCACGCTACCGCCATTACCCACGGTAATGGTGCCCACGCTCAAATCGGAGACGCTATCTGCCGCGGTCTTGGCCGTTGTCAGCGTAGCACCGGCGGCATCCACCTTCACACTCTTCAGCGTGTCATCATCCACTTTCACGGTGGTGTTTTCACCCAGAGCCAAGGAAACGTCTGCACCATCAGCCCAGCTGATAGCACCCTTCTTCAGCTCCCAAGTGCCACCGGCAAGTGTGGTATCTGCATCACCGGAAAGCGTCAAATCTTTCAGCGTAGCATTCTGAGCCGTCAGCGTAGCACCTTCGGAGGTGATGGCGTTGTTAATCGTCACAGCATCTGCCGAGTTGATGGCAAGTTTGGAAGCATCCTCCAGCACCACATCACCGTATGTACCGCTGATACCACCCAAGGTATCCACCTGCAAGGTCATGCCACCCTGCACGCGGGTAGTAGCGCCGGCTGCCACCAGCAGGCTCTTATCCTGCATCGTGGTGCCATTGCCACCCTTCAGCACGTATTCACCGGCGTACACTTCCGTGTTCTGGGTGCGTGTGAAGGTGGTATTATCTGCCAAGTTCATGACCAAGGTACCGGCCATGCCGTCGCGATTGATGTAGAAACGGCCACCCAGCTTGGTGCTCACTGCAGAAAGCACGTTCAGCTCCAGCGTCTTACCGCTGGCCACCTGTACATCCTTGGCCGCATTGTCGCCGGCGATGACCACATTGACCTTGGCATCCTGCAAGGCACGCAGAGAACCACCGGGATTCGTACCGGAGCCATCCAGCTTCACCGTAGCATCAAAGATGCCATCTCCTGTGGAAGCGTAATCCAGCACCAACCACGTACCGGCGCCATAAATCTGCACTTGCGTATTGCTCAATGCCGCTTCATTCTGGGCGATGACGGTACCACCGGTGATGATGGTATTGCCGGCATAGCTATTGGCACCGGTCAGTGTCAATGTGCCGGCTCCGGTCTTGCTCAGCATCGCACCGATATTGCCCGCAGCACTGCTGATACTGCCCTTGATAGTGTAGTTGGTAGAATCCGCCTGCACCTTCATGCTGCCAATTTCAATAGCCCTGCCTTCTTCATCCGTTCCCATCGTGACGGTGATCTCCTTAGCTCCGGCCAAATCATCGAAGATGACGTGGTCGTACTGCTCAAAGTCCGCCGGCGTCGTGGTAGCTACGGGGGAGCCACTAGCCATATCAGCCTTCACCCAATCGGTATTACCCTCAGCGGTGTTCCACACACCACCTTCTGCAGCATCCCAGAACAGCGTCTCTGCAGCGCCCATGGCGCGCAACACCAAATCTGCCAAGGTGCTGTCTACTGCGCTCTGCACAAACTGCAGTGAGTATTGCGTGCTGCCAATGTTCTCCAAGTTCATGTCGAAGTAGGCAGATGCATCACCCAGCGTCACACCGCTGATACCGCTGATCAACAGATGGTCGCGGTACTCACCGGCGCCACTGCCCGGGGTGGGGTCAATAATAGAACCTTCCAGCAAGGAAATGTTCAGACTGGTCTTCTCCCCACCGGTCAGGCTGATGCTGTCATCCGCACCGGTACCCACTTGGTACAGCGTGTTGGTTTCCTTGTACAAGCCACCGGCCAAACCGGGAATGGTGTTTGTAGCATCGGTGGAATCCGTCACACGGAAGTTCATCTGCCCGCCTCCCAGCACTGTGTTACCACCCAAAGTGATGGTCTCATAGGCAGCCGTTACATCGCTCGTGCCGGTCAACACCATGTTGGCAGCCAAGTTCAGGCCATTCACCTGCCCGCCCAAAGCTACGATGGAATCTGCACCGGCAGCACCATCTGCGCGGCCATAACCGGTCATATCCAGCACACCACCCGTGGTGGTGAAGCTGTGTGTGCCGCTCTGGTCTGCGGAGGAAATAGCCAGCGTACCATCGCTCACTGCAAAGGTTGCGCCATCACTCAGTGTGCCGGTAAACTTCTGCACACCACCGGCCAGCTTCACATCCACCGTACCGGCCACAGCACCGGAGTAGCTGGATGCAGCTACATCCGTCAGTGTGTTGGTAATAACCAAGCCATGGCGATCATTGCTGCTCGTATTCACTTTGGCTCCCGTAGCAGACCCCTTCAGAGAGGTGATGTTGTAGTTCTCAGCCTCATCTGTGAGAAGCAACGTGCCGGCTGCATCCATCTGCACAGTGGCATTCTTCACAGCATCAGCGTTGGCCAAAACCAGCTTCCATGCCGCAGAATTCAACTGCCAAGTGCCGGAGAAATCGTTGTCGGCAGCCAATGTCAACGTGCCATTGGCGTTTCCACCGCTAGATCGCATCGTCACGATGCTGCTACCGCTCACATTTGTAGAAAGTTTTGCCGTAGCCTCAGCGCCCAAATCAAGAGTCGCATCACCATCGAATGCTATAGCCCCATCAGCATCTGCAAAGTCATAGTGACCTGAGTAGAAATACAACTTAGTTCCGGCTGACATCGTGGTCTTGCCAATGGCCTGGCGCGCCTCTGCCGTACCCATACCCACCAACTGAATCGTACCGCCTTGGATATCCATATCGCCGCTCAGGTCATTGGTGCTGCCGGAGGCAAAAGCACCCAATCCCAAGAATCCGCTACCGGTCTTGGTCAGGGTATAGCCAGCCCCGTTGAAACTGCCATTCAAACGGTGGTCTCCTGTACCACCTGCAAAGATGGTAGCATCAGCCGCCAAGGTGATATTGGAGTTAATCTTCGTCTCGCCGGAAGCGGTAGTGATAGCCAAAGCCGCAGCATCGGCTGTACCGGGCTCAGCAGCGGTATCACCTGCACCGCTCAGTGTCAGGTTCTGACCAATCTTCAGAGCGTTGCCCACTGTGCTTACATTGATACCCGAGCCAGCATTCACCACCAAGTTGGTAATCTTAGCAGCAGAATTTGCGGCAGCGGCATCATCGATTTGGAGCATACCATCCACATCCGTCGTGGAGAAGGTCTGCGTGGGCATGCCTACGTAAGCTGTAGCCAGGGTGTCAGCTGCAGAGCCATCAATCACCGCATCCAAATTTGTCACCGTATTCACCAGCACCAACGCACCGGCACCATAGACCTTGTTGGCCCAATCAGTGGTATCTGTGATGATGATGGCACCATTTTCCAACACATTTACCTTGCCGCCACCGGTTGTCAACGGAGCAGATGCCGTCAGCGTGCTATCGGCCAGTACCTGTGTCTCGCCCGTATATACCTTGTTCGTATTATCCCAAGTGATGTCGCCGCTCACCTGCACCGTGCCGGCACCCTGAATCTTGTTGGCAATAGCGCCATGCAACTTCACGGTCGCATTGGCCGCTACGTCTACAAAATCACCAATGGTTGCACCGGCTGCTACATCCAGCGTATTGCCTCCACGAACGTAGATTTTGCCACCTACGTTGGCTTGGGCTCCCAGCGCCAAGGTAACACCCGTCACCGGGCCACCGCAGTCCGCATCCTCTGCGTTTGACCCTATGCCCACATAGGTCATCTGGTTCGTGCTGGTCACAAGTACTCGGTTTATTGTGTATTCTGCACTACCAGCCCCGGCTGCCTTGGACAAATACAACTGCCCGGCATTGCCCGTAAATACCGTATTGGCACTCAAGGCTTGCGCACCTTCCACAATCAATCGTGCATCCAGACGAGTTTCTCCGGAGTATGTATTTTCACCACTAATGCGGCGCACACCCTGATGCGGATTCACAATTAAGCCACCTTCACCGGTAAAGTTCTGGGCAAACGAGGCCGCACTGCGCAGCAATTCTACATTTACACCAGTCCCCATGTCTACCGTGCCATTCAGTGAGCCGGCAACAAGTTTGAAATTGCCTCCGCTCATGCTCACCGTAGCTGTCTCGCCATTTTCGTTCAATGAACCGGCGGTAAGCGATATAGCACTTCCGGAGTTGTTCACCAAGGAAATAGCCGCACCATTGGCCACATCCATGGCAGAGCTGTAATCGGTGGTGTTGCCGGTCTGCCATTCCAACGCGGAACCATTCTTGAGTTCCAAATCCACAGCATTGGCGGTGGTAATAGCACCGTTGGCCAAGCTCAGGGTAGCACCTTTGTTCACTGTAATGCTGCCATCTGCCATATCCAGCGTGCCGGTTCCAAAGGAAGCCGTGCCGCTGTTAATACTGATACCCTCTACCGAGGCAATGCCGGATGCATCATTCTCTGCGGTGAACTCATAGGTCTTGCCCTCACCGGCATCCACCGTCATCTGGCCCACACTCAGAGCGCCGGAGATGGTCACGGTGTCGCTCTCACCCGTCAGCGCACCGAAGCGCACAGCGGCATCGGCGGTGAAGTCTTCGTCATCGGCCGTGAAGTCGCCACCTGTCACCCAAGTCCCCGTACCTTCACCCCATTCCAGACCTGTTGCCTGTACCGGCACATACAGCTGCAAATTGCCATTGACCAACTGTAGCCCCACGGTAGAAGAATCAACACCGCTTCCCAAACCGGTGATGGTACTGAAGTACTCACTAGCCAATGCGCCGTCATCCAAGCCGCCTTGCAGGCTGCCAACCCCTGTCAACAAGGTGATGGTGTTCTCTGCCTCAGCATTCAGGCTAAGGCCGCTCAGGCTCAGCGTGGTGCCACCGGCGAGGGTCAGCACACCGTTGTTCAGACTCAGAGCATTGCCGGTGCCTGCATAGTCCAGCGCCAGCGTGCCGCCACTCAGAGTCAGGGCGCTGCTCAGCGTAGCGCCTGTCTCGCCTGCCTTCAGAGTGCGGCCCGTTCCAATCTCCAGCGCATCACCCACATTCAGCGTGCCGCCCTGCACATCGATAGTGCCCGCAAAGGCAGCATCAATACCGCTGAGCGAGGCTGAGCCCGTGCCGCCCTTGGCAATGGTGCCTACCCCGGTGATGCTGTTGGCATAGGTACCGGCATTCACCTTCAGTGTACCGCCATTGTTCACGGTAATGGCCGTGGTGCCCATAGTGGCACCCTCTGCTACCTCCAACGTGCCACCGTTGATGGTGGTGGCACCGGTGTAGGTATTGGCACCGCGCAGTACAAGTGTGCCTGCGCCCTGCTTGGTAAGGGAAAGCACATTCTCTCCGCTATTCATAATCAGGCCGCCAAAGTCACCTTCCGTCACCGTCAGCGTGCGGTTGCCACCCTGTGCCTGCACAGCATTCTCGGCATCTACCACGCCATACAGGCCATTGATGGTGGCATCGCTGTCCAACAGCAGGTAGCTTGCAGATGCTGTCGTAGCCAATTTGATATCAGCATATTGAGCAGCATTTTGTGACCCCAATCGCAGGTTGACAACCTTAGCATTGGCATCCTGTGAATCTACCACTTTATATGTACCGGCAAAGCTATTATTATCCCCGGTAATCTTATAAGTGCCGACGGAATGAAGCGGAGCAAGAAGCTGCACTGTGCCATCACCCTCCAGCAAGCCGGCAAAGTTCATTTCACCGCCCCAGTGCTGTCGAACCGTAACACAACCATCTGCATCATAGCTTCCGTTTTCCAAATCCGACACATTAAAGCGCACCTTACCATTAAGCTTGTTCTTACCGGTACGATTATTCAGCTCTGCCCCGGACATCGCATCCACCGCTGCACCCAATTCCCACACGTTACCGTCCGTATGCAACCACATTCTGCCTTCTTCGCGCAAAATCACCTTTTGCGCCGCAAATACCGTCACGGCACCGGCTCCATCTCCATTATTGCGCTCACCCACAAAGAATGTACCGCGCTGCACATCAACGATACCGGTAAATCCACCCATGTTGGCATTTTCACCGGAACCCTTCGCCACAGCCTCACGCGTCTCAGAATCCAAATTAATCACAAGCGTACCGGCACCACTCACCTTGCCAAGCACGGTTTCATTGGTCATGTTGTTGAACGTGCTCAATGCCTTGGCTTTGGTGATGGTCAGGGTCGCGCCTTCTGCAATCGTTGTACCGCCGGTAAACGTATTGACGGTAGAGATGGTGGCCTCTGCACCGCCTGCCACGGTCAGAGCACAGGTACCACCAATAGCGCCGGTACCTTCAAAGACGTAGCCCGTACCCGTCACCGTCATCGCTGCGGGGCTCACCGTGCCGGAGATGGTGATGGTTTCACCGGTACCGGCAAAAGTCACGCTATCCCCATTCAGGAACTGCTCTGCAGCCCCGCCGGAGGTCCAGTTGGCTGCACCACCGGCTGCCCAATCATCAGATGCGCCACCGGTATTCCACACCAGATTATCCAGATTATTGGTGCCGATGGTCACTTCCAACTTGGCCAGACCATCCACCACACTTGTATCCACCTGCACGCGAGAACCCACGCTGTATTCAAAGTTTACATCGCTTGCATCCAAGCCCGCAGCACCCTGCATCAGCTCGAAGGTGCCATTGGCAAGGGAAATCAGCTTCAGGGTGATGGGGCCATCAAAGCTCTCGGCCACCACCTTTTTCTGCCCCGCTGCCAAATCATACGCAAAGCCGGTTCCGGCAGTAGCCGTCAGCGTGCTGATTGTAGCGGTCTCCGCACCGGTTTGCACAAAGCCTTCTTGAATATCCAAGGAGGAAACGGTGGTGGCAGCCGTCAGCTTAGCAATGCCGGAGCCGGTCTTGATGATGCTGCCCTCACCTGCCAAGCCGGCAGCACCATAGGTTGAGCCACCTTCCAGCTTGAAGGTAGCACCATCATTCACCGTCACCACGCTGTTGAGCACACCACCGTCTGCCAGGGTAAGGGTACCGGCTGCCACGGTAGTAGCTTGATTATAGGTATTTACACCGCTCAGCACCAACTCACCGGCGCCTACCTTGTTCAAACCGGCTACAGAACCCTCCGGGGTGCCCGCTTCACCGTTGATGCGGTCACCCTTCTGTGCGATGACACTTGAAATGACCAACTGAGCATTTTCCTCAACCGAAATAATCGTCGCATTCTGGCGCAGGGAAAGTCGGACATCCGAAATGGTGGAGACGGTGGGATGAGTAGCCGTAGCGCCGGCTGCGGCTTCAGCAGTTATCTGAGACCACTGACGCTCTGCACCACCGTATGCCAAATCCCAGTTGGAACCGGCCACGCCGGAAACAGCACCACCCTGCAGGTTGATATCAGTACCGGAGCCGGTTAAATTGTCCGTTGTTGTGGCACTGACTAAGCCCCCCTCATACGCATTGATGGAGGAGACTACATCTGCTCCGCCACCCCAGCCTGTGGCATCGTTGGCATTCAACTTGAGGGTACCGTATACATCAATATCCCCCTTGAGGGCACCGGTTTCGCCGCCCGTGCTCAAAATCAATTCACCACCGGCAGCCACCGTCGTACCGCCCGTGTAGCGCTGCTTGCTCTTAATTTCCAAACTACCACCGTTTTCCACCGTCAGCGTACCTTCGCCCACAATCTTGCCACTGCCGGCAAAGCTATAGTCCTCGCCGCTCACGGTGACACTGGCAGGGGCCACGTCCCCGGAAATGGTGATTTCTTCACCGGCTCCCGCAAAGGCAACATCATCCCCATCATAGAAAGAAGTATCGGCCCCGGGTGTAGAATCTGAGTCCCAGTTGGTTGCACCGCCTGTAGACCACACGTTGTCTGCGCCGTTGGTATCCCAAGTAAGCGTCTTGGCCGCAGTATCCATGGATACATGAATGCTCACCAAACCGGCAACTACGCTGTGAGTCACCTGGATGCGACTATCCGCCCCGCTATCCACAGTTATTTGGTCCGCACTCAGACTTTCTGCACCTTGGAAGATCTCATAATCACCCTCTGTTGCATTGCTCAGGTTCAGGGTAAGAGCCCCGCTGTAGTTGGCGGCGGTGATGAGGCCATAGTTACTCAAATCGTAGGCCAAGCCGCCATCTGTAATCTCCAGTGCGGAAAGAGTGATTGCCTTGGCGCTGCCCACATAACCACCCTGAATGGCCAGCTTGGTGATGGTGACCCCTTCTGTCACATTCAATTTGAGCGTACCGGCACCCGTCTTGGTGATGGTGCCCTCTGCCCCCTCTGCCGGGGTAAAGTTGATGTTACCGGCCAGTGTAGCGGTCTTATCTGCGGCGGTCTCAATCGTCACGCCGCTAATCTTCACATTGGCGGCGGTGTCACTCACGCCCAGCAGCCAGCTGCTATCCTTGGCCACCAACTTACCGCCGGTGAAGGAAAGATTCAGGTTGCTTGCGGCAGCAACCGCATTACCATCATACCCGGAGGTACCATTGTCTGCATAAATGACACTTGTGCTTGCATCCGCAGGGGTAAATTCCAACTCACCACCGGTCATGCTGATGGTGCTGGCATTGTCATGGCGCAAGAGGATACCCCCGGTCTTCACCGTGCCGTTTTCAATAATGAGCTTAGAGGTATAACCGGCACCTGCGCCGTGGCCCAAAGAAATGGAACCGGCATCCAGGGAGCCACCGCTCACGTTCATGATCTGGGCGTTGCTGAGGTACAGGCGGTTACCCACCGTCAACTGACCACCCGACACAACATTGTATGTGCAATTGGCTGTCCAAGAATTCACGTAGAGCAAGCCTGCCACTTCTACATTGTCATCTATCTCAATAGCGCTGGAACCGGACTGGCGATTATAGGCTACATCCCCATCAATCAACAACTTGCCGGTGCCACTTGTGGTCAGCTTGCTAATGATATTAAGGAAATGAGGAGTGCTGACCCCTTCTTCCCCGTTGCTGCCATTGTACGGGTCGGTGAACTTCAATACGCCCTCGCTCACATGAAGTGCGGCGGTGATATTGCTGCTCTTGAGCGAGCCCAGATTCAGCGTACCCTCGCCCGTCTTCTGCAAGGTACCTGTGCCGGCAATGGTGTTGCCCATCGTGGCTTCACCCTCTGCCACATTGTAGTTGAGGGTACCATTCACCGTCAACGTAGTTGCTGTCAACGCGGTTCCCGTGTAGTTGAGGGTGCCATCCACATCCATTGCCGCAACGGTCAAAGTGTTTGTACCGGCCGTCATGTTCACGGTGGCAGTCTCTGCCACCGTGACACCCGTAGCGGTGATAGCCTCACCCAAGGTCACGTCTGCTGTGCCCGTTCCATTGAAGGTAACAACGTCGCCCGTTGCGAAAGCCACCGCTTCATCACTTGCATTGACGAAAGGTGTATTATCCGCTTCATCGTTCCATGTCATCGAGCCATCCCCGAAGAACACCTCCTTGCTCACCAAAGACATGATAATAGCACCATCTGCAAAACCGTACTCGTACCCCATCTGCGCATCCTTAATCATAGATGCCGTCAAATCCGCCAGGTTATGCGTGCCGGTGCTGCCCGCAGCAAAGACGGAATATGTGCGGTTGCCAAATGCATCCTCGGTATAGGTGGCATTGGCCAAATCAATAAGCGCGCCCTCTCCCAGCGTCAGGCTGGCATCTGCCCCAAGGGTAATTGCCAAATCGGCCCCCAGTGTCAGCAAGGTGGATACCGTCACATCCCCCACAAAGGAAGAAGTACCGCTGATAGTCATATAGGTGGCATCTATCGCACTATTATTCATCGTAGCTCCGGCCACGGTTATTTGATTATAGCCGCTCACCGTAATAGTGCCTG